>JBCCZL010000042.1:0-27930 GCA_039187775.1 Myxococcota bacterium
CGCGGCCGTCGCCCTCGTTCGCGCCGAAGAGATAGAGCGAGCCGCCGATCTCGGCCGTGGCGATCGCATCGGGCATGCGCAGGCCCAGCACGTCCCGGGTCTCGATGTCGATCACGAACGGATCCCCCTTGAAATCGATCCGGTCCGTCTGCTTCCCTCGCGGCAGTTTGGGGAAAAGGAGCACAGCATGGGACTGCTACAGCGAGGATCGCGCGGTGATGAGGTCACTGCCCTACAGAAGAAGCTTGCGAAGCTCGGGTTCAAGCTCGACGTCGATGGAGTCTTTGGCAAGCAGACCGCCGACGCGGTGACCGAACTCCAGTCGCTCTTTGGCTACACCGTCGACGGCCTCGTCGGCGACGGGACCTCCGGCCTGATCGACAAGCAAGTCGAGTACGGCTGGAACCGGTACGCCGAAGGCGCCGTTGAACAGGCCCTCAAGGCAGCTGGGAAAGAACCGGGGACCGACAAGGCGCTTGGCGACAAGCTGCTCCGCAAGGGCGCGACCGGTACCGACGTCTGGGCGCTTCAGGCAAGCCTGAAGAAGCTCGGCTACGACCAGGGCTACAGCGGCGAGTTCGACGACCAGACCGCGGCCCATGTCGAAGACCTTCAGTCGATGTTCGGCTACACCGTCGACAAGCTTGTCGGCGACGGTACCAAGGGCCTCATCAAGGCGCAGATTGGATACGGCTGGAACAAAAAGGCCCCCGACGCCAAGGAGAAGGCGCAAAAGACGCAGGGCAAATAGGCGCCTCGGCAGGTGACCTTGGGCAGCTCCTCACGGAGCTGCCCTTTTTCGTTTCAGTTTAGGGTGACGGTCCCCATCAGGCCGAAGAACAGGCCGACCGTATTGTCCCCGTCGCCCACGTCGGGCGGAAGCGTCAGGAACTGAAACACGAACCCGACCCCCGCGCTGAGCTCGGGCGACAACGGAAAGGTCTTCCCGGCCGTGAGGTTGAAGCCGAATCCGATGTCGGTATCGATATCGGCTTCCACCGACCCGATCTCGAGCTCACCGTCCACTTCGCCGAAGCCGATCGACGCGCCGAAATAAATATCGATCGGCGTCAGGTAGTAGGTGCCGCCTGCACCGACAAACCACCCGAAGCCCGTGACTCCGTCGATGTCCGTTTCTCCAAGCGGCGACTCCACGGACCCACCGCCCGCAAGCTGTGGCAGGAGCACCGCGTGAAAGTTCACGATGAGGTTGGGAATGACCGCGTAGCCGGCCACGAGCTCGATCGGCAGAATGAAGCCGGTGATATTCGCCTCGAGCGCGTCGTCGTCGAAGATGAACACATCAAAGCCCACACCGAGGCTGCCCCGAAGGTAAATACTGTCGTGCACCGGGTCCTGCGCCTCGGCGGTTGGCGCGACCATGAGAACGAACATCGCTAGGCTCAATCCGAAGAGTCGATTCATCCGGCCGAGTCTACTTCTGCGCACCGATGCGCCAATGCCCTTCCCTAGGGACGCGATCCCAGAGATCGCGGCTTGCACGATCTCAGCGGGTGGGTGTGGGTGTGTTCGGTTCGATCGACGGCACGAGGAGCGCAAGCGCCGCCTCCAAGCCGTTGAGCTCATGCTCGTCGCTGATTTTTTTGGCGCGGCTTCGCACCAGACTGGTGGTCGGCTCGCGCTGGAGCCGCTCCATCGTGCCCTTCATCTGGCTTCGGGCTTCGTGAACGCGCCATGCGATCGTGCCCTCGGTCGAGTCGAGCACCACGGCCGCCTCTTTGTAGCTCAGGCCCTGAAGGACCGTGAGGACCACCGTGGTGCGGAGGAGCGGCGAGAGCGAATCAAACGCGGCCAGCAGATGGGCGTAGGTGTCCTGAAGCTCGAGGGCACGGCGCGGGTCGCCCTGCGCATCGACCTTGACGGCGATTTCGATGCGCGGGTCCTCGATGTCCACCGTCTTGCGCCGCCCACGGTTGCGCTTGATGTTCAGCGCTCGATGCAGGGCGATGCGATAGAGCCAGGTGAAGAACTCGCTCCGTCCCTGGAAGGACTGAATCTTGGCGTAGGCGCGGAGAAACGCGTCTTGGGTGATGTCGTCGGCGTCGCTCCGCCGGCCCGTCAAATGGAGCGCCAAGGCAAAGATGCGCGGCCGATAGCGACGCACGAGCTCTTCGAAGGCGCGCGGGTCGCCGGATTTGGCCCGCTCCACGAGCGCACTCGCTTCCACTCCGCGCTGCTCGGCCTCCGATAGCTCTCGAGCGTCGATCTCTTGCTGTGCCTTGGTGAGCGCACGCTTCATCATCGCCTCGGGAGGCGGCGCCGGAGGTTCGGTAGCCGGTCCGGGAGCGTCGCTCACCGGTCGATTCGCGCCTTCTTTCGAAGCGACCTTTCGCACCACATCGCTTGGAACCTCATCGGCCAACGGAATTGGGATCTAGCCTAGATTCCTTGCCGATGCGACCACGGAACTGCGCAGCAGGGCCGCTATCTGCTTGGAATTCTGAACCTTCCTACGATCTTCCGGATGGACGAAATATCTCCCCCGGCATCGTGCCTTGGGGGGAATAAGATCCGCGCGATCGGACGTCCTTGGGCCGCTCCTGATCCTTCGGTCCGCTTGATCGGGTCGAACTCTAGTGATACGTAGGATGGTCTTTTCGGCGCAAAAGACGAAAGTCCCTTTTCTTTCGACGACTTAGACCTTCCTTGGGCGCGTGCTCTGCTCGCGCTTTCTGCCTTCGGGCTTGAACCAGGTTGATCCCACGTGCTGTTCGATTGGCTCTACGGTCTTTTCTCCAACGATCTCGCGATTGATCTCGGAACCGCGACGACCCTTATCTACGTGAAAGGCAAGGGTATCGTGTCCTGCGAGCCGTCGGTCGTGGCGGTCCAGCGCGACACCCGGGGGGCCAAGAAGGTCCTCGCGGTGGGCAAAGAAGCCAAGGACATGCTCGGCCGAACCCCCGGCACCATCCACGCGGTGCGGCCGCTTCGGGACGGCGTGATCGCGGACTTCGAGATCACCGAAGCGATGCTTCGTTACTTCATCAGCCGGGCGCATAACCGGCGGACCCTGGTCAAGCCCCGCATCATCATCTGCGTGCCCTTCGGCATCACCGAGGTCGAAAAGCGCGCGGTGAAAGAGTCGGCGGAGAGCGCGGGGGCGCGGGAAGTCTTTCTGATCGAAGAACCGATGGCCGCCGCGATTGGCGCTGGCCTACCGATCACCGAACCGAGCGGAAACATGGTCGTCGACATCGGCGGCGGCACCACCGAGGTCGCAGTGATCTCGCTGGCCGGCATCGTCTACTCGCAATCGGTTCGGGTGGGCGGCGACAAGATGGACGACGCGATCATCGCGTACATGAAGCGCAAGTATAACCTGCTCATCGGCGAGCAGAGCGCGGAGCGGGTCAAGTGTACGATCGGCAACGCGCACCCCGGCGAAGAAGTCGACACCATGGAGGTGAAGGGCCGGGATCTGGTTGCCGGAGTACCAAAAACGGTCATCGTAAACGGCGACGAGATTCGCGATGCCCTCAGCGAGCCGATCAATGCGATCGTCGAAGCGGTGATGACGGCGCTCGAGCGCACGCCACCCGAACTCTCGGCGGACATCGTCGATAAGGGGATCGTGCTCACCGGCGGCGGTGCACTCCTGAAGGACCTCGACGTGCTCCTTCGCGAAGAGACGGGCTTGCCCGTGATGGTGTCCGACGACCCGATTTCGGCGGTCGTGCTCGGCTCCGGCAAGACGCTCGACCATCTCGATCTCCTGAAAGAGGTCACCATCTCGTAGGTCTTCCCCCGGTGGGGAGGCCAGGCGTTCGCGGGCGGTATCGTGAACTGGTTTCGGAGATTTCGTGACGCGGCGATCGTGGCAGCCCTGGTGGCGGTCCCCTTCTTCTTTCTGAAGGCGAACCTGACCGCCCCGGAAGAAACCAACTGGCTCGACGAGCTCGTGCTTCAGGGCAGCGCCCCGATCCAGTGGGTGGCGACCGAAGTCTCCCACGGCGTATCGGCGGTGATCGAAGAATACGTCTGGCTGGTGGACGTGCGCGGAGACAACGAGCGGCTCCGCGCCGAAAACGCTCGGCTTCGACAGGAGGCGGCGGAGCTTCAGCGGGAGGCCGCCGAGAACATTCGGCTTCGAGAGCTCCTGGCCCTTCGCGAACAGCTCGGAGGCGAAGTCCTCACCGCCCAGGTGATCGGAAAAGAGGTCTCCCGCTACTTTCGCGTCGTGCGGGTGCGGCTCGACCGGGGCGAGCGAGACTTCGTCCGGGAAGGGATGCCCGTCGTATCGAGCGAGGGTCTGGTCGGACAGATTCGTCGCACCGCGGGTCGCTACTCCGACGTGCTTCTGACCGTGGATCAAACCTCCGCGGTGGACGTGGTCATCGGAGAAGGCGGCGCTCGCGGCACACTCGTCGGCACCGGCGACGACGCGCGTTACCTCTGCCAGGTCGAAGACCTCGAGCGGACGGAAGAGCTTGCGGTGGGCGACGAGGTGTACACCAGCGGCTACGGGCGCCGCTTCCCTGCAGCGATTCTGGTCGGCTATGTCCGTGAGATTCGCCGCGAAGAGTTCGGCCTGTTTCAGGAGGTCGAGGTCGAGCCAGCGGTCGACTTTTCACGGCTGGAAGAGGTCTTGGTGTTGACCGCGGGCTCCCGAGAACGCGCGGTCGTAGAGCGCACCCGGACCGAAGAGGAGCTGTGAGGAACGTCGGCCTCATCGCCTTCGGGATTGGCCTCCTCGTCCTTCAGTCGACGGTGGCGACGCTCCTTCCGATCTATGCGTTCGCGCCGAACCTGCTCCTGCCGATCGTGATCTATCTTGGCGTCAAACACGACGTCCACGTGGTTCGCGGTGCCGCCATCTCGTTTGTGCTCGGCTACCTTTTGGATGCGTTTTGCGGAAGCCCGATGGGCCTCCAGACGTTCACCCTCGTGGCCACATTTCTGCTTGCTCGATTTGCCGGCCTTCGCTTCTTCATGCGAGGCCCAGTGTTTCAGATCGTCCTCACCTTCGTGGTGAGCATCCTGACCGGAGGAATGATCCTCGCGCTCCGCGCGATCTTCGAGCAGGCAAAGCCGTTTCCCACGAGCACCCTTGGTGAGACTGGCCTGACGCTGCTGTTCCCCGCCATCGCCACCGCGCTTTTGTCTCCGATCATTTTCCGCGCTGTCCGCTGGCTCGAAGGCTGGTCGAGCACCAAGCGCGACGATCGAAATCAGGACGACAAAGTGGTGGCGCCGCAATGAGCAACCTGCTCTCGCAGCGCCGCGAGGTCGGCGAGTTCAAGAAGCGCTACAAGTGGATGGCGCTGGTTGTGGTGATCACCTTTGCGGTGCTCGCTACCCGAATGGTGCAGCTTCAGGTGCTCGACCACGGCGAGTACGCCGCGATCGCGGAAGAGAACATCACCCGACGGGTAACCCTTCCCGCCACCCGGGGAGTGATCCGCGATACCGAAGGGCGAGAGATCGCGTCGAACGAGCCTTCGTACAACGTCTACATCATTCCCCATTTGCTTCGCGGAGCCGAAGACGTTCAGCGAGTGATCGACCTGATGGCGCTCTCGGACGAGGAAGCGATCGACTTCCGCCAGCGCCTTCAGGACATCCCTGAGCGGCGGCAAACGCATCAAATCAAGATGTTCACGCAGATCTCCCGGGATCAGATGTCGGCGCTTCGAACCCATGCCCGGGAGCTGCGAGCGGTCGATGTGGTGGCCGAACCGGTGCGTCGTTACGCGTACGGAACGCTCGGCGCACATACCCTCGGCTACCTCAATGAGGTCAACGCCGAGGACCTCGCGGCGCTGTCGGGCCAGGGCTACCGCCGAGGGGACCGGATCGGCCGAACCGGGCTCGAGCGCGCCTGGGAGAGCTATCTCCGGGGCACCGACGGGGAGCGGCGTATTCTCGTGAACGCCACCGGCGAGCGCCGGGACAGTCGGCGCGAGGAGCTCTTCTTTCAGGAAGCCGTCCCCGGTCGCGACATTCAGCTCACGCTCGACATGGAGCTGATGCGGAGCATCGACCGCACGTTTCGAGGCCATCCGTCAGGGGCCGCGGTGGTGGTGGATGTCCGAACCGGACGCGTTCGCGCAATGTACTCGAAGCCGTCGTACGACCTTAACGAGATGAGCGGGAGGCTCACGCAGGAACGCTTCGCCGAGCTCCGCGAGAATCCGTTTCGGCCCCTCATCGACAAGTCGGTCTATGAGAGCTTCTTTCCTGGGTCAACGTACAAACCGATCACCGCGCTTGCCGGCCTCCAGAACGGCATCGTCAACCCGGCGGCGCGCGTTGGTTGCCCCGGCTACTGGGAGATCGGGAACGAGCGAAAGCGTTGCACCGCAGCGCATGGCGAAGTGGACATGCGGGAGGCTCTCGTTCAGTCGTGCAATGTGTACTTCTGGACGATCGCCCAAGAAGTCGGGCTCGAGCGGCTCAATCAGGTGGGCCGCGACTTCGGCATCGGAGACCGCACCGGCGTAGGCATCAATAGTGAGGCGACCGGCTTTCTCCCGTCACGTGAATGGTACGCGGATCGTTTTGGTCGCTTTCGACTCGGCTACACCCTCGACGCCGCGATCGGTCAGGGCAATACGCGCGCTACGCTCCTCCAGCTGGCCCTCGCGTACTCGGCGATGGCCAACGGGGGCACCCTGTACGTGCCGCAGGTCGTCGAGCGGATCAGCGCACCAGACGCCGACGGGGCGACGATCGAAGAGTTCGAGCCGCGAGTCCGGCGGCGGGTGAGCATCGACCGCGAGCACCTCGCGTATGTCGTCGACGGTCTCTACGGCGTGGTGAATGACCCTACGGGCACTGCGTTTGGAGCGCATCTCTCGGATGGCGTTCCGATCGCCGGCAAGACCGGAACCGCGCAGGTGGCGCGACGGCGCCCGCGCCGCGGCGAGGACGAGCGGCGGGTATGGTACTTCAACCGTGCCCACGCATGGTTTGCGGGATTTGCACCGGCTGGCGACCCGGAGATTGCGATCGTGGTGCTCGTCGAGCACGGCGGCGGCGGCGGGCGCTATGCCGCACCGATCGCGATTCAGATCGTGGAAGACTATCTCGCCGTCGAGGAACCGCCGACCACCGCGTCGGCCGACCTAGTGCAGCGGGGGCGGCAGTAAATGGCCACTTTGGTTCGCGGCTTCAAGGACCAGTTCGACTGGGCGCTCTTTGTGTCCGCGGCAGCGATCGCGGTGATCGGCGTGGTGAATCTCTACAGCGCCACCAGCGCGGCGGGGCCTGCGCTGAGCGACCTGTACATTCAGCAGATCTACTGGCTCACGCTGGGGACCGGCGTGGCGGTGGTAGTGGCCGCAATCGACTATCGGCACTACGAGCGTCACGGGTGGGTCGCCTACGGCGCGGGCATCGTGCTTCTGCTGCTCGTGTTCCTTTTGGGAAAGACCATTCGTGGGTCGACTCGCTGGATGGAGTTTGGGTCGTTCACGCTCCAGCCGAGCGAGCTGATGAAGATCTTTCTGATCATCGCTCTTGCCAAATATCTCCATAACGACCCCAAGACCGACGGTCGAACCCTCAAGGATCTCGTCATTCCGGGGCTCATCCTGGCGGTTCCGATGACGCTGATCTTGCTTCAGCCGGATCTTGGTACGGCGATGATTCTCGCGTTCATCTTCGGAACCATCATGGTCCTGACGAAGTTGAAGCTGCGCTCGCTCGTCACCCTAGCCACCGCATTCATTCTCAGTGCGCCGCTCACGTGGACGTATCTTCTTCAGAGCTATCAGAAGGATCGACTGATCGCGTTCATGAATCCCGACGTCGACCTCGAGGGCATCGGCTATCACGCCCATCAATCGAAGGTCGCGATCGGAAGCGGCGGGGTGGCGGGCAAGGGGTTCCTCGAAGGAACCCAGAACCAGCACGGCTTCCTGCCGGACCAATACAGTGACTTCCCGTTCTCGGTGTGGGCAGAAGAACAGGGGCTCCTCGGCGTCCTGTTCATGCTTGGCCTATACATGTTCATCATCCTGTGGGGCCTGAAGATCGCAAGCCAGGCCAAGGACCGCTTCGGCGCGGTCATCGCCGTTGGGGTGAGCGCGATGATCTTCTGGCACGCGATGATCAACGTGAGCATGGTGAGCGGTGTTCTCCCCGTCGTCGGAATGACCCTTCCGCTCTTCTCCTATGGCGGCTCGAGCGTGCTCACCATCATGATCGGCGTCGGCCTCCTCATGAACGTCTCGATGAGACGCTTCCACTTCTGACGCCCGAAATCCGTCCCCGAAATAAGAAATCCCTTCTCAGATCGGACCGACCTTGGAATCTCGGGACCCCGAAGATCAAGGATCAGACCCGACCGTTGGTCGGTCGAGTTCGCACCGTGTCCCCACTTCGCGCCCATTAGCTGCAGGAATGGAAATGTCCCGTCGCGCCCCACCGATCCACCCGCGGGCGTGCCGTTTCGAACCGCCGGCAGCCGCGGACCGGACACCACTGAGACGTCCCGCCCGGACCCGGCGTGAAAGAAATCGCCACGAGTTGAGTACAGACCTCCAAAGCCCTCATGCTTTCGGACAAGGCACTCAACGAAATCGACTGTTTGCGGTTTCAAGGGGCCCGCGGGTCCCAGCGGGCACGGGCGTTTGCGAGCGACTTCTTGGCCCGGCCGTTCGTCGGCCGAGAAGCCGAACTCGCCGCCCTCGATGCGTGGCGCGGGGCCCGGCTCTCACGAGCCCTCGTGGTCGCCCCCGCTGGCATGGGAAAGTCGACGCTTCTCCTTCAGTGGGCCCGCGCGCAGGCAGAGCCCGTGGCCTGGGCCCCGGTCAGCGTCCACTACGACCTCGCCCGCGGTGATGTGGTTCGGGCGCTACTCAGAGGCCGGCTGAAGACCATCGCCGGTCCTCAAAGCGCACCAGGGAACTGGGTTGACCTCGCCGCCACCGGCGAAGCGATCGTGGTGGTCGATGGCCTCGATGAACTAAGCGATCCAAGCCTCGTGGACGACCTTCGATCCCTCTCTCCCACCGCCAGAGTGGTCATCGGCGTTCGGGAGCAGATCGATCGAAATGCGGAAGGATGGCGGCGCTACCTAGACTGGAGGGACATCACCGTCATCTCGCCAGGCAACTTGTCGCGGAGAGCGGTCGCAGACCTCTTTCCCGACCCGGCCCAGGCTGCAGACGTCATGAACCACACCGGCGGAGACCCGCTTCTCGTGTCGATGGCGGCGGAAGCAGGACCACACCTTCTGGAGTGGAACCTGGAAGCGACCCTGGACCCACACACGAGCCGCGCCCTCGGGGCGCTCGCCGAGGCGGTGGCGCCGATGCCAAAAACCCTTCTCACCGAAGTGACGGGTCTCGACTCGACCATCCTTGAGCAAGCCCTTCACCGGGCCGGCCGATTCATTATCTCCACCTCCACGGGGCTCACCCTCGCCCATCCACGCATCGGCGAAGAGGTGCAACGCCTCGTCCCCGCCGCGCTTCTACTAGAGCTTCGAAGCGCGTTTGCCAAAGTTCTGCGACGAGAACGCGGACTGCTTCTTGCTCGGGGCACCGCGAACGGTCACACCGGTTACCTCTTGAATGGACTCGTGGTGCACCTCGTGAACGGCGGGGCCGCGGTCGATGAACTGCACGCAGTACTCGACGGTCGTTGGCTTCGAGCGTGGGAGGAATCCGAGCGCGGGCGCACCGGGTTTGTCGCGGACGTGATGACCATTTGGGCTGAGGCCGACCGGCTTCAGGCAAAGCGGTGGAGCGATGACGCAGCGAGCCTGCAGTTCTACTGTGCGGCCCTCGCTGCTCTCTCGGCGCAAGACGAAGAAACCATCGATAAGGACACCCGCGCCGAGAGTGTTCGGCTCGGCCTCCGGAGCCAGCAGGCGGCGATCGATGGCCTCGGAGCGATTTCAAGTCACTGGGACCATGCTCAAACCGTTCGTGCGCTCCTCGAAGTGCTCGACGAACGCGGCTTCAATGCGCTTCTCGCGACGGCTCCTCGAGGCGAGCGCGATGCTTGGCCATGCGAAGCGGTCGCGCGTCGACTGATGAGGATGGGCCTGGAAGAGGAAGCCATCGACTGGGCGCTATCTCCGATTGGGGGAACACTCCGTCCGCCGAACGTTCGTTCGGTGTTCGCCGACCTGTCGCCGAAAGGAAGGAAGAGAGTCCAGGGGCGGCTCCGCGAGTATCTCGTCGCCCGAACCCCCGACCCTGCGTACCTTCCGAGTGCGGTCACCGCCGCCGCGATGCTTCCCAAAGACGAGCAGATGCGTTGGCTCGAGGTACTCGTCGGGTGGATCGCGCCGGACGACGAACTGTTCTGGGATTGCGATGACGGACAGACCGATCCGCGCCTCGACCTCGCCGAAGCGGCCGCGCGGAGCGGCCTTCCGATGCTCTGCCAATCGCTGTTTGCCCGCGTACTGCACAGCCCTTATCCCTTCGTAGAGAACACTCGTGCGGCGGGGTCGGAGGTCGCGGCGTCGATGGCTCGCGCGGCCCTCGCTCTCGACGACGAGGCGCTCCTCGCCCACGCCCGACATGTGGGAAACGATCGGTTGGAGGCCGTGCTCTCCTTCTTCGAACTTGGGAAGGAAGAGCCCCTGGGGACCAGACTCACCGGGCTTATTGACACCCTCAAGCAACCGGAGGCGGTCCTCGCCCACCTCCCAGCGCTCACCATCGCCGACGCGCCGCTCGTTCGGCACGCTTCGATGGCTGCGCCGAGTCCGGCCTTGGGGCTTCATGTCCTCGACCTCGTCCGGGCTGCCGCCAAAGACCTCTCAAAGTACGCAAACGCCTATGCACTCTACGCGGGCCTCCTTCAGGCGTTGGGAAACCTGGCGGCTCACTTGGACGATACATCGGCCAAGGAAGCCCGCGATCTCGTGTGGCATGAAATCCACGCCAAGGCCCCGACCCCGGTCAAGTGGGGCCACATCTTGTCCGCGATCGTGCCTCTCCTCGTCCGCCAACCCGACGATGCAGTTCGAAAGGCAGTGCTGAGCAAAGCGCGCGCAAACCCCACCCTTGTGCCATCGCTCTGCGCAGTCCCCCAATGGCGGGTCGCATTTACGGACCGCGAGCAACAGGCGTACGTCGCGGGGCGCTTGGGCCATCGAGCGGTCACCGAGCCGAGCGTATGGGTGCACCTACTGCACGAGCTTTCGAATTCACTCGACGACCCGCTACGCACCGAGTCGTGGAGCGTCGCCCTCGACCTGGCGCTCGGTGCCCACGAGTGGGAGCTGGCCACCCGCATAGCGAGGGACGCGCCCGCGTTGTGGCGTCGCACATTTCGAGCCCTGCGCGATGTCCGCGAAGACGGAAGAGCCGTCTGGGCCCTGGCAAGACTGATGGAGAGTGCACCGAACGCGTCCGATCGACACGCGGCGGCCCGCGCCGCGTGGGCCCATCCGAAGCTGACCGCAGGCATGGGCTGCGCGGGGACATTGCTCGATGCCCTGCCGACCGCGGAAGCGGAGGCGATCGCACGAAAGCTACTGGCGGAGGATCGACTCGGCCACATTCGCCTCGAAGAACTTCCTCCCGTGGCGCGGAACGCCGTTCGGGCGCGAAGGCGCCGAGCGGACCGCACGCCTCTTCAACGCGCGACGGACGTTTTGAAAGACAACCTCCCCGACGACCCCACGTCCAAAGAAGATCGACGGCTCGTGCTCGAACACCTTCGAAGCTCTCCTCCAAAGAATGACGCGTGGGCCGTCCTCGACGTCGCGGCACGTTGGATGGAGGCCAACGAAGTTCGCGAATTCGCCGACTTCGCCGTCGATTCTGAGCGCCACGCAATCGTCGCGCAGATGGCCGAGCGGCTCCGGATGCTTGGCGATCTGGACGGTGAACGAGCGCTTCTCCGGAAGAGCACTCCACCACCCCGATCGATGCTCGCCATTCGAAAGGCCCTCGTCGTTGGAACCCTCGACGAGCTGTACGCTCGACTCGACGAGAACCCTCGAGCCGTTTCCTACCCCTGGGTGCTCAAGGGCGTTCGCGCCCGAGGCTGGGCGGACGCGTTCGTGCAGCGGCTCGACGGTGAGGCCACCGACGTTCGACTTCGCGGCTGGCATGCGCTGCTCCCGGATTTGAGCAAGGAGGCGCAGAAAGAGCTCCGACCGAAGGTGATCGCCTCGCTCCACGCCGATATCCGCGACCAAACCCGAAGCCGTCATCACTACTGGTCGTGTCTCACCGTTCACGAGCGGCGCGCCTTATGGAACGAAGAGCGGGCCGCGCGCACTCATCGCCGGGCGAGCAAACGCATCCACGGCGCTCCTTCGCCCGCGCTCGGACTGGCCGAAGCTCACACCGAACTGCTCCTGTCGCTCCTCCGCATGTGGCAACGCTAGGTCGTCCGTTGGCGTCCCGCAACGTCGCTCTCGCCCGGGGGCCCTCCGGCCGAGCTTCGAACGCCTGCCGTTGTCGAGCCCGGACGCCGGCCTTTCAAAAAACTTCTAACGTTCGAGCACTTCTCGCGCCCGGTCGGCCTGCAGCGAGTCCGGAAATCGCGCGAGCAGCTCTTGCCACGCGCCTCTCGAAGCGGCGTGGCGACCAAGCTGGGCATTCGCTCGTGCCTTGCCGACGAGCGCGGTTTCGGCGAGGGAACCGCTCGGGCTGGCGGCCAGGTAGCCATCGAACTGCTGAAGGGCGGCTTGTGCGCGCCCCGAGCGAAGGAACAGGCGACCCAAACTCACCCGGGACGTGCGAGCCCGCGCCGAACGCGGGTAACGGCGCTGCAGCTGACGATAGAGGGCGATGGCTCGCGCGTCGTTGCCTCGCCGACGAGCTTCCCCCGCCTCACGGAAGAGCGCTTCTTCGCTCAGGGTCGGGCGAGGACGAGGTGGAGCCACTTCTTCGACGCTCTCGGGCGGCTCGGGCTCGACGGGGTCTTCGGGCGGAGTCCTAGGAGCCGGAGGAACCGTCAGCTCGGGAGCGACCGGCGCCGGCTCGGGGGGCTCGACGGTCGTGGTGCTGAAGAGTGCTTCCTGAACCGCCGGAATCGCCGCCGCCGCGGCTCCGCCCACCGCGAGAACGGCGACGACCGCGGCGCCGCTCCGTGCATACCGCCACGGAGAGGCTCTTCGACGCTCCGGAAGCTCTCTCGACATTGAAGCGAACACGCGATCGAACAGCTCGTCGTCTTCGGGTTGCGATGTGCCTTCCGCCTCGATCTCCTGCTCAACCCAACAGATCACGCACTCCGCGCGGTGGGCGCGAAGCTTCTCCTGCTCCTCCTCGCTGAGGGTTCCGTCACGTGCTCGTTCGACATACGATTCCAAGTGGAAGTCACTCATCGCGTGTTCTCCCATCGGGTGAAGAGCGCAGGGTTGGAGGTAAGCTTTCGACGAAGCGTCTCCTTCGCCAACCGAAGCCGACTTCGCACCGTGTTTCGCGGTACACCCGTTTCATCGGCGATTTCGGAAATCGAGCAGCCCAGCGCACTCCAGAGCACAAAGGTCCGAAGCTGCTCCTTCGGGAGCGTGTCGGCAAGAAGCTCGATGATGCGCTGGCGATGAAGCTCCGCCGCCGGGTTGTCGTTGGACGAGAGGTGCTCTGGGATTTCCACATCGATCCGTGCTCGTTTCTTGCTCGTGGTCGTCCGGATCCAGTCGACGGCGACATTGCATCCGATCCGGTACGCATAACGTCGAATCCTCGACTCGCCCCGAAAGCCCTCGAGGCTGCGGAAGAATCGGAGCGACGCATCCTGAACGAAGTCCTCGACCTCGGGATGCTTGGCGCCCAGCGTCGACCGGGCCGCGCGGAGAAAAATCGGCGCCACCGCATCAAAGAGCTCCCGTGCCGCCCCCCGATCGCCTTTGAGGGTGGCCTCCACCAGCTCCCCGAGCTCGTCCTCCCGCGGCTCCGGCGGAGAGGGAAGAGAGGAAGGGCGGACGAGGTGCATGGCGACGGAGTCGGAAAAAGGTACCAGGTTGGATCACTAAAATTTCGAGGGCGGCAGCTGCTATGTTCGAAGGATGCATCGTGCCCAGGTGGCTCTTGCACTCACGCTCGCGACCGGGGCCGCCGCCTGCACAGAGACTGAGCTTCTCGCCCAAGCCGCCGGAACCGAACGGGCGTGCGATGGTCCCCGCGAGGTCGTGCTCACCCTCGGAAGCGGCTCCAATCTCCTCGATCTCGTTCCCCGATCGGAAGGCTTCGGCATCTTTCTTCGAAGCGATCAGACGCTTACGCTGGCCGAACTTGGCCTCGATGCGAGACTCGAGTTCGGTCCAGCACCGCTCGATCCAGGGCGGTTCAACGACCTTGAGGGGCTGTGGCTGGAGGACGGGGGCTATCAACTGACCTTCATGCGACGCCTCGACGCCCAGGCTCGGGTGTTCTCTGCCCGCATCGACCCCGCCCCGATGCGCGGAGTCGTTGACCTGACGCAGGCGGTCGACGCGACCGAGAATCGGGGATACGAAACTCCGAAGATCGCGGCGGCCGAGGGGGCTCCGCCCTGGCTCGCTTGGCGGGTCGCCCGGGCGATCGGAGTCGGACGACTCGTCGACGGCCGAGCGACGGATATCGCCCTCCTGGAGACCGACGCCATTCCCACTCCGCTGGCCATCGTCCCGGCCGCGGCGACGGCGTGGGTGCTCGTCGATGAGGGTGAGAACATCCGTCTCGAACAGTTTGGCTCGGGCGCCCATCTTCAAACCCAACGGTTCGGCGAGGCCGACCACGCGGCCTTCATCGACGGGAACCCGCCGCTGCTGGCGCTCGCAGCAGACGGTGAACTCGAGCTCGTGCGTCTCCAAGCGGACTTCACTCGCGAGGCCACCGTGACGCGAATCACGACGGGCCCTATTCGTGAACTCCAGCTCGACCAGCATGGCACCGATCCGCCGGTGCTCGCCTGGCAACTGGAGGCAGGAGACGTAGAGCTGTTCTTTGTCGGCGCCTCGCCGATGCCTCTCGGGGCAGCGAATCTACGCGCGGAGTCGGACGTGGCGCTCGAAGCCGTTGCCGGTGGAGCGGTCGTCGGATTCGAAGTCGACAACCCGTCCCGCGTCGTAACTCAGCGGGTGTGCCGTTAGAGCTCATCTCAACACTCCCGGCGGGCCGGAACCCACGCACGGTGTCGCCCCCACATGTCGGAGCTATCTCGCTGGTACAGCGTATTCGGGTGATCCGACGCGCTCTGTCTTGCGACTCAGGCAGACAAGATGACCAAGTCTACCGTCGCTGTCGGGGTTTCGTTCGGTGCCTTTCTGCTCTCTACGGGTTGCATGGGCACCACCGATGGGCCGTCCGAAACGACACCGGTCGAACCCGAACATCCGTCGACCCGCACACCGGAACGTCCGTTTGATCCCGAAGTCGACCCTCCGCTGACTGGAGAACACGGGGTGCTCGGCTGCCCCACCGTCGAGACGATTCCCTTCACCGTGGGCACTGCGTCCGCCCAACCGACGAGCGAAAGCTCTGGGCTATCGATGGGGTTTGCAACCCACTGCGCGGCTTGCCATGGCCCGGAGGGCGAGGGGAACTCACTCTACCCTGCACTGCCGGGAGCGCTCAGCGAAGATGAGTTCGTCGGCGTGGTGAGAGACGGGCGTGGTGAGGCGATGCCGGTATTTTCTCCGGCCTCGATCTCGACCGACGACCTTCGCGCGGACTACCGCGCCCTCATCGATCCTTCGCGCGAGCCCTCTGACCCCGGAGAACTCACCGATGAGTGGAGTTGGACGGACGCAGAAGTCGCGCAAGCGCGAGCAGAGGGGCTCGACCTTTGGCGGAAACCAGACCCTGCGGGCGTCGCCTGCGCGAACTGCCACACCGTGGACGGCTTCGACGTGGCGATCATGGGGCTGCCCGACCACGCGATCATGAGGCGCGGTCGCCTTCACCTCGAGACCGAGGATGTCTTGAAGATCGTGAAGTTCATTCACGCCCAGCGCCGCCACTTCAACATCCGCAAACCTTGTCATCCCCAATACCGGCCCCTGCAGCCCGGTGGCACGGTTCTGCCGGGAGACAGCGCCGCGGCCCAGGACCTCGCGTTTGGGCAGCAGCTCGAAGCCATGGGGTATCGAATCACGACCACGGTCCGGACGATCGAAGACGCGGAACTCGCGATGCAGGAAGTGGTCGAGACCGACCTTCGGAACCTCCGGATCGGCATCGCCCTTCCACGCTGGACCGAAGACGGCTTCAACGGCGACCCCCACGCGACCATGAACGACCATATGCCGCCGATTGGGTTCCGACCGAACGCCGAGCACATGGACGAGTGGTACGGCCTTTCCGACGCCTACATTGCGGACCCGAGCGACGAACACCTCGTCGCGCTGGTCGAGAACTTCGAGCGAATGAACAACGACGGTGGGTACCAAGAAACCCACAGCGTGCGGATTCAATCGTGCCGGAGATACACTCAGGCGGGCGACTACCTGCACGACCTGAGCCTCCGAAAGCGCCGCGGGCAGTTCGTGACCATGCACGTGATGCGTCGTGCGCTTCTCGCAGGGGACGAGACACTAGACCTCAGCCTCGCCCCGCTCGCAAACGCACTCTCCGAGCCGAGCGGTGGGTTGAATCCGTTCTTTTCGCTCGCCGGCGAGCATGCGGAAGCCATTTGTTATCCGAACGCACCAGGAGGGAAGGAGGCCGGCGCCGCCATCATCGCAGCGTTCCCCGAAGCCGCGCTCGCGGAGCTTCCGACCACCGACATGGAGACCGGCGAGTTGAGACAGCTTCCCCGGCAAATTGCGCACGCCTGGTTCACGCTGGGGCAGGTGTATGACCCTGCGCTCGCCATGCGTCAGGTAGATCAGGGCACAAACAAGCTGCACTACTGGCAGGTCCTGACGTTCGAACACCGCTCCTTCCACCGCCCGTTTTTCGCACTGCATCGCCTCGGCACCCAGGAACACTATCGGGCGGTCGCCGCTCAAGAGGGTTACCCCGACACCGGTCACTTCGTGAGCGGAGCAACGAGTCCGCTTCTGGACGCGACTAACCTGTTCACTCGCGAACTGGTCGTCCGCTACGACGACGAAGACGAGCCCTCGGCCGGCAAGGCGCGGCGGCTGCTCGGCAACGTGATGCGCACCCTGCTGCTGCTGCAGATCCAGCGACTCGGGGACGGGGCGTCGTGGGACAACGGCACGAACAGTGGCGTCACCCGACAAAACGAAGACTTTCGGACTTGGGCGAACAACTTGGTACGGCACGTCGACCGCAACCCCGACTCCCCGATCGCGAACGAGCTCGGAACGGACTTGCCGCTCTATACCACCGGGCTCATCGAGCGGATCGACGAGATGGAGCAGCTGTTGGCAGCCGCACCCGAGATTCGGGACTGAGCCGCCCAAACGTCGACAACTCAGCTCTTGGCACCCCTGCGGACAACCACAGCAAGCTCAGCCACTCCGAGCCCACGTGGGCCCGCGGTCCGCAGAGAACTAATCCCAAATCGATTGGAGGAACGGATGGCGAAGGCAGGTTGCGCGCTAGTAGGGCTTTTGGTGCTGACGACGATCGGGTGCACAGGGCAATCCGAGGCACCAACCGATTCGCAGGACTCGAAAACCCGCCCGGGGCTCCCCCCACCTCCCGACGGGCCGATGACCGGCCCCATCGTTGGCGTTGGCGACCCCACGATTCCCGCCAACGCGATCGAGGGAGTCCTCGACTGCCCCACCGTTGACCTTCCTGAATACACGTTTGCTCGGAACGTAGCCGCGCCGTTGTCGGACGCGTTCGGACGGGCGTGCGCAACCTGCCATGGAGCGGCCGGGGAGGGGTCGACGCTCTACCCTTCGCTGCCGGGAGCGCTGTCCTTTGACGAGTTTCGGGCGGTGGTGCGTTCCGGCCGAAACGAAGGCATGGCCGCGTTTCCCGAGGGCTCGATCAGCGATGCACAGCTAGAGAACGACTATGAAGTGCTCACGTCGGTTCGCGCGATGGGGACGGAGGCGACCTACCTGGGAGGCGAGTGGACGTGGAGCGAGGCCCAAGTCGAGCAAGCCCATCGTGAAGGACTCATCGCGTGGCGGAAGCCAGATTCTCACGGGGTCGCCTGCGCCAACTGCCACACCCCGGACGCCTTCGATCTTGCGATCCTCGGCTACCCCGATGACGCAATCCTCCGTCGCGCAAGGCTCCACCTCGGACCCAACGACTCGGCCAACGTTGTAAACCTGGTGCACGCGCAGCGGCGGAGGTTCAACATCGGACGCCCCTGCAGCGTGGACTACCGTCCGTTTCAACCGGGTGGCGACGTGCTCCCAGGCGCAACGCCCGCCGAGCAGGATCTCTCTTTTGCAAATGAGCTCGTTTCGCGCGAGTTCGACGTGATGGTCGGGCGGGTGGAGACGCTGGAAGATGCACGCCAGGCGTTTCAGGAGCTGGCGGATACGGATCTTCGTCGCCTCCCGATCGGTATTGCGCTTCCGCGGTGGACCGAGGATGGGTTCAACGGCGACGATCACCATTCTCTCAACGACTACATCTCACCGCTCGGTCGGGTGCCAAACGACCCCGAGCAGTGGTACGCGCTGTCGGATCGTTACGTGGCCGATCCCAGCGACGATAACTTCATGGAGCTCTACACCCGGTTCATGGAGTCGACGAATGACCAGGGGTTTGCAGAACGCCATCAGGCGCGGCTCCAAGACTGCGGCCACTACCAACGCGCACACCAATGGCTCACGAACCTCAATGACATCAAACGCCAGTCCGCACTCGTCGTGCAACACCACCTCCGGCGCGTAGCTCTCGGACTCGAGGACTTCTACGCGCGACCCAGCGTCCCGTTCGTCGACCGGCCCGAATTTACTTCGCCGTTCATGCGCATCGGCTCCCGCAACTTGGAACCGATCTGTTACCAACGAAGCGGCCCGGTGCGCGCGATCTTTGCCACGCTTCCCGAGGATGTGCGCGAGGAGGTCGACGAGCGAGACTTATCGGCAGGCGTGCTGGTGGATACCCCGCTCGAGCTCAGCCACCCCTGGTTTTCCCTAGCTCAGGTGTACGACCAGTCACTTTTCCGAACCGCCGAACCCACCCAACAAGGCAACGCACTCCACTATTGGAACACGATCAACTTCGCCCAGCGCGAAGTCCACGCGCCCTTCTTCAACGCGCACCGGATCGCGACCCAAGCCGCGTACTACGACACGCACCAAGGCATCCCTCCGGGCTCCTGGTCCGGAGCCAACCCCGAAGTCCATCCGCTTCTCGATGGAGGATCGATGCATCACGAACACCTTCACCACGTGGTCGCCGCGGAGGACCCCCGCGCCACCGTCGCCAACCGGCTCAAGGGGAACCTCATACGAATGTTCCTTCTCCTCCAGCGGTCGCTGCTGCAGCAAGGCGAGCGAGTCACCGGAGTGGAGTCTCGCTCCCCCGACCCGCACCATGGGCACAGTCTCACCGAAGACCTCGAGCACTGGCGGCGTTACGTCGACCACCTCCGGGACGAGAATATCGCCGGCTTGAGCGACAACCCGCTTTACACCACTGACCTCCTCAGCCTCGCATCCGAGGTCGAGGAACTCATCGCGCGAGCACCTCGCTAAACGTCGACGCACATTGAGCGTGCGAGCGGCGAGTGAGATGATGCATCGGTGAGCCTGAACCCGAGCAGAGGCTTCGGTCTCTCGGGACGAGCCATCGCGGTCCTCGTCGGCGTATCCGTCACGCCCGCCTTCGCCGTTGCCCAGCCGTCGACCCTTCCGATGCTCGTGGTCGGAGATCCGGCGGTGGGGCAGGCAGCCGCCGACACCATCGACGCGCTGGTTCGGGCGTCGGGGTTTTCGACGGAGGTCGAGCTGCGCGAACGCCTCGATCTCGGCGAGATTCTCATTCCGCCGGAGCCGCCGCCGCGCGCCCGCATCTTTCTCGATCTGTCGGAGCCGCACCGAGCGGTGCTCGTCATCGCCGACGATCGGCGAAGCCGCATGAGCATTCGCGTATTGGACCGAATGCCAGGCGGCGACGATGTGTTGATCGAGGAGCTGGCCCAGATCATCGATGTCTCCCTCGGGATCATCGCGTCGGGCGCCAGCTTCGGCCAAGCGCGAACGGACGCGATCGCCGAGCTCCAACGGATTCGCGGAGAGCCCACGGCTCCTGAACCGGCCGCCGAGCAGGAGCCAGCGGAGCGGCGGCCAGCGGAGCGCCCCACCCCGGCTCCGCAAGAGACGTCCGGGGCGATCGACGTCTCCGCGCTCGCGGCGTATCGCTTCGAGTTTCATGGCCCCGATGCCGCGCTCGCCCATGGCCCATGGCTCGAGTTTGAAGCGCGTCTGACCGACGTCTCGGTTCCGTTGTCGTTTGGGCTAGGAGCGGGATACCGCCGAGCACCTTCGTTCGAATCGGATGCCATCGAGGGCCGAATCGATGCGGCACTCGTCCGCGGCCGAGTCAGTGCGGCGGCGAGGGTTGGAGACTGGTGGCTGTCGCTTCATTTCACGGGCGGAGTCGACGTCACCGTCCCGCGGCTCACCGTTCAGATCCCGCTCGAGGATTCGAGCGAGGTGAGGATTCGCCCGGTGATCGGCGCAGGCCTTCGGTTGGAGCTCCCCCTTCTTCCGGATCTTGCGCTCTACGCGGACGTTGGCGCCGAGGTCGCGCTCGCGCGGGTGAGCTACGAGGTCGCTCAAAGCGATGGAACCCAAACTTCGGTGTTCCAGCCCTGGTGGGTACGTCCGCTCTTCCAGCTAGGCATTCGCGCCTTCTGAGTGACGAGCGCGTGACGAGCCACGGAGCTCGTCGAGGAGGTGCTGTACCGCGGCCCGAACCTCCCGATCGAGATCGGCAACATCCTCCGGAGAGGGTTCGCCACCATTGCTGGGCGGGGGAATGATCGCCGGTCCGACCCGATAACGAAACTTCGTAGGGAGGGGCAGGTGGGGCAGCGGGCCGAGCGCGAGACCCCAGGGAAGCGAGAGATGAATCGGCCATACGCTGGCCCGAATCAGCGGATAGAGTCGGAGCGCCTTTGCGATCGGCCGACCGTCGGTCAACACGTAGAGCGTATCGTGGGGTCCGTCGTGGGCGACCGGCACAACCGGGACCTGAGACAGTATGGCGAGCCTCGCGTAGCCTTTCCTTCCGGCGAACTGCACCCGATAGCGGTCGCGATGCGGGCGCCACACATCTTGATCTCCCCCTGGCATGATCATGACGTCGTAGCCCGAGCGAAGGGTCCGCTCCGTGACGTCGCGATGCGCGCGGATGATGCCCCGCCGACCAAAATACCGACCGGTCAACGGGGTCGAGAGGATGATCTCATGGGCCGCAATTCGAAGAAGGCGCTCCCCACCGAAATGACGGTGCCATCCGATCGCAAAGCCCCATGCATCGGGGACCATCGTGCCGCCCGAGTGATTTGATACGAGCATCGCCGGGGCGGGAGGAAGCGCGGTCAGGCCCTCGACCTCCAGGTCGAACCAACGGCCCCGACCAAACAGCAGGCCTATCCGTTCCGCGGTCTTCGCGATCGCGTCGGGGTCACAGATGTCCGGGTCGGTGCCCCAGCGGACGCCATTTTCGGGGTGAATCTGACGAAGAAGCCAGCTTCTTTCCCGATAAAAGGACGCCACGGAGGGAGTCTACGATACTTGCGAGGCGGCCGGAAAACCCGTCATCATAAGGGCGCTGTGGTGCGCCGCTCTGAAGCTGTGTTCCGGGCCGCTCTGCGCCTTCAGGGGTTTCAGAGTCGGTCCATTTCGACCGAGGTGGGCGAAGTCCACGCCCTGGAAGCCCAGGGCCGGACACAACGGCCGACCCTCGTGTTTCTGCACGGTCTTGGCTCGGCTGGGGTGCACTATAGCGGCCTGTTTCAGCGTCTCCGTCCCAAGGTCCGGCGGGTCGTCGCCCCCGATTTCCCCGCGCACGGATTCAGCGATCGGCCAAGCGGCCCGATCAACCCGGACTGTTTGCTGACGGGTCTGACAGAGGCGCTGGACGAGCTGCTGGCCGACGACGAACCGGCGGTGATCTTTGGGAACAGCCTCGGCGGCTGCGCGGCGATTCGCTATGCCGCGCTTCGGCCGCACAATGTGAAGGCGCTGATCCTCTGCTCGCCGGCCGGCGCGTTTTCGTCCGAAGACGATCTAGCCACGCTTCGGGAAGTGTTCTCGCTCGACGCGCACGAAAAGGCGCTGGCGTTTATCGACCGAGTGTTCGCCACGTCGCCTCCGTTTCGCCATCTCCTGGCGTGGGGGGCCCGAAAGCGCTTCGCCGATCCGGACCTTCAAGAAATCCTCGACGGGATTTCTCCGGATCACGCGCTCTCGCCGACCGAGCTTCGCGCGCTCACGATGCCGGTGCTCTTCATGTGGGGGGAGGAGGAGCGCATTCTTCCGGCTTCGCACCTCGAGTTCTACGAGCGCCACCTCCCTTCGCACGCGCGGGTCGAACGGCCCGCCGGCCATGGCCACAGCCCCTACCTGGAACGGCCCGACGACGTCGCGGCGCGCATCCTTCGGTTCGTCGATGAGGTGTGCCCGGTGCCTGCGCCCGCCAAGAAGAAGCGCTTTCGCTGGTCGCGACCGCTCTCCGCCACCTGACGGCCCGTCCTCGTCGCGGTTCGCGGGACGCGTTATTGGCCGAGGCGGCGTCGCGCCCGGTCGGCGTGGAGCGAATCGGGATAGTGCTCGAGGAGCGTTTGCCAAGCCCGCCGCTCCTCCGCACTTCGTCCAAGCTGCCCTAGGCTTCGAGCTCGCCCAACGATCGCCTGCTCCGCGAGGCGACCCCGAGGGGCCCGAGCGAGATATGCATCGAACTCGCGAAGCGCGGCCGCGGGATCCCCGAGCGGACCGAGGAGAAGTTCGCCGAGGCTGATCCGAGACACCGCGGCGCGCCGAGTTCCCGGAAACCTCCGTTGAAGCTCGCGATACAGCCGGACCGCGGGCACGATCCGACCGGCGCGGCGTTCCTCTCTGGCCTGCTCGAACAGCGCGGCTTCGTCCAAAAGGACTGGCTCCAAGCGCTCGGGCCGCCATGGCACAGTCTCTTCGGACACAGTCTCTTCGGGCACAGCTTCTTCGGGCACAGCTTCTTCGGGCACAGCTTCTTCGGGCACAGCTTCTTCGGGCACAGCTTCTTCCAGAGGCGGGTCCTCCGGAAGATCTCTCGCCGGTCGCTCGACCGCGGTGGCGGCGGGCGCTTGCTTGGGTGCGCGGGCCTCGACGGCCATCTCCTCTGGTTCGAACACTTCCACGACGGCATCACGAACCGAGGGCACCGCCGCCGCCGCAGCGCTTGCGCCCACGAGGATCGCCGCCGCGGCGATTCCACCGCGCACTCGACGGCGCACTCCAGACCCTGGGCGCTGCTCCGGGCGGTGCGCCCATGGTTCCGGCTCGGCGGCAACCGTCGCGTAGATTCGATCGAGCATCGCGCGGTCGTCTCGCTCGGCAAGCCCTTCCGCTTCGACCGCCGCCTCGAGCCGGCACGCTCGACAGCTCCGCCGATGTTCCTCGAGCCGGGCTTTTCCTTCGGCATCGAGGGTTCCGGCAAGCTCACGATCGCGTAGCGCTTCAAGATGGAAATCACTCATGATCTACTCCCAAGGGGCACCGAGGTCCGGATTCCGGTCCAGCTTTTGCCGAAGATTGTTCTTGGCCCAACGGATTCTGCTCCGCACCGTTCCCTCGTTCGTGTTCGTGATCTCTGCGATCTCGGCGAGGGAGCAGCCGACCGCGGTTCGAAGCAGAAACGCTTCCAGCTGCGGCGGACTCAGCGATTCGGAGAAGACCTTCCACAGGTTCTTCCGATACACATCCCGCGAGGGGTCATCCTGGGCGCGCACATGCTCTGGAAGGCCGGGCTGCACGCGGGCCCGTTTGAGCGCGCTTTTGCCGCGAATCCAGTCCGCGGCGGTGTTGCTCGCAATCCGGTAGGCGTAGCGCCGAACCTTGCTCTCCCCGCGAAAGCCGTGAAGGGACCGGAAGAATCGAAGCGCCGCATCCTGCACAAAGTCCTCCAGATCGGGGCTATCCGCTCCAACCGTACTCCGACCCGCTCGGAGAAAAATCGGGCTCACCGCATCGAACAGTCGACGCGACGCCTTCCGACTGCCACCGAGGGTCTCCTCGATGAGCGCGCTCAGATCATCGTCCTGCACGGACATCGACCCTGTGGCCTTCGGCTGCGCGCTCTTCATCACCACCTGAGTCGGATCGTCGGTTATCAATCGCGCAATCGGAATGACATGATAGGGTCGGCACGTGCGTTTTCTCGTCTGCCTGGCCCTGGCCGGATGCGTCGCCTGCGCCGACGAGCGGCTCATCGCGGGCACTCCGCAGGTGGTTTGCGAAGAATCTCGCGACATCACGCTGACGAGGCACAACAGCCGGCGCCTCGATGGCATCGTCGCCCGCCCCGACGGGGCGAGCGTGTTCTACGTGGACGAACGCCAGTTCGCGCGGACCGACCTCGGAGTGGACGGCGCGATGGAGGCCGGCCCATTTTTCCTCGGCGACCAAAACGCGTTCCTCGAGCCGCAGTTCTTGCCGGATAGCCCAGGATTTACCGTCGCCTTCACACGGCGACTGGTCGCGGAGACCGAAGTGTTTCTGGCTCGGATCGAGGATGAGGTCGTCGATGAGCGTCAGTTCGTCAATGCGGACCTGCCCTCGAGCCAACCCCAGCTGGAGGATCGGGCGGGCACGCGCTGGCTCGCATGGAAAGAGGGGGCGAACTTGTCGGTCGGGCGTGTCGGACGCGACGGCCTTGAACGAACCGCCGACGTCGCGATTCCGATGACGGTGTCGGTGCCTTTGTCGAGCGCCATCATCGATGATCGGCTTTATGTGCTCGTCGAACGGGACGGCATGGCGGAAGTCGAGCGCTTCGATGAGTCGGGTATCCACCTCGGTTCTGGCGCCGTCGTGGCGAGCACCGTCGCCGAGCTGTTCGTGGACGACTCTGGCCCACTGATCGCGTTCGGGACGGCCGAGGCGATCGAACTGGTGCAACTCGTCGACGGCTTCCTCGGAGAGCCGGTGGGGCGAATCCCCGTGACCGCACCGCCGCGAACGCTCCGCCTCGCCCGCTCGTCGGGAGAGCCCCGCATCCTCGCGTGGATCGATACCGACAATGTGGCCTGGCTCGCGTTCGATGGCGTGGCGGAGCCGCGTCGTGTCTCGGCGGACGCGGGCAACCGGATCGAGCTTCACCCCGTCCCTGGCGGCGTGCTTGCGGCATTTGAAGTTGAAGAACCTCGGTCGATTCGAGTCCGGAGCATCTGCCGGCCGTAGCGCGCGGACCCACGACAGAAACTCAACGCGAGAACGCCCGGAAGAACTCTGTGCGGTTCCCGGAAAAACTCTGTGCGGTTCCCGGAAGAACTCTGTGCGGTTCCCGGAAGAACTTTGTGCGGTTCCCCGGGTTCGATCCGACCCAGTGCAGGACCGGGAAGTACGGGTTCACTGCGAGGTGTTCGGAATGAAAAGGTTCTCCGCTCAATCGTTTATGGTTCAACCCCTGATCGGGGCTGGCCTCTTTGGCGCTTGCGCCGTCGTTTCACTGGGATGCTCCATGGGAGAAGTCTCGGACCCGACGATGGACGAGCCGCAGGGCCGGCCGGAGACCCCTCCCGCCGACCGGCCAACCCCTCCAACCCCAGCAACCCCCAACGGAAATCGGGGGGTGCTCGACTGCCCCACCGTGGATGCGCCACCCTTCACCGGCTCAGCGGAAAACCATAGCGCGCTCTCGACGGCGTTCAGCTCCGCCTGCGCCACCTGCCACGGCCCCAACGGGCGGGGCACTCCCGGTTATCCGGAGCTCCCGGGAGCCCTCACCGAAGGTGAGTTCATCGACATCGCTCGGCGCGGCCGGGCCGAGGCGATGCCCGCATTCGACGCCGCATTCGTCAGCGATGCGACTCTCGCCGCCGACTACCAGGTCCTGAGTCAGATCAGCGCCGGCACGCTCGATCCCGACACCCTGCAGTTCGGCAACGAGTGGGACTGGAGCGACGCCGAATACGAGACCGCACGGGCTGAGGGGCTTGTGGCCTGGCGAACGCCCGACGCCGACGGGGTGGCGTGCGCCAACTGCCACACCCCCGATGCGATCGATCTCGCTCTTTTGGGATACCCGGATCACGCGATCATCCGTCGGGGTCGCCTTCACCTCGACCCCGTCGACACCGTCAAGGTGGCCAAGTTCATTCACGCGCAGCGCCGACACTTCAATATCACCGAGCCCTGCCATCCCTCCTACCGGCCGCTTCAGCCGGGAGGCGAAGTGCTGCCGGGAGACACCGCCGAGGAGCAGGACGCCGCCTTTGGAGCAAGCCTTCGAGACCGAGAGCTCCTTCTCGCGGCGGGTACGGTTCGTAACCTTGAAGACGCGGAGCAAGCCATCGCGGAGGTTCAGGCCATCGATACGCGCACCCTGCCGATCGGCATTCCGCTCCCTCGATGGACGGAGGACGGCTTCAACGGCCACGCCCACGCCACCCTGAACGACTACATGCCGCCGATCGGGCTCCGACCCACCGACGAGCACTCATCCGAGTGGTACGCGCTAGAGGATGCCTACGTGGCGGACCCGACCGACGAGGCCCTCTTCGTCCTCCTCGAGGAGTTCGAAACGATGAACTGGGACGGCGGCTTTCGCGACGCACACCCCGAGGACATCGGAAACTGCCGCCGCTACCGGCAGGCCGGAGACTATCTCTACGACCTCGCGCGGCGAAAGCGAAGGAGCCAGCTCATCACCCAGCACCTGCTTCGTCGGGCGTTGCTCGGCGGCGAAGGCCTCGACTGGCTCGGCGCGGCACCCTTTGCCGAGTTTTCTCGGTCCCGCGGGGAAGGGCTCAATCCCTTCTACTCCATCGGCGGCGAGCATGCGGAAGAGATCTGCTACTCGGCCACCGGCTCGGGCAAGCAGGGAGTGCTGGCCATTCTCGGCTCGTTCCCCGACGACGTGGTCGAGGAAACGCCCCAGTCCGATTTGGCCAATGGCGTCCTCGCGGCGATTCCCACCGAAATCGCTCACCCCTGGTTCACCCTGGCGCAGATCTATGACCCCGCGCTCATGATGCGGCAGTCGGACCAGGCCACCAACAAACTCCACTACTGGCAGGTGCTGAAATTTGATCACGAAGATTTTCACATGCCGTTCTTCGCGGTGCATCGCGTGTCACAGCAGGCGAAGTTTTACGAAGAGCTGCGAGGGACCGATGCCCATCCGGAGGGCACATTCTTCGGCAGTGGCGTCGTTCATCCCTTTCTCGACGGCAATCGAATCCAAATTCGTCAGATCGCCGAGCCGACCATCGGGAGCGGCCGGAACGCCGGAGACGCCCACCGAATGATCGGCAACAGCATTCGAGCGGTCCTGTTGAAGCAGATCGCCCTTCTCGAAGCGGGTGGCACCTACACCAACGAAGAGACCTTTCGACGCCAGTCATCGACGTTTCGTCGGTGGGCAACCCGGCTTTCCAATCAGGCGGGCCAAGGGGATGCGGAGGCGATCCGCACCGCGCTCGGGGACGACCTCGAGCTTTATACCTCGGGCATCGAGGAACTGTGCGGTCGGGTGGATGCCCTGATCACCGCTGCCCCTCGCGACGACAGTCAACGGGAGACCGGCAGTCGATAAACCAGTTCCGGAAAGCTCCCCGACATGACTCCCGGGTCGAAGTGAACCGGGAAGCACACTACCCTCGCGCCGCCATGGTTGCTCGTCGTTGCGCTGCCCTTGCGTTCGGAGTGGCCCTGGGCTTTGGCGCGACCGTGCGTGCCGACGCGCCGGGCACCGTCGAAGTGGCGGTGGTGGCGGCCGAGCCCGACCGGGTCGCCGAGGAGATCGACGCGGTCCTGTCTCAGGCCGGCTTCGACGTCGTCACCACCACGCCGAGGCATCTACGACTGGAAGAAGTGCTTGCCGTACCGGCGCCCCCGTTTTCGCGCGCGCGGATCTTCGTAGAGTTCGCCGACTCCGAAGTGCTCGTCATCGTGGCCGACGATCAAAG
>JBCCZL010000043.1:0-27886 GCA_039187775.1 Myxococcota bacterium
ACGCGCCTCCAGCGCGGGCACCGCTCCGCACCCGCGACCGGCCTTCGGCCTGCCTCCCCAAAATAACTCGGTTATTCCTCGTCGGCTCGCGGGCGCGGAGCGGTGCCCGCGCTGGAGGCGCGTGCGGAGTTTTGCAACAGCCTGCTAGTGTGGGCCTATGTCTTACCCTGTCCGCGTGTTCTGGCGTGGTCACCGACCCGCCGCCCACGCGATCCGGTCCGGACATTCGGCCAGTGGAGGAGCGGGTGACCGACCCGGAGCGATGGCCGGATCTGAGCGCCGCCGACCCGCCGACCGTCCGGCGCCTCACCCACGAAGAGTTCGACTACGTCGCCTCCGATCTCCTCGGCGTGGAACGCACCCTGTCGGCGATCTTTCCCGCCGACCGTGCGGTGCTCGGCTGGGAAAACAACGGCGCCGCGCTGAACTTCACGCCTCCCTACGCGGAGCTCAGCTTTGCCGCCGCGGAGCAGCTCGGAGAAGCCGCGCTCAGTGAAGGGGCCCGCTTTGCTCCGTGCATCGGCGCCGCTCCCCCAAGCGCCGGTGAGCAAGCCGACTGCGCCGCTACCTTTGCGCGACAGTTTGGGCGCCGGGCGTGGGGTCGACCCCTCACCGCCGAAGAGGAAGCGCAGTTCTCCGCCCTCTTTGCGATGGGAACTTCTCAGGAAGGCTTTGCCCGAGGCATCGAGATGGTTGCGACCGCGATCAGCTACGCGTTCCCTTACTTCTATCGGGTCGAGGTCGGCGACGGCTCGGAGGTGGACGGGGATCCGCTGCGCACCCGGCCTACCGACTACGAAATGGCGTCTCGGCTGAGCTTTCTCTACTGGATGAGCCGGCCCGACGATGTCCTTCTCGATGCGGCGGGGGCCGGCGAGCTTCGGACGCCCGAACAGATTCTCGCGCAGGCGGAGCGGCTTCTCGACGACCCGCGCGCCGAACGGAGCATCGCGTCCTTCCATCGACAGTGGCTCCACATCGACGGGATCGCCGGCGTCAATAAAGATCCGGAGACGTTTCCCGACTGGTCGGTGGAGCTCCCCTTGCTCCTCGGTGAAGAAATGGAGCGGTTCTTTTCGGAGCTTCCGTTTCGGGGCGAAGCGACCTTTGGCGACGTCTTTACGACCACCGATGGCTACGTCAACGCTGACCTTGCAAGCTACTACGGCATCGACCCGGTGGACGGCGACGAGCTCATCAAGGTATCGCTCGACCCCGCCACCCGAAGTGGCGTGCTGACGCGCGGTGGGTTTCTCGCGCTCGAGGGATTTGCGCAGACTTCGCCGGTTCTCCGAGGGCACTTTATCCGCGAGCACTTTCTTTGCGATCAGGTTCCCCCACCGCCGCCCGACGTGGACGATGTGCCTCCGCCGCCGACCCCCGACGACACGACCCGGGCGCGGATCGAGGCGCGAACCGGTACCGGCCAATGCGCCGGCTGTCACCAGCTGATGAACGGCCTCGGGTATGGCTTCGAGGCGTATGACGCCATGGGGATGTACCGGACCGAGGAGAACGGCTTTGCCATCGATGATTCGGGGACCGCGGTCGAATCCGACATCGGCCCGTTCGAGGGGGCGGTCGAGTTTCAGGCCCGGCTGGCTGAGAGCCCCCAGGCGAGAGGCTGTTTTGCTCGCCAATGGTTTCGTTTTGCCTACGGCCGGTCCGACTCGGTCGACGAGTTCGATGTGCTGCTCGAGCTCGACCGGGTACTCGAGGAGAGCGAAGGGAGCTACCGAGCGCTTCTCCTGGCCCTTAGTCAAACCGATGCGTTTCTCACCCTTCGCCGGAGCCCCCACTGATGCCTCGCTATCGACCTCACACGCGCCGTGGGTTCCTGCGTGGAGCTGCGGGTACTGCGATCGCGCTCCCCTTCCTCGCCTCCCTCGAGGAGCCCGGCCGCGCGCAGCCGTCGTCGCAGCCGAGACGATTCGTTGCATACTGCCAGCCGCTTGGCACCTTCGGAGAGATGTTCTGGCCGCATCGTCCCGGGGAGACGCCCTACCAGTTCCCCGACCGCTACGAAGGGGACGCCTGCCCAGGCTCGAAGTGCCGCGACAAGGTGCGTCGAACCGGCGAGACGTTTGCGGACTACGACGACTGGCAGGCTTCGCGGATCCTCCAGCCCCTTGACCGGCATCGCTCCGACCTGATCGTGCTCGAGGGAATTGACAACCAGACGGGCAACCACCCGGGCTACACCGCGATGCTCACGGGGGCGAGGCCGATCGAAGACGAAGGCGGCGCTTCGATCAGTGTCGACCAGCGCATGGCCAATGTGGTTGGCGCCGACACGAAGTTTGCGTCGCTTCAGCTTGGAGTCGAGACCGCGCCGCGGATTCACACTCGGCACACGGTGTCCTGGTACGGGCCCACCCTCGGCGCGCCGGCGGAGAGCCATCCGCGGGCCGTGTTTCGGCGGGTGTTTGGCGACCTCGCCACCGACGAAGGGGAGGTGAACTACATCCACGAGCAGCGGGCTTCGATCCTCGACCTCACGCTGGAACAGGCGCGTTCGCTCGACACGCAGCTTGGTCACGACGACCGGATCAAGCTCGAGCAGTACCTCGACTCGGTGCGCGACGTGGAAACCCGGCTCACCCGCCTTCCCGGCGCGGGCTGCTCGGTTCCTATGGAGCCCGATATTCCCGACGGTCGGAAAGAGTGGCAGGTACCCCAGGAGATGATCCCCGCATCCGCCGAGATGCAGCTCGACCTCCTCGCACTCGCGCTGGCCTGCGATCTAACCCGGGTCATTACGTTTCAGATGGCGTTCGAAGCCACCAACATGACCCACCCGTGGCTTGGCGTGGACAAGCGCTGGCATGACCTGTCCCACAATGGCGCCTCGAAGGATCGCTGGTGGGAAGACATGGAGCAGTACGTTCGAATCTCGGAGTGGAACGCGGAGCTTCTCGCGGGGCTGGTCGACCGGCTCAAGTCGAACGGCGTCTTTGACGACACGGCGATCCTTTGGACGAACCCGATGCACAACGGTCAGAATCACAACTCTCGAAGCCTCCCCCTGGTGGTCGCTGCGGGCTCCGGGATGCCGTTCCGAACCGGCCGTCACGTTCGCTACGCCACGGGACGGGACGATCCCCAGCGCAAGATCAACGATCTCCACGTGACCTTTCTCAACGCGATGGGCATCGAAGACACGAGCTTTGGCGATCCCGAGGCGAACCTCGGCCCTCTCACCGAACTCCTCGCCTGACCAGCGCGGACTGGATCAATGACTATACGCCTACGGACTCCTGAGCCTTCGATGCTCGAGGCACTTCCGGGAGGGCGGCGGTCATCACCGTGGACAGCGTTGTCGCTTCGAACTCGGGCAACAGCTGGGAGAACTTCTTGCCGGAGAGCTCGTGGGGGGTGTCGGACAAGTAGCGCATCTCGGACATTTCCCGTCCGAGCTCCCAAACCGGAGAGGCAAGCTTCATCAACCACCATGGAAAAGGCGATAGCCGAAGGGGACGATCGGAGATCGGCTCAAGCGCGCGACGAAGATCTTCGTAGCTAAAGGTGTGGCCAGGAAACGGAACGTCCTCGAACGTCGAAAGCGTGTCTCTTTGTTCGGCAAGGCCGACTGCAGCATGCGCCCAGTCCGGCAGGTAGGCCCACGCCTGCGGGATGTGGCTTGGGCCGAGTCGGGTGACACGTCCTTTTCGAAAGTCCTTGAGCAGGTAAGACATGATGTCGCCCTGGCGCGCGGGATCGATGAAGTTCCCGGCACGAAGAACGATCGTCCGAACGCCGGACTCGCGGTACGCCTCTTCCATCTCGACTCGAATGCGGCCTTTGCGGGTGCACGGTCGGTGCGGCGTGTCCTCCGACCAAACACCGCCCTCGGCCCCGAAGTTGTAGACATTGCCCGGAAGTAGAACGGTGGCCCCCGACGCGCGCGCCGCGGTCAGCGCGAGTTCCGTGATCTCGGGAACGATCCGGTCCCACGCGTGGTAGTGGGGTGGATTCATGCCGTTGACGATGACCTGGCATCCTGCCGAGGCCGTCGACGGGTCATCGACGTTTCGTTGAAAGCGACGAACCTCCCACCCCGCGGCCTTGAAGGCCCGGGAAGCGTGCCGGCCCGTGCGACCGCTGGATCCGAGAATGAGCACTGATTTCGTCATATGACGAACCTTGAGGCATGCGAATACGTTTCGTGATTGGCAAATTTCGTGGATCTGATATACGTATTCGTATATCTAAAGGATGGCAGCTCGACTGGTCTCTGATTCAGTCGTTTGTGGCGGTCGTGGATGCGGGGTCGTTGTCTGCCGCCGCACGAATCCTCCGAACCACCCAGCCTACGGTCGGCCGTCACGTCCACGCGCTCGAGTCACAGCTCAACGTTTCCCTATTTCGTCGGTCCCGGCGCGGGATGGTTCCTACCCGTGAGGCCAACGATCTCTTGCCGGCAGCGCGCAGGATGGCGGAAGCCGCCGCGATGCTCGAACTCTCCGCGGTCGGCCAAGACGGGGATCTTGCCGGTACGGTCCGCGTGACCTCGTCGGTGTTCGTTGCTCACTACGTCCTACCGCCGATCCTTGCCGAACTCCGGAGAGAAGTTCCGGCCCTGTCGATTGAGTTGGTGCCTTCGGACACGACCGAGAATCTGCTCTTCCGAGAGGCCGATATCGCGGTGCGGATGTACCGCCCGACACAGCTTGACGTCGTTGCCAAGCGTGTTGGGGAGCTCAGCATCGGCGCCTACGCCGCTACGAGCTATCTCGAGCGTCGCGGAAGGCCCGAAAGCCCCGATGACCTGGGAGATCATGATCTCGTCGGCTTCGACTGGGACGAGACGATCCTGAGGGGGATGCGTGCCTTCGGCAGGGAGGCAAGTCGGGAAGACTTCGCGGTTCGGTGCGACCACCAAACCGCGTACTGGCAGCTCGTTCGCGCGGGTTGTGGAATCGGATTCGGCCAAACGATCGTCGGTGACAACGATGACGCGGTGGAGCGCGTCCTGCCAGGTCTGCCGATTCCTACAATGCCGGTTTGGCTCGCCGCTCGCCCCGAGCTTCGTCACTCGCCTCGGGTGGCGAGGGTATGGGCCGACCTCGAACGTGCGCTCTTGTACCTTGTGACGCCGCATCCTGTCACGCCGCATTCTGAACGCGGGTAGGCGGGACGCCCACCGGCCGTGCATTGGCTCTTCGGTATTACCCTCGGTGAGGCACCAAAGGCTAGCGGTAGTCTCGGGCGCGCCGGGCGAGCAGCGCGTTGGAGGCGCGCAGTGCTTCTTCGTGCGAAGTCGATGACGGTGCGCTGAGCGGGCGTTTCTCCCCGGAGCGCATGCGTGCGACCAATCGCCGACGAGGTCCGTCTTCTTCGATATCTGTCGTTTCGACGATGATTTCTTGCACCTCCTCGATCGCGATGGCCTGCCGCTCCAGTCGGAATCCGCGCCAGCGAACGACCTGGAGGCGCTTGTTTCGAAGGTCGAGCGTGAGTCGATCGAACGGAACGAACACAAGGAGCACAAACCCCAAGAGCGGAGCCCACCCGAGCCCAAAACCCACGAGGGCGTGGTCGGACACGCGGTGCGTATAGGGCGCGGTGCCTCGAGCGTGGAGCGTTGCCCCGGCGTTCAGCTCTGAGACCAGCCGGCTCACGCTCTGGTCCTCGACCAAGCTACAGCGTCCGACTTGCTCGGCCCGACCTCCCTGAACCAAATAGACACAATGCGAGCCGTCGTTCGGATCTCGTCGATCCTCGACGCGAGGGTTGCGTAGTTCCACTTTCACTAGTGAAGCAAAGAACGACCGCGTCTCAATCGCGCATACCCGTTGGTCCCCCTGGTCGGAACAGTGGGTCTGCTGCGCCACGGGCAGAACTCCACCCGCGATCGATGAGCCGAGAACCAACACCATCCCGACGCTGCGCCAAATCCAGCGACCATTCGCGAGCACCACCACGCCAGAGCCGTTCCGCACAACCCTCATGTGGTGTGTTCCGATAGTGTGTGACCGAACAAACTACGAACGATCTTGATCGCGACGTCTGCCTTCAACCGAATCTCGCTTCCCGGGTCGCTTCACTCGCGTTCCCCCTGCGGAGCGGTTCGTCTGGCTCATCGATGCGGCTCTGCGGACTGAGCGGGTTCAGCCGCTGGAGGTGGCACCCACAAGTTCACCGCGACGAGCGCGAGGGCAGCGACGCAACTAGCGCGAAGGATCCCGCCAGCGTAGGACGCGCTCAGTAGGTCGATCTGGGGCGCGGGTCCCAAGCTGCCCACGTCGTCGACCAGCCAGCCGATGGAGACGAATCGGAGCACCATCCCCAGGACTGCGGCGGCTGGGACGAGCCCGAACGCAACCATGGTTCGTGCGCGGCTCGGTGGAGTCTTCCACCGAACTCGAAAGACGAGGGTCGAAAGCCACGCCAAGAGCGGCACCGCGGCGAGTGCTCCCGCGAGTTTGACCGCCAATACGACAGGCGCAGAGGGGGTGAGCATGATGACGTTGGGCTGGCCGACACTTTCGATCGTGGCCTCCGCGAGGGGTAAGGCCCCGAGCCCGCCGACAACCGCGAGTACAACGGCGACGCCTACGCTGATCAGCAAGTCGGTCACAAGTCGCTTCGTCATCGGTGCGGGCAGTAGTACCACGCCTTTGACTGATTTCGCCCAGCCGCAGGTCGGTTGCCCGCTTGAACGCGCTCACCGACAGTCGGTTGTCCGGTGGAACGCGCTCGACGTGCGGCGGTCGGGAGGTCGTGGCGAAGCTCGAGATCGCGCAACTTGGGGGTGAGGTTGCGAAGCCCGAAGCTGTCGGATGTTGGCGCGAGTTGCCGGGGTGACCCGGTGGTCCATCGCAGGCCGCGACCGGCGTTGCGTTCAGGTCGATCTCGGCCACCCTCATCCTCATCGTTCGCAACGAAGTCCGCGCCGGGGCCGGTTGGCGCAAGAGATGCTCTCCGTTTGGGAAGAAGCGGCGGTTCTTGGCGTAGCGTATCCGACATGGAAACGTCCGCCGGTCATCCCTACCGCGCCCCGGGCGAGGCCTACGACGAGCTCGGAGCCGTGCGGCGCAAACTTCGCCCGGTCGGCTGGATGTGCCTCCTCACCGGGGCGATGTGGCTCGTGTTCATGGCGGTGACGGTCGTGGTGGGGGTGGTCGGCGCGGCGGCGAACGGAAGCGGAGAAGACATCGTGACGGGCATCGTCATGGTCGTCTTCGGCGGGGGGTACTTCTTTCTTCTCGCGGTCGCGACGTTTGCGGGAGGCTACGGTCTCCTCCGTCAACCCCGCTGGGGCTACATGGCGGGATGGGTGGCCGCAGCGGCATCGTTTATCGGCGGGAGCTGCGGTTGCGTGTTCGCGATGCTCCTGGCCGTCTGGATCCTGGTGGTGCTGCAAGATCCTGAGGCTCGTCGAGCGTTCACCGAGGACGGAATGCGCTACGCGCCTCCACGCGCGTGATGCGCGATCGGTCAGCGAGAGGGAAGAATCGCCGCTTCCGCCCCTCGCCAGAGGGTGTCAACGCATCGTTTTTGTGGCCACCCCTGGTCGACCGCGAGATGCTCCCACGCGTGGACTGAAGCAATGGCTCTCACCGCGCCGCGCGCGCGCTTGGGGCCGAGCCCCCGCCGGAGTTCCCCGGCGCGATGGAGCGCGCCGATGGGCTCGGCGTAGACCTTTTCTAGTGCGACCATGCGGTCGGCCCATGCTGCCCTCGCGGCGGGATCGTGCTTGGCGCGGGCAAGGTAGCCGGGCACCGGATGAAGGGTGGGCAGGTAGTCGAGCCACACCCGCACGTATCCTTCGAGGGTTCTGCGTGGATCGTCGGGGAACCGCACGGGATCCAACCGGTCGAAGAACCGTTCTCGTTCGTCGGTCCACCGAACGAGTGCGAGGAGCAGTCCCGCGCGGGTCTCGAAGTGGAGGTAGACCGCCTGCCGACTGACACCCGCTTCCTTCGCGATTCGCGCCATCGAAGCGGACGGCGCGTCCTCACGCATGAGGCGCCACGCAGTGGCGAGAAGCAGCTCTCGAGTCGCCGGACTTGACACGTGTAAACTCTGCAGTACTTTACACGTGTAAATCAAGCGAAGGAGATAACGGAATGAGTGCGAACCTGACGAAGGAAGCGTCGATGCCCACCCAAGCGATGGCCGCGGTCATGCGAAAAGATCGGGAGGCTTGGCTGAACTGCTTTTCCGACGAGGCGATCCTCCAAGACCCCGTCGGTGGTTCTCCCCTCGACCCGGAGGGCAAAGGTCTTGTGGGTCGCGAAGCGCTCGGTCGGTTCTGGGACGCGGTGGTCGCCCCGGCCGGCCGGGTCCGCTTCGACGTGCGCGAAGAGCACACCTCAGGGTCGTCCGTCGCTCGCGTCGCCACGGTCCACATCGAGCTCGGCAACGCGGAGATTCAGTACGACGGAGTGTTCGTTTACGATCTCGGGGCGGAAGGCCGGATCGAGTGCCTCCGGGGCTATTTTGAAGCGCCGGGTTCCTGAGCGGCGGCGGAGCCTCCCTTCATTCGGGGAATCCCCCGCCGTTTCACCAGACGTGGGTTTCTTCGACGACAAGCGGAAGGGATCCGCCCGTGACCTTCGAGGGTCGTCCCGAACCCCCACGGGCGAGCGGACCCGGCCCACGGCCGCGGACCGGGCGTCGACCGCCGCGCTGGCTCGCGCGCTGGGTCGAACCCTGAAGCTGCTTCGCCACGCAAGCTCCGAAGGATCGGTCGAGCAACTGAGCACCCTCGCTTCGATTCAGCAGGACCTCGGTGCCGCGTTGGTGGCTCCCGACTTCGAGGCGATCGCCAAGCGCCTCGAGGCAGTGCGGGTGGCCAAAGCGGACGGTGCGTCGACCGAACCACCCGCGGCCACGGGGCGCGCCGGCTCGAGTCTTTCCGATCCGGTCCGGGTGTTCGTTGCGGCGGCTCGGGCGTCCCGCCCCGTTTTCGAGCGACTGGAAGCGAAACCCCTCCTCATCGAGCTTCGCGCGCTTCAGCGCGTCCTTGCGCTCGAAGGGGACGATGCCAAGGCACCCCTCCCCCGCTGGTCGGCGATGATGAGCAAAGGCGCCGAACGCATCGGTCGACTCAAAGAATCGTCGAAACTCATGCGGTCGTGCGTCGACGAGCTCATCGACACCCTTGGGCACTTTGCGGGTGACGAAGCCGAAGCGCGGGCCAAGCTCGAGACCATTCGACAAGAGCTTCACGCGGCGGAGGAGCTGCGCGAGCTCGAGGCGCTCCGCCGGAGCCTTGTGGCCCACGCGACGTCACTCGCCGAAGCTGCGGCCGTCCGAGAAGAAGCGGCCCGTCGGGCGGAGGCCGCCGCGCAGGCGAGCCGGGAGCGGGCGGGGGCCCTCGAGGCTGCGCTCTTGGGCGCCGAGGAGCTTGCGCGGACGGATCCACTGACCGGTCTTGGCAATCGCCGAGCGCTCGAGGAGGCGGTGGCCGCGCATGAGGAAGCGCATGTTCAGCCGATCGGGGTGCTCGTCCTGGACCTCGATCACTTCAAACAGGTGAACGATCGCTTTGGCCATGCCGGCGGCGATGCGGTGCTTCGCGAGGTCGCGGCGGTCCTGCGGGGTGAGCTCCGCGGAGACGATGGTGCGTATCGGGTGGGTGGGGAGGAGCTCGTACTTCTCCTTCCCCGCTGCTCTTGGCAAGGCGCTCGCGCAACGGCAGAGCGCCTCCGTGCCCGGATCGCCGCCGAACCCATTGCCATTGGCGAAGTCCAGATCGGGGTCACCGCGTCGTTGGGGGTGTCGCTCTGGGAACCGTCCGGGCGCTTCGACGCGGCCCAGCAGGAAGCCGACGACGCGGTCTACCGAGCCAAGGAAGCCGGCCGAAACCGAGTCGTCGGGTAGCGGTTTCCAGCAACGAATCTTTCGTGGCTTGCGAACGCGAGCGCGAAGGGGACCGTCCCCTGCGGAAGGCCCGGTGCGGAGTTTTGCAGCAAACTGCTAGGGTGCGCGTTGCTGCCTGCATCGAGGAGCCGTCCGTGACCTATCCCCCGTCTGAGAAAACCCAAACCCTGCTCACCGAACTCCAATCGTTTATGGAAGCGGAGGTGTACCCCAACGAGGCCCGCTTTCGTAAAGAGGTAGCCGAGGGGGACCGCTGGCAACCGACGAAAGTGATCGAAGAGCTGAAGGCGAAGGCGAAGGCGGCGGGGCTGTGGAATCTTTTTCTTCCGGAGTCGGAGCTCGGGGCGGGCCTCACCAATCTGGAGTACGCGCCGCTCTGCGAAGTGATGGGCCGGGTCATCTGGGCGCCCGAGGTGTTCAACTGTTCGGCCCCTGACACCGGCAATATGGAAGTCCTCGCCCGCTACGGGACGGAAGAGCAGAAGGAGCGATGGCTTCGGCCGCTCCTCGCCGGCGAGATCCGTTCGAGCTTCGCGATGACCGAACCCGAGGTGGCGTCGAGCGACGCCACCAATATTGCGAGCTTGATCGTTCGCGACGGGGACGACTATGTGATCAATGGACGAAAGTGGTGGGCCTCGGGGGCGAACGACCCACGCTGCGCGTTCTTCATTTTTATGGGCAAGAGCGATCCGGAGAATCCGAGCCGCCATCGCCAGCAGTCGATGATCCTGATTCCCCGCGATACTCCGGGCGTCAATGTTCTTCGCCCGCTTCCGGTGTTCGGATATGACGATGCGCCGCACGGCCATGCGGAGATCGTCTTCGAAGACGTTCGCGTGCCCGCGAGCGCCATGATTCTTGGAGAAGGGCGGGGCTTTGAGATCGCGCAGGGCCGACTTGGGCCCGGACGAATTCATCACTGCATGCGGCTCATCGGTCTGGCCGAGCGAGCCCTCGAAAAGATGTGCCGTCGCTCGCTCGACCGGGTGGCGTTTGGCCGGACGGTGGCTGCGCAAACCGTGACCCTAGAGCGGATCGCGGAGGCGCGGATCATGATCGATCAGTGCCGGCTCCTGACCCTGAACGCGGCCCACATGATGGACACGGTCGGCAACAAAGCCGCGCGAAAAGAGATCGCGATGATCAAGGTCGCGGCACCGTTGATGGCCTGCCAGGTGATCGACTGGGCAATCCAGGCCCATGGCGGAGGCGGCGTTTCGGAGGACTTTGGCCTCGCCTACGCGTATGCCCAAGCGCGGACTCTCCGGCTCGCCGACGGCCCGGACGAGGTTCACCGAAACGCGATCGGCAAGCTCGAGCTTGCGGCCTATGCATCGAAGGAAGAGCTCCGAAGCAAGCTCCGCTGACATATACGCCGAAGGCGGTGGCGCGAGCCACCGGGGCAACACCGTGTGAGAGTAGCTTTCTACTTCGACACGCTTGCGCAACGCCCGGGGCGTCGAGCGGCTGAGGGCTCCTGCGGTTCGGTTCCGGGATTTTCTTCGGGTCCGGTTTGGGTGGGTGCTCCGACTCTCCTCATTGGAAGGTCCCGAAGGAGCCCGCCGATGGTAAATCCCGTGTTTCGAGCGCTACCCCGATGGCGCCTCGCGATCGTCGTACTCGCGCTGTCGGCCTGCGTAGGGGAGGTCGGAGAGCCGAACCTTCCCGCACCGGAAGCGGTGGCCGAGCCCCGGAACGAACGACCCGCACCTCGCGTCGGGTTTCGCTGCGACGATGCGGCGCCCCCCGCGCCTCCCGAGCGAGTGTGGCGCCTCACCGAGGAACACTATCGCCAGACGGTACTCCGCGCGGCGGCACTGCTGGGGTTGTCGAATCCGCTCGAGGACATCCGTGTTCCGCAGGAGATCGCCCGCGGCGGCGACCGGTTCAGCACGCTTGCCCGCTCCCAGACCATCGACGAGGCCTCGTTTCGCGACAGCCTGCAAGCGGCGCGGAGTTTGGGCATCCGGTTTGCGTCTGCCGCCGCCTGCGATACCGATTGTGCCGCGCTGATATCGGTGGGAGAACGCCTCTTCCGACGACCGCTCACCCCGGAAGAACAGTCTCGCTTCGAGGGGCTCTTTCGTGACCGTGGCGCGGAAGATGCGTTTACCGCACTGTTTCTTTCCCCGGCGTTTCTCTTCCGGGTAGAGACCGGCGACGACGGGCGACTTCCGCCGCTTGCAATCGCGACCGCCCTTGCGTTTGCGCTGACCGACGCACCGCCGGGCGATGTCCTGCTCGCCGCCGCGGAGTCCGGTTCGCTCGGCGATCGCGAAGGGGTCAAGACCGAGATTCGACGAATCCTCGCGGAGCCGGCCCGCGAACCGGTCATTCGATTCTTCCGCCAGTATTTTCGCTACGACGAAGCCAGCGCGATCGACAAAGACCAAAGGCTTCGCTTTCACGATCCGCGTGCCCTCGAGGCCGACACCGATCGCTTGGTAGCGCACCTCGTCTCGGACTTCGCGACGACGGAGCTGCTCCGGGAAATGCTCCTTCACCCCGGGAGCGCGCCCGACGAAGACACCGCAGAAAGCTATGGGCTCGACTCCAACGAAGTCGATGGCGCCTACCGCGAAGACCCCGCGCGCTTCGGAGTGCTCTCGCAGCCGGCGTGGCTCGTCGCGCACTCCCAGCCCGAGGGCAATGACCCCATCCGTCGCGGGAAGTTCATTCGCGGCTCGATGCTCTGCCAGACGATTCCACCGGTGCCGATTCAGGAGATCCCGATGATCGAGTATTCGGAGGATCGGACCCTCCGCGAGCTCCTTGCGGAACACACCGAGGACGCGAGCTGCCGCGCCTGCCACGACCTCATGGATCCGTTGGGGCTCACGTTCGAGGCGTTCGACCATCTGGGGCGGCCGCGCACCATGGAGGCCGGCCGGCCCGTCGACACCTCGGGGGAAATCCGGAGCGTCAGCGACGCCCTCGACGGGTCGGTGGCCAGTGCCGAAGAGCTTCTTAGGCGGATTGCGACGAGTGAGATCGTGGAGGAGTGCTTCGTCTCCCATGCCTTCGAGTACTGGCTCGGACGCGCGGCCCTCGAGGACGATGAGTGCGCCCTCGCTGAAGCGCAGACCGCCTACCGGGAATCGGGGGGCAGCTACGTGGAGCTCCTCGCGACGCTTCTCTCGTCGGACTCTGCGCTTATCCGCACCGAAGGGACCGACCGATGAACCGACCGAAAAACTCGATCGGCCGCCGCACCGCCCTCGCCGCGCTGGGCCTCGGCACCGCCAGCGGGTTTCTCGCGGCGCTTCGGGATCGCGCCCTTGCCCAGCCTGGCGATGACCGCGCGGTGATGTTCTGGCTTGCCGGTGGGGGAACCCAATGCCAGCCCCCGTACGGCATCGTGCCCGAGGCCTCGGACCCGGGCAACTGGAACGGCTGGGGCCCGTCGCTCACCGAACGAACCGACTGGCAGTGGCCCGACCAGCTCGATCCGATCGCCCCATACCGAAACGAGACGGTGCTCCTCGACGGCCTCTTTAACCGCGGAGGGTCGCACTCCGCCGGATACGTGGCCCTGAGCTGTGCGGTGGAAGAGGGGGCCGAAGACAACGCCAACGGAATGCCGCCGGCAGGGATCACGATCGACCAGTACATCGCCGAGAATCTCGGCGCGGACTCGGCGTTTCGCTCGATCGCGGTGGGCCTGAACGACCGGAGTCACACCCGCGGGGCGGTACGAGACGCAAACTCGTTCGCCCTCGGGCCAGGTCGGCCGCTGGCCCACATTACGAGCGCGAGTCTGCTTCGCGAAGAAGTGTTCGGCATCACCAACCAGCCGACCACGAGCGAGTTTCCCGTGCTCGACTTCCTGCGTCATGACATCGAGCGACTCCGCGGTCGCCTCAGCGTGGAAGAGCGGGGACCGCTCGACGACTATCTCGGCCTCGTGGAGGACTACGAATCGCGGCAAGCGGCCCGCGCGGGAATCTCTTGCGAGGCTCCCCCTGCACCGTCGGCCACGAGCGCCGACGAGCAGCTCGAAGCGATGGCTGACATCCTGGCCCTTGCGCTTCAGTGCGGCCTCACCCGGGTTGCGTCGGTCGCGGTTGGGACGGGCTTCGACCATGAGGATCTTCCGGCGCACGCGGGGGTTCAAATCGTTCCCCATCAGTCGAGCACCTATCCGGAACGAAGCGCCGCCCATCGCCGGTTTCATCTCGAGCTCATTGCCAGGGTGCGGCAGGCCGTCGGGGATCGACTGACCACCATCTACGTCTCCGAGACTGGCGCCGCCGCGCGGAGCACCCATCACGGCCGCAACACCCGGACGCCCGCGCTGGTGATCGGCAATGCAGGCGGAGAGCTTCGAACCGGCGGTCGCTATCTTCGCTACGGTAAGGAGGATCGCCAGCTCGGAGACTTCTTTGCCACCGTCGCCACGGCGTTCGGCATCGCGACGGACCGTTTTGGGACGGTGCAAGAAGTGCCGCCGCAGGGCCTGCTCTCGGAACTCGTTCCCGCGGAGCGGCCATCGGCTTGAGTCGGGAGGGAAAACCAAGCCTCTCGGTGTGTATGTACAAGTCCTCACCGATCGAAAGTTGGGGACGTGCTGAAAGTTCCGACTATTCCCACGTGTGCAAACGGCCTCCGCGAAGAGACCGGCCACGAGGGGGATCCGGGTCTGGACTCGCCTTGCGTATGCTCTCCGCCCATGCGAGAGAACGCACCTGGTGACGCCCTACGTCTGCATGGTTGCAGCATGGATCGGGTTTAGTCTCGCCGCGACCCTCGCGAACTATCTCGTCGTGCGGCGGCGACCCGAGCGAACGAAACGACTCGTTTGGGTCGCGCTTGGCGCGAGCGTATGCACGGTCGCTATCTGGATCGCGGCGTTCATCGCCGCGCTAGTTGTCTTTGACCGCGATGGCTCGAATCACACGAATGGCGACCTCGTGCTGTTCACCTTGAAGTGGTCCGGACTTCCGATCGCGATCACCCTCGGGTTGCACATTGCGGCCTTCGTCCACGCGGTTCGACTGCCGTCTCCCCGTGAGGGGTGAGGCCGGGCGGGTCTCCGACGAACTACCGCCAGTACATTCGTCCACGCGGAAGATCCACCACTGGCTTTGCGCGACAGATTGCTTCCTCATACGCCTCAGCTGGGTCGAGGGTCGCCTAGCTTCCCGCGAGATCTGCGGTCTTCGTGCGGCGGGAGTGTTATTGTCCGGTATGGCGAAATGGTGCGGGCTGGTGCTGGGCGTCGCTTTGGGGATGGGCTGTTCGAGCGATCCCCCGAGCGAGACGGATGGCGGAACCGACGGCGGAACCGACGGTGGGGGGACGGGATGCACAAGCACCGCCGAGTGCGATGATGCGCTGTTCTGCAATGGACCGGAGCGCTGTGTGATCCCGTCCGGCGCCACCAGCGGAACCTGCGCGCCGGGAGCGGCTCCCTGCGCGGCGGCGGACTGCAACGAGGCGGGGGACTCATGTTCCTGCGTGACCCCAGACGGCGACGGCGATGGGGTGGCTTCAATCGCGTGTGGCGGCACCGACTGCGACGACGGGGACTCGGCTCGGTTTCCCGGCAACGCAGAAGTTTGCGACATGATCGATCAGGACTGCGATCCCACGACGTTTGGCACCCGAGACATGGATGGGGACCTCGCCATCGACATGGCCTGCTGCGACGGATCGGGGTCGACCATCGTTTGCGGCACGGACTGCAACGACGGAAACCCGAGCGTATCGCCCACCGGGACCGAGGCCTGCAACGCGATCGACGACGACTGCGATACGGTGACCGACGAAGGGGTGCAGCTCATGCTCTGGCCGGACATGGATATGGACGGCTTCGGCGACGATGACCCGATGCTCGCCCCCGTTCTCGGCTGCCAGGAAACCGAGACCTTGGTGCAGATGCGGGGCGACTGCGCCGACGATCAGCCCAATCGTCATGTGGGCGCCACCGAGGCGTGCAACGGCATCGACGACGACTGCGACAACCTGGTGGACGACATCAACCCCGGCGTGGTGCTTTGCCAGTCCGGTCAGACCATCGCCTGCGCCAACGGCTGTGGAGTGCTCGGCACCGCGGTGTGCCGAGCGGACTGCCTGGGCTTCGATACCTGCACCGCGCCCGAAGAGTGCAACGGCTGCGACGACGACGGCGATGGCGCGATCGACAACGGCTTTCCCTGCCCCCGTGGAGTCACCGAGATCTGCACCACCGCCTGCGGAACGTCTGGCACGCGGGTGTGCGGCAACATGTGCGCCTACGAAATGGCGTGCGCCGCGGGATCGGAGACCTGCAACTACTGCGACGACAACGGCAGTGGCGACTTCTTCGACGAGCAGCCCCTCGCGAGCGTCGATCTTCTCGATCAGCCCATTGCGTGTGGGGGAATGCGAAGCCGGGAGGCCGGCACCGCCTCCTGCGAGGCGGTGGGAAGCACTCCGACGATGGAGCTCTACACCCAGCTCCTTCAGGGCACTGCGGTCGACACCGCGGGGGCGTCCTGGCAAACGCTGCCGACCAACGTCGGCTGGGGCGCGGTCCGAGTGAATGTGATCATGGAGGCCCGCACCACCGGCCCTGGGTTCCCGCTCGGCGGATGGAGCATCGTGCTCGCGAGCGGAGGATCCGGTGACGTGGGCACGCCGCAGAACCTCGGCATCCCGTCGGGTCGAACGGGCGTAGGGTTCGTTTGGTACTGGAGCAATAACTCCCTCGGCTCGCCCTTCCCGTCCTCGGGCGATACCCATCGATACGGCCTCCTTAGTTCGGGAGGGATCACCCCGCGGGGTGGGGCCCTCGACTCCGACGGCGAAGACGTCGTGAACTCCAACGCCGACCTCGACACGGGCGACTCGTCCTTCGTGACCCAAACGGTGAGTATCGAGTACGTGCCGGACATTCCCACGACTCCGGCCAATGAAGAAGTGGTCCGATTCACCGCGAACGGCTTTACCCGCACCTACCAGATCGACTCGAACCCGCTCACTCAAGACCCGAACAACGATCTTCCCGTCGGCTCGCCCCTCGAGATTGGGATCACCGCGGGAACGTATAGCGACACGTTTATGGGTTCGCCGGTCGGAACGCCGATCCAGGCGCGGGTGTGGACCGAGACCTTCGTGTTTCCCTCGAGCGGGGGCGCCCCCACGATCACGACCCGCTCGAGCTACGGGCAGGAAGACGTCTGCCCGTGAACCGGATCCTCAAAAGGATGGTCTCGACCGTCCTCGGAGGGTTCTTGGCTTTGGGTCTTGCGGGCTGCAGTGCGGATGGAACGACCCGCGCGTGTCGAACGGATGACGAATGCGCGGGCAGCGCGTGCGTGTCCGGGCGCTGTGTGGCTCCCTGCACCGGCGCGGGCTGCGTCGACGCGGGGAGCGATGGCGCGTCGCCCGATGCCCCCTTGGCGGATGGGGGCTGCGTTGTCCGCTGCGGACCCTCGGCGACCTGCTGCGGGGCGAACGAAGTGTGCGAATTTGGTCTCTGCCTTCCCGAATGCTCGGGGAGCCGGTGCGCGAACGATACGGTGTGCTGTGAGGGCTCGGAGCTCTGCGTGGGGAATCGCTGCGTCCAGCCTGGAGCGATGTGCGCCGACGAGCTCGATTGCGCCATGGAGGAGACCTGCGAGCCGCTGGTCGGCCGGTGTGTTCCCGTGCCTCCGGGGGCCGAGTGCCAGTTCCGACCTCCGGTGGGCATGTTCTCTCCGGAACTTCAGTGGGAGTTCACCGGACGGGCGAGCGTGGTTCCGCCGGTCGTGGTCTCGCTGACCGATGATAACGGTGACGGTCAGATCGACGCGCGCGACGTCCCCGACGTGGTGGTGAACATGATCGATGGGCTCACCGCCATCGGCCCGGCCACGCTGATGGCGTTCAGCGGCGATGATGGGCGAGTGCTCTGGGAGAGTAGCGAGAATGTCGCCGGTCTGGTGTCGCACGCCGCCGCGGACCTCGATGGGGATGGCACCGTCGAGATCGTAATCACGGATGCGCAGAACCGACTCGCGATCTTCTCTCACACCGGCACCCTCGAACGGACCGGAGCGCCGACCAGTGCGGGTGGGGGCCTCGGCGGCCTGGCGATCGCTGACCTTCAGGCGGATGGAACGCCGGAGATCGTCGCTGGCGTGTCGGTCCATCGCAACGATGGGAGCCTCGCCTGGTCCGGCACCCAGCTCGGGCCCCTTCCTTCGCTGGCCGACCTCGACCTCGATGGAGAGCTCGAAGTGGCGGGAAGCAGCGCGGCCTACAATGCCGATGGCTCCCTTCTCTGGTCGGGCGGCGCGGTGGCGAATGGCTACACCGCGATCGCGCGGGTCTTGGATGTGCCAAGTTCGGCGGGCCCCCAGGTGGTCGCGGTGAATGCGCGGACCTTGCAGATCCTGGATGGTGCTTCGGGAACGAGTCTCTTCGGTCCGATCACGTTCGAGTCCGGCGCCGCCTCGCTCGCCGGACCGCCCACGGTGGCCGACTTCGACGGCGATGGAAAGCCGGAGATCGGAATCGCGGGAGACTCCGCCTATGTGGTGATCGACCCGGAGCGGCCTCCGCCTCATGTGTCGTGGACCGTGCCCAGCGAAGACGTCACGACGGGCTCTGTGGGGTCGACGGTGTTTGACTTCGACGCCGACGGATCCGCCGAGGTGGTCTACGCCGATGAATGCCACGTTCGCATCCTGAGCGGGATGGACGGGTCGGTGCTTTGGTCCACCGGGCACAAGAGCGGGACTGGCATCGAGTATCCGGTCGTCGCCGACGTGGACGCCGATGGCAATGCCGAGCTCATCGTCGTCAGCAATGAACAGGTGTTCGACGCCCGCTGCGGCGACCGGACACTGCCCTGGGCCGAGCTTCCTCCCGGCGTTCGGGTGTACCGCGATACGCTCGACAACTGGGTGCCGACCCGGTCGATCTGGAACCAGCACACCTACCACATCGACAATGTGCGCGACGACGGATCGCTTCCCCGCCCCGAGACGCGGAGCTGGGAGAGCCACAACACGTTTCGCCTCAACGCGTTCCTCGACCCGGAGGCCGCGACGCGAGCCCCCGATCTGGTCGTGAGCGCGCACAGCGCTCGGGCCAATGGATGTCCGGCGCGTGCGATTCTCCGCGCTCGGGTGGAGAACCGAGGGTCCCGTGGCGTACCCGCTGGTGTGCGCGTCGCCTTCTTCGCTGGCGAGCCTCCGGACCGCACAACCCTGCTTGGGGTCGGCCAAACCGCTGCGGTGATCCTCGCCGGCGCAGGGGAGTGGGTCGAGATCGAGGTCACGTCGCTGCCCCTCGACGCAGAGAGCATGCTCCGGTTCTACGCGGTCGTGGATGAGGATGGGATGGGGGCAAGCCAGCACAGCGAGTGCCGCGAAGACAACAACGAGGGTGAACCGATCGCCTTCAGCTGCCGCGGACCGACCTGAGCGCTCAGCAAGACTCGCGTGATCGAGCAGCTCTTGCGTAGCTGCTTAGATTGAAATTATTGGCAAATTCGCCGCCGATCGGTTGGTCCAGCGGTTGCTCAAGACGAGGGCCTCTCACCTACGGAGGAACTCATGATCGCAGTCATTATCACCATCGCCGGAGGCCTCATTGCGGCGTCCAACCTCATCGTCAGCCGGATGGCCAACGCCCAGACCGTCATCGACAAGCTCACGCCCTACCAGGGGTGGATCGGGGCGGTCATGTTCGTCTGGGGGATCAAGGAGATCATCTTCTCGATCACGGGTCTCGGAATGCTCTCGACCTCGCCGCTTCTTTGGGTGTTCTGGCTCTTGGTGGGCCTTGCCGACCTGCTCGTCGGCTTTCTTCTCGCCTTCGGTCTCATCACCAAATACGCACTCAGCAAGAACCAACAGGCGATGGAAAAGGGACAGCGCATCCGCGCGAAGCTTGCGCCGTTCCAGGGCATTCTTGGTCTCTTCGCCATCGTGATGGGCGTGCTCTACGCGGTTTGGCTCTTCGTTCTCTGAGCGAACCCTTCACCCGATTGGCCCCGGCCCGAGATGGGTCGGGGCTTTTTCGTGCAGTTTTCTCGGGTCCCCGATACGCTCGCGAACGTGGCGCTGGACTTTGATGAAGTGCACGCCGACCGTTTGGTGAAGGTCTTCGGTCCGACGCGCGCCCTTGCCGGGGTCAGTCTTCGGTTCGCCGCAGGCGAGGTGGCGGTGGTCGAGGGGCCGAACGGCTCGGGCAAGAGCACGCTGCTGTCGATTCTGGGCCAGCTTGCCCGACCGGACGCCGGGACTGTTCGGTATGGAAAGCATCCGCCCAAGCGGAGCAAGCGCCAGGCGATCCGACGCCAAATCGGGATTCTCGGCCACGCATCGATGCTCTATCCGGACCTCACGGGCCGAGAGAATCTCGAGCTCTTTGGCGCGCTCTATGGGGTTCCTCAGGTTCGGCGCCGGGTCGAAGCACTGGTCGAGCGGTTTGAGATTGGCCGTTTCTTCGAGCGGACGACGCGCAACTACAGCCGGGGGCAGCTTCAGCGGGTGGCGCTTGCGCGGGCGATTCTTCATGAGCCCCGACTGCTTCTTTTGGATGAGCCTTCGACGGGTCTCGATGTCGCTGGAGTTCGCCGGCTGAAGGACGCGGTCCGGGAGGAGCGGGAGGCCGGACGGATCCTGGTGCTGGTGACCCACGACGAGGAGCTCGCCGGAGCGGTCGCGGATCGACGCATCCGTCTTGCGCGGGGCAAGGTCGATCCGGTGGAGGGGGGACTCGGCGCGAAAGGAGCGCCGTCGACCTCTCCGGCGGGGTCTCCACTGCTGGAAGCGAACGAATCCGAGCCCGTACCCGGAGAGGCTGCACCTCAGGAGGCTGCATCTGAGGAGGCTGCATCTGAGGAGGCTGCACCGGAGGGGGCCGTACCGAGCGAAAACAAAGAGCCGGGTGCGCCAGTGGGGGACGACCCAGAACGGAACGATGACGGGAACTCGTCCGCGACGGAGGTGAGGGAGTGAGCTTCCTTTCGGCGACGCGGCTGGTGTTCCTCAAGGACCTCCGCATCGAGCTTCGGACGGGGGAGATCGTGGTGATGACCGGACTCTTCGCGGTGTTGGTGACCGTGGTGGCGTCGTTTTCGTTCTTTCTCGATCAGGGCACTGCGCGAAAAGTCGCGCCGGGGGTCCTTTGGGTGTCGATCACGTTCAGCGGGGTGCTCGCGATGGCTCGGGTGTGGGGGCGGGAGCGGGACCGGGATACCCTCCGAGCGCTGTTGATCGCGCCGATTCCGCGGGCAGCGATCTACGCGGGCAAGGCCCTCGTGTCGCTCGTGTTTCTGCTCGCGATCGAGGTGGTGCTGGTGCTGCTGATGGCGCTGTTCTTCAACGTGAACATTATCGATATCTTGCCGCGGCTAGTGCTGATTCTGCTCCTCGGCACGATTGGGTTTGTTGGAATGGGAAACCTCTTCAGCGTGATGACGGTGCAGACGTCGGCGCGTGATCTGGTGCTCAGCATCGTGATGTTTGCGCTGATCACTCCAGCGCTTCTTTCGTCCGTCGTGGCGACCCGGGAGTTGATTCTCGGCGCGACCTGGGCGGAGAGCTGGGGCTGGCTTCAGATCATTGTGGCGTTCGATGTGACGTTCATCGGGGCCGGGCTCGTGCTCTTCGAGCGATTGGCGGCGGACTAGCCCGCATCGGTCACGAGTCGGCGTGTCTCGCGCCCGAATGCACTGGATTCCCCCGGCCTTCTCCCCGGCCTTCTCCCGGGCCTTCTCCACGGCCTTCTCCCTCCAGCCGTCCTCGCGGTACGTCGAGTACCGCTGCGGCGTCTTCCGGTCCGAGGTCCGCGGGAATCCAGCACTTTCGAACGCGGTCCATCCCCTCTGGTGACCGATGCGGGCTAGCGAGTGTGAGCACTTCTCACGTCTCACTTTCCGTGTGTCTGGTGTCTGGCGAGACCTCATCCCTTGAACGAAACACGGCGACCGTGAGGCCGCCGCGGGAGGTTCGTGATGATCGGGTTTCAGCTTCCGGGGGCGCGGAACATGAATGGGTAGGTGACGATGGTCATTCCGTTGGACTGCGGGAATGGCCAGCGGCGGACGGCCTGAACGACGCAGCCTTCCATCCGATTGTTGGACACCGAACTACCCGTGAGCTGCGAGGACTGCACCGCGCCGGTGGGGGCGATGCTGAACTGCACGGAAACGCGGCCATCGAGGTCCGGCTGGCCCTGGAGCGCCTGCTCGTAGCAGTGCCGCACCTGGCCGATGTTGCGCCGGACCACCCGTCGGACCTGCTCCGGTCGAAGTCCCCCGGTGGTGGTGGCGTTTCCGACACTGACCGGCGGAGGCACGCGGCCCCCGTCGCGCTGGAGGGTGCTGTTCGACACATGACGCGCCGTACCCGAGCACCGGTCCATCGCACCGGCTCGCCCGAAGGCGGCGGCGAGTCGGTCGAAGACAGCGCGGGTGCAGCCGCCGTTCGCGCCGATGGTGTCGAGGTCGCCGACGCCGATGGTGCCTTGACCGCACTCCGCTCCCGGCGGGCAGCTGCCGCGACCCACCCCGAGCATTCCAAAGCCCCACTGGCCGCGGCTGAAGCCGTCGGCGGCGTTGGGAAGGCCATAGGCGTCCGCGTCGGCCCAGCCCTCGGCGTCTTCGGCGCCGAACGGCGAGCTGATGTCGGTGATGCTCTGGGCGGCGGTAGCGATCGCGCTCAGGATGTGCATGTCCCGAACCGTGCTTCCCGTCACCGGGATCTGTCGCTCGGTCGAGTCTCCGCGAACCCGGATGTTTCCTCCGGTGTTCCGCGCCTCGTCTTCTGCACCCGCGGCTCCTTCGTCCCCCTCCATGGGGCGACCTTCGTTGGTCGCTGCGCCGCTCGGTCCGATGTCGGTCGGGGTGGACGGCTCGGGTTCCGGCAGCATCTCGGCGGCGGCCGTCATCGTGAACTGGATGTATTCGATGTCCCGCTGGGTAAGGTCGGTGGAGATCGCCGTGGCCCCAGGGGGCTGAAAGTAGAACGCCACGAGGATGATCGCGTGGACCACCGCCGAGCCGAGGAAGAAGCGACCGACCCGCCAGTCGACGGGCGTAAGCGCGGCCACCTTTTCCACCGCCCCCGCACTCCGCAGATGGAAGGAAAAGTCGCCCACCTCGATGTCGACGGTGAGCCCCGCCTCCAGTTTGAGCCGTCGATTGCCAGCCGCGTCGGACAGGAGCGTCGCTGTGTCGACCGCATCGTATTCCCCTTCGGCGCTCCGGCGAAGCACTCGCGCGGGATGCTGGGCAGGAAGCTGGATCACCCAGCCGCTCTCGTCGCCTTCGGCGAGGGTGAAGCCCTCGGTGAGGACCGAGCGCGGCAGCGAGAAGGACGCGTCCTTGTCGTCTCCCACCCGCACCGTCTGCCCCGGCTTGAAGAGTTCGGTTCCCTGCGGGCTTCCGCCCCAGCACATCACAACTTCGAGTAGGTCACTTGATTCCATCATCGCCTCCGCAAGATCTGACAGCGCACTTCCGCGGAGGTTCCTGGAACTTTCTAGGTTTTTATTTGTCGTTTGCGGAGGGAAGGGACCCGGCGTCAGAGGCGTATACCAATCTCTTGACCCGCCACCTATAGAGCCTATGTTGCCGCCTGGCCGAGCGTTTCTCGGCCGCCCGCACCATGGCAAAGCGCGACTACTACGAGGTTCTTGGGGTCGAACGAAGCGCCTCCGACTCGGACATCAAGAAGGCCTATCGACAGCTCGCGCTTCAGCTTCATCCCGATCGCAACCCTGACGATCCGGAGGCAGAGGAGCGCTTCAAAGAGGCGTCCGAGGCCTATCAAGTACTGAGCGATCAGGACAAGCGCCAGATCTACGACCGCTACGGTCACCAGGGGCTTTCCGGGCGAGGCTTCGAAGGCTTCAACGACATCCAGGATGTCTTCACCAATCTCTCGGACATCTTCGGGGACTTCTTCGGAGGTTTCGGGATGGGCGGGCCGCGGCGCCGTCGCAACGGACCGAGCCGTGGAGGCGACGTTCGGACGGTGGTGCGGCTTGGGCTTCGAGAAGCCGCGTTCGGATGCACCAAGGAGCTCGAGCTTCGCCACCCGACCCCTTGCGAAGCTTGCCGAGGCACCGGAGCGAAGAATGGAGAGCTCGAACAGTGCAGCACCTGCGGTGGCGTGGGACAGGTTGCGAAGAGTCGGGGAGTATTCAGCTTCGCAACCACCTGCCCCACCTGCGGAGGGCGCGGGGTGATTCCCAAGGAGGTGTGCGAGGTGTGCGGGGGAAGCGGTGAGGTTGCCGCGGAGCGGAAGGTGAAGCTCACGATTCCCGCGGGCGTCGACTCTGGTCAAACGCTTCGCCTCGCCGGCCAAGGGCAGGCGGGTCGGATGGGCGGTCCTCCGGGGCAGCTCTACGTCACCGTCGACATCGAGCCGGACGAACGGTTTCAGCGAGACGGCTTCGACCTCGTTCATGAGCTTCACGTCTCGTTTCCTCAGGCCGCGCTTGGGGCCGAGGTCGAGATTCCGACGATCGACGACGAGCCCGAGAAGATTCGCGTGCCCGCGGGAGTGCAGCCTGGCGATACGCTGGTCGTCCGCGGCCTTGGAGTGCCACGGCTGGATGGTCGGGGGCGCGGTGATCTCGTGGCGCTCGTCCAAGTGGACGTTCCGAAAGAGCTTTCGGAGCGCGCCCGCACGCTCCTCGAGGAGCTTCAGACGACTTTCGACGGCGAATAACCGAGTGTTCTCCGGTCGAGTGGGCGATTCGGACGGCATTTTGCCTTGGCCGGCCGTCGACTCCGCCGTACGATGAACCGGTAAAGGAAATGTCGGGTTCAAGCGAGGAAGCCGACGAATTAGTTAGCGGAACAGGGAGCGAGAAGGACGATGGGTGGGCGGCTCTATGTAGGCAACCTCTCCTACGATACGCAGGAGGCGGGGCTCAAGCAGCATTTCGAAGGCGGAGGCCACTCCGTACAAGACATTCATATCGTGATCGATCGAGCCACCGGCCGGTCGCGCGGCTTTGCGTTCGTGGAGTTGGCCGACGGCGGCGAGCTCGGCAAAGCGATCGAAGAGTTCGACGGCACGATGCTCGACGGGCGCCGAATGTCGGTGAGTGAGGCCCGGCCTCGAAACCGAGACGGTGGTGGCGGCGGACCGCGCGGCGGTGGTCCTCGAGGCCCGGGCGGTCCCCGTGGCCCAGGTGGTCCCCGTGGCCCAGGTGGTCCTCGAGGTCCTGGTGGCCCCCGTGGTCCTGGCGGTCCTCCCCGTTCGGATCGTGGCGGTCCTCCTCGTTCCGATCGCCGTCCCCCACGCGACGATCGCTTCGGCGGTGGTGGCGGCGGCGCGGGAGGTGGTGGTGGCGGTGGCGGTTGGCGCTCCGAGCCCGGACCTCCCATGGAGTCCGGCGACCCATTCGGGACCAAAGACAGCCGTCGAAAGCGCCGCGGCAAGGACAAGAAGAAAGAGTGGGAAGACCGCGGCGAACGGGGCGAAGGTCGCCCACAGCAGAAGCGCCGGGGTGGTGGCGGTCGTCGCCGAAACGACGACGACTACGACTACTGACCTGTCCGGGCTCCGGAAATCCCACGCCGTCACTCCAAAAGAGGGACTTCTTTACGGAGGTTTTCACTCCGACGTGAGTCGCCTGGTGGAGTGCCGTGAGCCCCGCTCGCGCATGGCACCCTTCGACGTGCCGTCTAGCCAGGGGCCTGGGACGAAGTCCTTTGGCTTTCATCCGGTCAGGCTCTTTGGCTCCCAAGCGGTGCGTCGAGCCTCGTGGGTCGAGCTGGGATTGAGTGGCCGGCGCCGATCCAAGTAGAGACCTCCCCAGCCGAAGGTAGGTGTGTCGGAGCGTGCCGCCGGGCGAGGTTGCCCACCTCGGGGATCTGCGTCGATCCGAAAGTGCCCGACAATCCGAGGGTTGTCGTCGGCACGGCCGTTGCACATCGGACGCCGGCGGGTGCTGCGTGCGCCCCGGGAGGATTGGTCCGATGGTTCGTTGCCTATTTATCTGCGCTAGCTGCGCCGCGGTTGTCACGAGTTCGCTGGGGTGCGGGAATGACGAACCGCCCCCGGAACGGTTCCTCAGCGAGCTCGCGCAGGTCAATGAGTCCAATCTCCGCGCCGCGCTCGTGGGGAATGACATCGAGATCTTGCTGCCCCTCGAGCGACGGAGCGGCGGGGTGCTGCAGGCCGATCTGATCATCGAGTTGATGGACGGAGCCGCCGACGAGCCAACCGTGCTCGTGAGTGAGACCGTTTCGGTGCAGCAGGACTCGCTCCTCGAGGAGCACCGGGTGGTGCTCCCGGGCGCGGGCGAGGGCGTCGAGCGGATCGAGACGGCGCTCCAGCTCATCAACTGGCGGGTGCGTCTGGACGGCGACGATCTCTACGGTCGCCGGAGTCTCTATGCGGCGCTCGGGAGCCTCGAAGTGCAGCTTCGCGGACCGACCGAGATTGGAGAGGGTGGAACCTCTCCGCTTCGAGTGATCGTTCGCCAACCGGAGACCAGCGAGCCGGTCACCGGCGCCTCCGTCACCGCGGTGCTCGTCGAGGGAAGCGGCGACGATGAAGTGGTGCATCCCCTGTTCGAGGGGGCGACGGACGCCCGGGGTGAGCTGCTTCGGCAGATCGGCCTTCCGGCGGGCGTCGCCTCGGGCACGGTTCGAGTGACGGTGGCCGACGACCGCGCACAGGTGTGGGCGAACCACAATCTCCAGCTTCGTCGGGACGACCGACTGTACCTCTCCACGGATAAGACCATCTACAAGCCCGGCCAGGAGATCCAACTCCGGCTCCTCGCCCTTGCCGGCGCCGACCGGATGCCGGTGGCCAACCAAGAGGTGGTCTTCGAGGCCAAGGATGGACGAGGCAACAAGGTGTTTCGTCGCCGGACGAACACCGACGAGTTTGGTGTGGCGTCCATAGCGGTTCCCACCGATGTGCGGGTCAACGAAGGCGAATGGCGCTTTTCTGCCGAGGTCGATGGCCGTCGGACCGAGCTGGCGATTCCCGTCGAGCGCTACAACCTGCCGAAGATGCGCATCGACGTGACCGCGGACCGCGAGTTTGCCCTCCCCGGCGACCAGGTGTCGGGGGAGCTTCGCGCCGGCTATCTCTTTGGCGAGCCGGTCATCAATGGCTCGGTGCGCCTCCAAGCGACGACCCTCGACGGGCGGCTCGTGGGAGAGGCGTCGGGCAGCACCGACGCGACCGGCGCGTTTTCGTTTTCCTTCGAGGTTCCGGAAGCGCTCCGGAGCGAAGCCCTCGAGGAGCGTGGGGATACGCTGAGCATCACCGCGACGGTGGTGGACACCGCCGACCAGCGCGAGGCCGGGGGGACGCAGCTCCCGCTCGCGGCCGCCCCGCTCCGCCTGAACCTGCTTCCGGAGCTCGGCCGCTTCGAGCTTGGCGGAGAAAACCTGGCCTATCTTCTTGTCACCGATCCGCTCGGTCGCCCGCTCGTGGCGGACGTGACGCTTTCCGGGGCCGCGACCGATGTGTTGGCCACCAACGCGGAGGGCATCGCCGAGCTCCGCGTGTCTCCGGCCGCCGATGCGGTCCTTGAGGTTGCCGCGGTCGACGGCGCGGGCCGTTCTCATGCGCGAAACTTCTCGCTGATGGGCAGCGAATCCGAGCTCCAGGTGGTGACCGACCGGGGAACGTACGCCGAAGGCGACCGAGCGGAGCTCCGGGTGTTCGCGGCGGCGGACGTGTCCCGCGTCTATGTGGACGTGTACCGCGGGGCGGCCAACGTGCTTAGCACCGAGGTGAATCTCACGGACGGCGAGGGAACGGTGGCGCTCCCGATTCGAGAGGAGCTCGGCGGCCTTCTCGTCGTGGACGCGATGGCTCTCACCGACGACGGCGAGACCCTCCGAAGCTCTCGCGCGATGCTCGTCGAGCAAGACTCTGGCATCCAGGTGGCGGTGAGTTCGGCGGCCGGAACCTACCGACCCGGCGAGGAAGCCACGCTGGAGGTGGCAGTGACCGACCCGGCCGGTGCACCCCAGATCGCTTCGGTGGGACTGACGGTGGTCGACGAAGCCGCGTTTGCCCTCGGAGGCGAGCCCCAGGTTCAGATAGGACAGGTCTTTGTCTTTGATACCCAGGTGTTGCCGGCAGGCCTG
>JBCCZL010000044.1:0-27885 GCA_039187775.1 Myxococcota bacterium
CTCCAAGACTGCGCGGGTGGTCGCCGTACTGTGTGCGATCTTCGTGAGCTTTACCTATGTCGCGGGCCAGATGCGCGGGGTGGGAGTGGTGTTCAGTCGCTTTCTCGAAGTCGATATTGATCTCGGCGTCGGCATCGGCATGGCGCTTGTGTTCTTTTACGCGGTCCTCGGTGGGATGAAGGGCATTACCTACACCCAGGTCGCCCAGTACGTGATTCTGATCTTCGCGTTCATGGTGCCCGCGATTTTCATTTCACTCCTCATGACCGACAATCCGATCCCTCAACTGGGTTTTGGCTCGGAGCTCGGGGGAGAGCTTGGCGATCGGATCCGCAACGGAGAGCAAACCACGCTTCTTGCTAAGCTCGACGGTCTTCACGAGGAGCTCGGATTCGCGGCCTATACCGACGGGTCCAAGGCCACCCTCGACGTGTTTTGCATCACCGCGGCCCTGATGGTGGGAACGGCAGGCCTACCGCACGTCATCGTTCGCTTCTACACCGTGCCCCGGGTGAAGGACGCCCGGAGCAGCGCAGGCTGGGCGCTCCTGTTTATCGCTGTGCTTTATACGACCGCGCCGGCCGTCGCCGCATTTGCGCGTACCAACCTGATCGTCACGGTGAACGAAGCGCCCTACGCGAGCGACGGCGAGGAAAGCGTGCCGTCGTGGTTTCGCACGTGGGAAGACACCGGGCTCTTGGCGTGGCTCGATAAGAACCAAGACGGGAGGATTCAATACCGAGCCGGCCCCGCCATTGTCGGAAAGCCCGTGTTCGAAGAGGCGCGAGGAGCCCACGGCGAGCGGCTGGTCACGAACGCGCCCGGCGAGTCCGATAACGAGCTTTACGTCGACCGCGACATCATGGTGTTGGCGAACCCCGAGATCGCGAGCCTTCCGGCGTGGGTGGTCGCGCTGGTGGCCGCCGGCGCGCTCGCCGCGGCGCTCTCCACCGCTGCCGGCCTTCTTCTTGTGGTGAGCACCTCGATCAGCCACGACCTCCTCAAGCGCACCTTCGCGCCGAAGATCAGCGAACGCGGGGAACTCCTCGCGGCGCGGATCTCTGCGGCCGGTGCGGTGCTGCTCGCGGGCTATTTCGGAATCAACCCCCCGGGGTTCGTCGCCCAAGTCGTAGCCTTTGCCTTCGGCCTGGCCGCTTCAACGTTCTTTCCCGCGATCCTGCTCGGGATCTTTAGCCGTTGGGCCAACCGGGAAGGCGTGGTCGCCGGCATGCTTAGCGGGCTCGCGTTCACCAGCGGCTATATCGTCTATTTTAAATTTCTCGACGGGACCGCGGAGCAACAACTCTTCGGGATCTCGCCCGAGGGCATCGGCACGCTCGGCATGCTGCTCAACTTCGCGGTCGCGATCGCCGTTTCGCTCGTAACGCCGCCGCCTCCAAAGGAGGTCCAGGATCTGGTGGACGACATCCGAGTGCCCATCGGCGCCGACGAACCGAAAGGCTCCCGTTGAACGGAATGAACCGGTCGCCTTGCAGGTTTGCCCCTCATGGCTGATCCCACCTCGCGTCTTCGCTGGTCCGGCATTCGCCCCTATGTGGTCAGCACCATCGCCTTGGCCGGGCTCCTGGTCTCCGGCCTGCTGCTCTCCGAACACGTCTCGCCAGGCCTCTGTGGGCCAGACGGCGGCTGTGCTCAGGTCCAAGGTTCTACCTACGCATCATGGTGGGGGATTCCCCTTCCGGTGTTTGGGCTCGCCTTCTTTGGGAGTGCGCTTGGTGTCTTGGCCCTCGGCGTCCGGGGAAGACGGATCGCGTTGGCGATAACGGCCGTCGGCGGAGTCGCGGGGCTCGGCCTCATCGCGCTTCAGGCGTTCGTTCTTCAGACCTTCTGCCCCTATTGCTTGGTCGTCGACCTGTCAGCGGTGACGTTGGCGATCGCGGTGGCGCTGCGAGGAACCGAGCTCCCGGACATCCCGGCGGGACATCGGCGTGCGGTCCTCGGCGCGGCTGCGCTGGTGGTCATCGCTCCGTTGGCCATGACGCTCCGGCCCGAGAACGCCACCGCCCCGCCATCGACGTCACTTCACCCCATCCTCGCCGCCAGCGAGGAGCCTGGAAAGGTCACCGTGGTCGAGTTCATCGATTTTGAGTGCCCGTTCTGCCGTCGGCAGCACGCGGTCTTGGAAGAGCTCAAGGCGGATCACCCCGACCTTCGAGTGGTGCGGTTTCACAAGCCCCTTCCGAGCCATCGCCACGCGGCCGAAGCCGCGCGAGTGGCCTGCTGCGCCGAAGCGCTCGGTGCAGGCGACGCCGTCGCCGATGCGCTCTTTCGCGCCGATGACCTGAGTCCCGGCGGATGCCGAGAGGTGGCGGCAGCGGCCGGGTTGGAGCCAGCCGCCCTCGAGCAGTGCCTCGCTTCTTCACAGCCACGGGAGACGCTCGAAGAGCACCGCGCCGCCGCGGAAGCGCTCGGCGTGCGCGGCATTCCGACGCTGTTCATTGGTGGTCAGCGCCTCGAGGGCCTTCAGTCTCGGGAAGTCCTCGAAGCGCGACTGGAAGCCGTCCGGGCCCCACGGTCTTGAGCCCATCCGCGCCTCAGGGAACGTAGGCGAGGCGCGCGTTGAGGTCGAGGCCGCCCTCGACTGCGGTGAGCGAGGGGCTCACAAACTCGAAGCCGTAGATTCCCGGCAGCCGGAAACCGTCGGGCCCAAGGATCCCGTCGAGGAGCGCGGGGGCGAGGCCTTCGAGAAGAGTATCGAGCTCCTCGCCGGCCGCGATGCGGAGCCCCTCCTCGCCAAGCGGGTCCGCCTGCACGACGAGGTTTCCGATCTGTAGCCGAAGCACTCCGTTCGCGTCGACCGACGGTTCGACGGTGGCCGACACGAACACGGAGAGTTCGGTGATGAATGTTCCAGACCCAAAGCCGCCCGAGGGGGACGCGGCAAGAGCGACGCGAACGTCGGGAAGGACCACCTGAACCGTGCCTTCCGACTCACTCACAACCGGGGGGAGCACGAGGTCGATTTGCCCGGCGATCGGCGTATCGGCGGGCCCCAACGAAGACAGCCCCTCCGCGGGAAGGAGCAGTCCAAGCTGGCCGAGGGTGAGCGGGCCGCCCGCTCCGGGAACCGTCGCAAGCTCTTGGGTGGCAAATCCTGACCACATGGCAAAGGTGAACGAGTTCAGCACGTCGAGTGCAATGCTCGCGCTGACGTCCGTCCCAACGGCCCGCCCAAACGGCGCATGCGGCTGGCGGAGGTATCCGAGCGTCATGCGCTCCGCCACGGGTGCCGTGGCCCACGCCTCGAAGTCGAGGTGAACATAGAGCCCGGACGCGTCGAGCGACAGCTCATCGACATCACTTCGCAGGGTCGTAGACACCCCGAGAACGTCGAGCTCTCCACCCAGACTCAGCCCGCCGAGCAGAGCCGGAAGCTGTTCATTGAGCACTCCCGCGACCCCGTCCCGTGCCACGTTCTCGACCTCCCGACGGATCCGATTCCGAAAGAGCCCTTCGATGAAGCCAGGCACTCCCGAAACGTTATAGCCGAAGCCGTGCGCCTCTACCTCCGCCGATCGGGTTTCGATCTCCACTCGCCCCGCCGACACGCCCGCATCGAGGTCCACGTCGACCTGCAGTCGGTCCACCCAGAGGTCGGCGTTCTTACAGATTCTGACCACCGCCCGAAAGCAAGCTCGAACGTCGACGCGAACTCCGTGAATACTCGCATTCGCGAGAAGGCCTCCGTTGCGAGGGTCGAGCGCAACCTCAGCCCGGTCGAAGTCGACGGACCGGACTTCGATGTCGTCGTAAGAACCGACCAATGCCGACCGAATTTGACCGCGGAAGGACTCTCCGTTGAGGATCTCGTTGAGGCCCTGGTTCAGATCGTCGAACGCATCCGTCCCCAGCGTGACCGCGATCGCGTCAGTCACCGGTTCTTCGTACGGCGCAAAGTCCCCCGCGACGACTCCGAGCGGCGCCGAGACTTCGTGGCCCGCAGCGTCGACCGCCCGAATGCGAAACCGGTGACCTCCAGGGGGAAGCTCGCGGTCGATGCTAAAACTCCCGTCCTCACCAAGGGTCACGGATTCGCCATCGGACGTCAGGGTGACCGGCGATGCATCGTCAACGCGGCCGCGAATCAGCACGAATCCACCTTCGGCAAACACGGGAGCTGCCGGTTCGCGGATATCGATCAACGGTGGCCTGGTGTCGACGACTATGTCGACGGTCTGCTCCGATCCCGCCGCTGCGGCGACGACCGAAAACGGCCCATCGTCCTCGGCCCGAAGGACGGTGCGCCAGCGGCCTTCGGTGACGACCACCGACTGCCCGTTGACCCTCACTTCGCCACCCTGCGCCGTACCCTCGACGGCAACGTCCTGGCTGCCGACGTACGACCCAGCGGCGGGGGACGTGATGGTCAGGTCCGCTTCGGTAAAGGTGACCGCGGTGCAGCCGAAGAGCGGTCCGAACAAGACGATCCCCGCAAAAACAAACGACCAGCAACGCATGTCCGTCAGTAGTGCAAGTTCCGTGCAGTGAGTTGCGTCCCCAAACGGGAGGCGAGAAGTGCCTCTGGCCGATAAGCAACTAAGCCAATGATTGCATGCACTTGAGCACAGGATCGTCGTCCACGAACCTCCGGGCACTCCCGGTCACGGAAGCCATGGGGGAGGGGCGCGGTTCTGGGGCCCACGGTCCCCAGGACCATGGACTGGGGTGTGCGGACCTTAGCGACAGGGGGTGGAACCGGTGGCCCGGACCGACGCTTAGCCGATTGTGCTATCGCGGGCGGCGGGGTCGATAGCGGTACCGAAGCTCGGTGTTCTGCACGACCCAGCCAACCCCGATCGCCCGGTCCGCGGTGAGCGCGTAGGCACTGGCGCGCGCACCGGAGTCGAGAAGCTGTTGCGCATCGCGCACCTGTCCAAGGATCGGATCCAACTCGTAGAACGAGAGGGTCGCTCCTTCGCGCTCCCCGACCAGCGCGAGCACACTGTCTCCGGATCGGCCCACCACTGGCCGCCCCGCTTCCGGCAGCGCGAACACCACTGGCGCGTCGGATTCGTCGATGGCGAGCACCGCGGACCCTTCCGTAAAGAAGGAGACGCCGACATAGAACACCTCATTGTCGTCGAAGTAGACGGTCGGCTCAGCAAAGAACGAGAGGATGATGTTCTCACTGGTGATCACCGGACGAAGTGGCCCCACCATTCGCTCCGACGGGCGCGCTTCCCACCGAAAGAGACGGTCTTCGCCTCCCGGCGACCGATCCGCCCAGGCAAACTGCAGCGACCCATCCCTTCCGGCAGCCGCGGCGTATACCCACGACCGGGGTTCGTTGCCCACCTCCATCGGTTCACCCGCACCCATTTCGCGCGCATGGATCACATGCGGTATCTCGGCGAGCTGTACCAACACCTGATGTCCCGCCTCGGGGTCGTCGAATACCGAGAGGGGGAGTCGGTTTCCGATTCCATCGGCGAGGAGCTCGAGGTCGGAGCTAGCCACGCCGGTCGATGAAACGAACCGCCGGTAGAGGCGCCGCCCTTCGTCGGTGATCCAGTACACGGCCACTCGGTCCCCGAGACGTCGCGCGGCGATGGAGTCCGGGCGCACTTCGGGCGGAACGTCGGCCACCACGTCGAAGGGTCCAAACACCAGGCGGCCGCCGTCTACCACCGCGCCGGCGATGACGAGCCCACCGCGGTTTTCGACCCAGTAGAGATGCTGTCGACAATCGTCGAACCAGGCGATTTCAAAGTCCGACCCCTGGAGCCGCACTTCTGGAGCCTCCGCAACGGCGATCGAAGGAGTAAAGCCGGTCTCGTCCACGTCGGGAATATCCCCGCATCCGGGAATCGGGGGCGCGGTCCGGTCGGGCGGCACCTCGCGGTCGGGCACGGACCCATCAAACGTCACGACCTTCGACTCGTAGCAGCCAGCCAGCATCGCCAGAAGCGGAAGCCATCGCATGCGACGGTCTAGCATCTCTCCGAGGCGGTCCCACTCGAGAGCCGCGAAATTCGTCTTCCGGTTCGGTCCTTCGCGTGGGCAGGCGCGCCGCGGTCTGCTTCACGACGTTTGACGAGGAAACTGCGTTTGTCAGACGGCAGTGCGGGGGACGCCCGGTGGTCCCGGTTCAAGCGGGAAAGCCAGTCCCGGCCACTCCGATGCCACGAGTTCTCCCGAAGCCGCGGCGCAAGCGATCGACGCCGAAAACCACCCCCAGCTCGTCGACGCGGCGACGCCCTTAGTCCAGCGCAACAGCAGGTCTTCGACAACCTTTAAGGGGCGGTCGACCAAGGCCAAGAGCTTGGCGGCCGCTTCGTGGCTCGGCTCAATCAATCCCACGTCGACTACTGCCGACGACTCAGCGCACAATCCAGGCGATCGAGGGATGGCGGCTGCGACGCCAGAGCGAACTCCGACCGACGTAGCCCGTCGTGTAAAGGCTGCTACGCTCGCTCGGCATCGATGGAAGCCATTCAGGAGCGGACCCCCGAACGAAACCGGGAGCTCGGACTCGTGCGAAACGCGATCGCATCCATCGGGAGCGCGATCATCTTCGTGCTGGTGTGGATCTTCGGCCGTCGCGTCGAAGAGGCAGCGGTTCCCTGGCTCGTGGGTCCGGTCGGTGGGGACTACATCGGAGACCGGCCGTACGAGGAATGTGCGGAGCGGGAATCGCTCTCGATCGAGCGCAATGCGTCGGAAGGGGGCCTCCTGCCAAACATGGCCGAGCTGAATAGCGACGTTTTTCAGGCCGACACAGTGCATCCCGAGGTGCGAGATTTCTACGAGCAGACCACGCAGTACCGAATGGACATGTGGGCGGACACCTCGTTCCCCGCAAACATCGCGCTCTGGCTCCTGGTGACGACGATCAGTCGGAAGGTCAACCAGCTGAACTTTCCGCTTCGCGTGCTCGACACCGCACGAGGCATGGACAGCGAGATCGTGCTCCTACGCGAACCCTCGGGTGCAGTGCGCTATGCGGGCTGGTACCGGCGGCAGATCGAGAGTCAGCGTGTCATCTACACCGGCTTCTACATGACTCAAGCGGTCCCTCGTACCGGCCGGCCCTGCGTGAAAGTGGTCTTCCCGATGCCGCAGGGCAACGCCACCGTGATCCTCGAACCGTCGGTCCAAGAGAACGGAGACTTTCAGCTATTGTCCGCCGGAGCCGCGTTCGGAGACGCCGGCTTCTATCGCATCAACAAGCTCCGCGGTGGTCGGCTGTCGGTGTGGCGGGTGCGCAGCCTGAAGGAGCACTTCCGACTCTATCTCGATGAGAAGCGCACGCTCCGGTGCGACCACTCCATTCGATTTCTCGGCCTTCCGGTGCTTCATCTGCACTACCGCATCGAGCGGCGCACTCCGCGGGCGTAGACTCTTTCAAAACCCCGACGACTTCGGTGGTGACTTACGAGTCGTAGTACCGACGAAACTCGCTTGGGGAGAGCGACAAAAGGAGCGGAATCACCGCATCTTCTTCGAGTTCGAGGTGGGTGAAGAGCGTCGAGCCAAACTCCTTGACGGCGGCAAGGGACAGCTCGCGATCCTCGGCCCGAAACGCTTCGCGCACCGTGTTCTTTCGCGCGGCAAGCGCCTCGTGGCCGGCCACCAGGTGACCCAGGTCGACGTTCCACCGATGAACGAGGAACGGATAGAGCTTTCGCTCCTCGTAGGCCTCATGGTTGCTCATGGCGGCCATCCAACGTTCAAAGAGGTAGGCCGCGTCCGCGAGCGGACGACTTGGATCGGCGACCTTTTGTTCCACCATTCGCTGGACCATGCGGAAGTTCTCATGGGAACCGAGGAGCAGGATCTGCGAGGGGTAGTTGGGGTGGGTCGCCCAGGATTCTCGGGGAATCTTCGGAGCTTCCATGGTCGAACGAACTTGTGTCCGATGGTGCGGATGCGCAACCCTTGCTTCGGCACCGGCCTGCGGAGGCTCACCGTTCGCCACATCGCGCTTCGGGTCGGTTTCTGGTTAACTCAAGCAATGAAGCGAGCTCTCGTCACCGGCGCAAACCGGGGACTCGGAAAAGGCACCGCCATCGAACTTGCACGTCGTGGCTACCACACGATCGTGACGGCTCGAGATCGGGCGAGTGGAGAAGCGTTGGTATCGGACGTCAACGACCAAGGTTACTCCGCCAGTTTTTGTTACCTCGATGTCGCTGACCCAGGTTCGTCTTCAACCGTTGCCGAGGCACTCTCCGAGTCTGGCACGGGCTTGGACGTCGCGGTGAGCAACGCGGGAGTAGCGCTGGATGGCTTCAACGAAGAGGTGGTCAAAAAGACCCTCGCCGTGAACTACTACGGGGCGATCAACGTCGCCGAACGGCTGCTTCCGCTCGTTGCCCCCGCCGGTAGGGTCGTCATGGTGTCAAGTGGCATGGGGGCCCTTTCCGCTTTCGGTAGCGACCTCCGCGCCGACTTTGATGCGGAGGACCTTACCTCTGAAGGCATCGACCTCCTGCTCCGCCGATTCGTCAAGGCCGTGGCCAACGGAACCCATGCCCGAGAGGGATGGCCGTCCTCCGCTTACCGCGTGTCGAAGGCTGCGCTGAACGCCTACGTGCGGGTCCGCGCACCTGCGTTCCTTGAGCGGAGCGTCCTTCTAAATGCTGTCGGGCCCGGCTGGGTGCGCACCGACATGGGGGGCATCGCCGCGAGTCGGAGCCTCGAAGAAGGCGTGGCCTCGATCGTCTGGGCGTGCGAGCTCGACGGCGACGGTCCGAGCGGGGGCTTCTTCCGCGACGGTCAGCGCCAACCCTGGTAAACCATGCCGGAGGGCGACTCACTCCACCGCGTGGCGCGACTGCTCCGGCCGGACCTGGAGGGAAAGGTGCTAGAAGGCGCGTTCACGCGCGAACGAGGCGAGCTCGCGCACCTCGTCGGCCGTCCGGTCACCAAGGTCGAGGCGATCGGCAAACACCTGCTCATCCACATTGACCGAGAGTGGGCGGTGCGGGTGCACCTCGGAATGAAGGGCCGGGTGCGTCGGTACCGAAGAGCCGATCCACAGCCGAGGATGCCGACCCTTCGTCTCGACACCGCCCAGCTGTCGTTTGTTTGCGTTCGCGCGTACCAGGCCGAGCTGATCCATCGATCGCGCCTTCGTGCACATCCGAAGCTTCGGCGCCTTGGCCCCGACCTTCTCGGGGAGAACATCGACGTTGGGGCGGTGCTTGCCCGGGCGCGCCTTCACGGGCACCGCGACCGCAGCATCGCTGATCTTCTGCTCGATCAGCGGGTCGCGGCGGGAATTGGGAATGTGTACAAATCGGAGCTCTTGTTCCTCGCCCGTGTGGCGCCGGAAACACTGGTTCGCGACGTCCCCGATGAGCGCTTGGGGACGATCTATCGCGATGCGCGACGCCTCCTCCAGTACAACCTGGACACGATCGAGCGCACGACGGTTCCCGAGGAGCGTCGACCGCGGCCCGACTCTCCGCGCCTCTTTGTGTATGGACGGGCCGGCGATCCCTGCCTCGACTGCCACACCACGATTCGCTGTTTCCTTCAGGGAGATCTGGCGAGGCCGACGTATTTTTGTCGAAGCTGTCAGGCGAGCCCGCGATAGTCCAAGCGGCCAGCTTTCAGATCCGTCCGACCAATCCCATCAACTCGACCGACCTTGGGATCGCGCGTGCCTCGGAGCTCAAATCGGTCGACCTTGGGGTCCGCGAACCAAAGGCACCACCATTCGTTCCAAGTTTGTCGCAACTGCCGAGCGGTCGACCCGATAAGGGCGCGTGACCGGAGAGGTGACGGAAAGGAGCGGGAGCATTTGTCGTGGGTGAGCACGACGCACTCTTCAAGCGGGTGTTCGGGGTCCGCGAACATGCCGCCGCGGAACTTCGAAGCGTGCTGCCGCCGGAAGTCGCCGAGCGCCTCGACCTTGACCGCCTGGAACCGGTCCCGGGGAGCTTTGTCGATGACGAAATGAAGCACCGGCACGCTGATCTTCTCTATCGAGGACGGATCGGAACATCGGCGCTTTATGTCTACTTCCTTCTCGAACACCAAAGCGAACCCGATCCCATGATGGCCCACCGCATGTATCGCTACGTCGGCCGAATCTGGGACGCCGCCCTTCGAGACCAACCGCAGACCCAGACCTTGCCGATCGTGCTTCCGCTGGTGGTCCACCATGGGCCTGGCGGTTGGCGCGTAGGGCGGAGCCTCCATCAACTCGTCGACGGGCTCGACCAGCTTCCGGAACTTGCGCCGTACGTCCCGTCGATGGCGTTGCTGATCGACGAACTGACCACCATCGACAACGCGGCACTCAAGGCCCGACCGCTCTCGACACTTCCGACCGTTGCTCTTTGGGTCCTCCGGGACGGGCGCCGTTTGGAGGTCCTGGCGCGAGAGCTTCCTCGATGGCGCGAAGAGCTTCGGATGCTGTACGCCACCCAGCCGGAGGACTTGTCGGTGATCCTGCGCTACCTTTTGAGGGTCACCGGCGACGCGACCTTCGAGGATTTCCGCTCGGTCATCATCGACGTCGCCCCGGAGATGGAGGTAGCGATGGGAACTCCCGCAGACGATTTGATCGAACAGGGCATCAAGAAGGGCGTCGAACAGGGCATCAAGAAAGGCGTCGAGCAGGGCATCAAGAAAGGCGTCGAGCAGGGCATCAAGAAAGGCGTCGAGCAGGGCATCAAGAAAGGCGTCGAGCAGGGCATCAAGAAGGGCGTCGAACAAGGCAAAGCCACCGCCCTCCGCCAAACCCTCGAGAATCAGCTTTCCATTCGCTTCGGACCCCTAAGCGAAGTGGCTGCATCTCGAATCGAGAGCGCATCGCTGAGCGACCTTCAGTCCTATCTCGACCGAGTCCTCCACGCCGACACCTGCGAGGAGGTCCTCGGTCTTTGAACTAGCAGCAGCCTGCTAGAGGGTGCAGACCTCCTCGGAAGGCTGGCCGGCGGTAAACGAAGTCACCTGGCGACCACCTACAAAGACTCGGTAGAACCCGTCCAGCTCGAGCGGTGGAAGCACGCACTCCATGCTGTTCGTGGTGCAGGCACCGGGGTCGACCACGAGGCACAGGCTGGGATGCGTCTTGGGCACCACAAAGATGTCGCCTCCAAACGGCAGGTCGTCGGTCAGCCGGGGTCGCACCTCCGTCTCGCAATCCCCGGGAATATCCCCCGAGCGCCAGCAGCTCGAAAACAGCTCTAGCCTCGTCGCCTCTAGAGCCTCGGCGCGTCGCACGCAGGTGAGCTCCGGGTCGAACGGCGACGTATTTGCGGTGAACGGTGACGGCGAGCAAAGGCTCTCGCTTGCGAAGGTGCTGCACGCGGGCGGCTGGTCATCGAGATCTCCGGAAACCGTCAGGTCAAAGGCATAGGCGCTATTGGCAACCACCGGATACACCCCCTCCTCCAGAGCCTCGACGCTGCAAACGACCTCGAAGGGGCCCCCGCACCCCAAGCAGTCGCACTCGTCGCACAGCTCTGTCGTCAGCTGGAGCGTGGGGTTCCCGAGGACACTCCCGAACGTGGCGGTACAGCTTGCGGCCGGGCAGCAGGTGCAGGCGTCGATCGTGACTGAAAGCTCGAACGGCCGACCCGGCGCCACATGGGCCTCGGGACGACAGGTCCACGCGCCCCGAGACGGCGTGGGGACGCAGATGGGAGGATTCACCACGCCGTCGGGCATCGCGGCATCCGCATCCGGAACGCCGCCATCCGGAATGCTCGCGTCCGGGCCCGGACAGAGCGCGCCGTTCTCGATGCGGCTCCCCGGCGGGCATCGGAGGGGACATGTGGACACGGGCGCGACCGCGCGACCGTCGGGGGAGCAGCAGCGCGCAGAGGACGCTTCAGCGCACTCGTCTTTGGTGTGCGAGGTGTAGCAAGCGGACACCGCAACACTCAAAACGAAGGACAAAAACGCGCGCGCCGACACAGCGCGGCACAGAGAATTCCACAAAGCGGGCACGGAACACCTTCGATGCACGTCCCGCACCAGCTTCCGACGTGCCCATCATCGCAGCACAATCGATGCGATGCTCACCCTCTACACGACGGCGAAATCCGCCAACGGACGCAAACCGCTTGCGGTTCTTCGACACCTTGGATTGAACGTCGAGGTGCGTGAAGTCGATGTCTACCGGGGCGAAGGCCAGCGTCCCGAGTATCTTTCGATCCAACCGCAGGGAAAGGTCCCGGCCCTGGTGGACGGGAACCTGATCCTTTGGGAGTCCAACGCCATCGTGCAGTACCTCGCCGAGGCGTATGGGGACTATCGGCTGACGTCGCGTGACCCAGCGCGCCGCGCCGACATCGCGCGCTGGCTATTCTGGGAAGCAGCGCTGTGGCAGCCTGCATGGATCCCGGTTCTCGCACCGTCGGTTGCGGAAGTGCTTGGCCTCGCGCCGAGACCCGCCGACGAGCCTGCCTGGGACGACCCCAACCTCGAGCGTCAGCTCGTCCTCGCCGAGGCGCAGCTAGCAGACCAGCCCCACTTCGTCGGCGGCGAGTTGACGCTCGCCGACTTCGGTGTCGCGGGAATGCTCACCTATGCACAAGCCGTCGGGTTTCCTTTTCAACGCTATCCCAACCTGAGTCGATTCTACGAAGGAATGGAGGCGCTCGACGCGTGGCAGAGCACTCGGGTTCCACCCTGGTGAGACTCGCGGATCATCCGGATCGAAGCTTGGGGCTCCGTTCACACGCTGCTCTGGTAGAAGACAATAGTGACGCTTTATTACTGTATTTAGTGCTAATGAAGGCGGTTCCAGGCACTGTTTGCTCCGCTCGACAAAGAGTACTGACACGTCAGTCTAATTGAGCTACACCCCGGCGCAATTTTGGCGGCCGACGTGATGCCGCCCTCAACCGAGGACGAATATGACCGACGCGGCCGCGTTTTTTCGTTTCGAAGGCACCCTTAGCCCCCGACCGACCTTGGCGACCGCCGCCTGGCTGGCGGCGAACTCTCAGGGGCTCGGCGAGCGGATCGCTCGACTTGGGAATGTGGCGCTCGCCGCTCCCTTTCTTTCCAAGACGCCGCTTCGCGATCCGACGGTCGGAAACCGGATGGCTTGGATGGGGCTTCGGGGGGTGAGCGACGACCGGCTCCATTTCCTCGGCGAGGAATATGCGGAAGAGCAGCTCATCCCCAATCTTCGGGAGGTGGGCCTCGAGCTCCTCGAGGACGCAAAGCGCAACGGCCACCGCGTGGTGCTTATCAGTGACAACCTGGAGAGCGTGCTTCGGCCGATCGCGGCCCATCTCGGGATCGAGGATGTGGTCTGCAACCGCATGGAGTTCCGCGACCAAAAGGCGACGGGACGCCTCAACGACCCGGTGATCAGCGGCCGGATCGCTGGCGACTGGGTGCGCGATTTTGCAGACCATCACGACCTCCGACTGCCGAACTGTCTCGCCTATGGTGCCCACGCGGACGACAGTCTGCTCCTTGGCCTGATCGGCAAGCCTTGCGCGGTGCATCCCGACCGGGAGCTCCGGTGTTTGGCCCGCGACCTCGACTGGCCGGTGGTCGAAGGATGAGCGTTTCCGACACCCTTCGGGGACGCCACCTCATCGTGACGGGGGTCACGGGGTTTCTTGGCAAGGTGTGGCTCGCCCACTTTCTCGATCATCTTCCCGAGATCGGAAAGCTCACGATCTTGGTGCGGGGCCAAAAGCAGCGCACGGCCGAGGAGCGGTTTCTCTACCTTGCCGAGCGTTCCCCGGCGTTTCGCACGCTTCGAAATCGTCTCGGGGCGCGGTTTCACGAGCTCCTCGACGAAAAGGTCGAGGTCATCACCGCGAACGTGAGTGCCCCGCTCTGCGGCATCGACGAAGAGACATTGGACCGGCTTGTCGAGACTGCCGACGCGGTGCTCCATTTTGCGGGCCTCACCGATTTTGAGCCGGACCCGCCTCGCGCGCTCGACGCCAATGTGCACGGTGCGCTTCACGCGGCGGACCTCGCGGCGCGGCTCAAGGTGCCGCGGCTCATTCATACCTCCACCGCTTTTGTGACGGGAACGCGCGACGGCGAGGTGTCGGAGACGCTCGAGGTCGGCCACTGGCCGTCGGGCCTCGAAGTCGCTCCGAAAGCCGAGCTCACGCATCTTGCAAAGCTCTGCGAGATGAAGGCGCGGCGAATTCGGCTCCGCGAAGTGACAGATCGCGCGGCGGAGCTCGGCTTCCCCAACATCTACACCTACACGAAAGCCCTCGCCGAGCATCTGCTCGCCCAGCGCACCGACATCGAGCTCACCACCATTCGGCCGGCCATCGTCGAGTGCGCACTCGCCTATCCGTTCCGCGGCTGGAACGAAGGCGTCAACACCTCGGGGCCGATCTGCTGGCTCCTGAGCACCTGGTTTCGCCGCTTTCCCGCGGGGCCTCACGTGCACTTCGATATCGTGCCCGTCGACACGGTGGCGCGGGCCACGACGCTGATCACCGCACGTGCGCTCCACGGCGAAGCCCGAGACATCTACCAGCTCGGTTCGGGACACAAAAACCCGCTCTATTTCGAGCGGGCGATCGAGCTCAACAACATGGCAATTCGCCGTCATCATGGCCGAAAGGAAGCGAGCGCCGCGGAGCGGTTCTGGATGCGCTACTGCGATGCGATCGCGGCCGACCCTGACAAAGACCGCTTTCCCACCATGGACCTCCTCAAGCGCGCCACCCGCGGCGTCGCGAAGAGCCTGAAGAAGTTCGACGCCCAGCGCATGCTCCCACCCGCGGTGTACGAGAAGCACGGGGAGAAGCTCGACGAGCGCCTCCGGACCACCCAGCAGCAGTTCGTCGAACATGAGCGAACGCTCAAGCGCATCGAAGCGATGCTCAAGGTCTATCGGCCGTTCATCTACGACTACGATTTCGTCTTTCGCACCGACCATATGCTCGCCGAAAACGAGCTCCTCGGTCCCGACGACGCCACCTGGGTCTTCGATATCGAGGACCTCGACTGGCGCGACTACTGGGTCAACGTCCACTACCCGGGCCTTGCAAAGTGGACGATTCCATTCCTTCGCGGGGAGCGCGTGCCCGACGATCCGCCGTTCATCTACGGCCAAAGCGGCCGGGTGGCCCGGCACGACAGCAGCGCGCCCCGCGCCCAGGGACAACCATGAGCATTTTCATCACCGGCGCCACGGGCTATCTCGGCGGCTACGTGGCCGACCATCTTCTTCGCCATTCGGACGAGCGGCTTTCGCTTCTCGTGCGCGCCAAAGACCGCGACCAGGCGGTGGAGAAACTCTGGAAGTCGTTTCAGCTCCACCAGACCGCGGAGGAGTTCTGGGGGAACCTCGGCCGCATCGACTTTGTGCACGGCGACCTTCATGCCCCCGGCCTCGGCATCGATCCCGGAACCCTCGAAGGGGTGAAGGCGAACGTCGATTCGATTCTCCACATCGCCGCATCCCTCAATCGGAAGTCCGCGAAGGCCTGCCTCAACACCAATCTTCGAGGCACGCTCAGTGTCGTGAAGCTCGCCCGGCTGCTGCAGGATGGCCGAGGCCTTCGCCGGTTCAGCCACGTCTCCACGGTTGCGGTGGCGGGCAAGCGAGACAGCGAGGTGGTCTACGAGGATTCGGCGATCGAGTGGGATCGCTCGGACTACGATCCCTACGCTCGCACCAAGAAGTTTTGCGAACACATGGTGCGGGAGCTCCTTCCCGACGTGACGCTCTCGTTCTTTCGGCCCTCGATCGTGCTCGGCGATTCGCGAAAGGCCGTGACCTCGCAGTTCGACATGATCCGTGCGGTCGCGTTTCTCGCGGACCTTCCCATCGTGCCGCTCGATCCGAACTGCCGGGTGGACATCGTGCCCGCCGACTATGTCGCGAAGGCGGTGTCGGTCCTTCATCGGGACGACGACAAGAAGCACGACATTTATCATCTCTCCGGCGGACAAAAGACCTGCACCGCCGGCGAGATCGCCGGAGAGTTTGCCGCGGTGCCCGGTCGGAAGCGAAACCGCCTCATCCCGGCGCTCGAAAAGCCTTTTGCCCGAGCGATCGACGGCATGAATGCGGTGCCCGGCCGGAACGCGGTCAGCATGGTCGGCGCCCTCATGAAGGTGTTCTGGCCGTACGTCACCTACGACACGGTCTTCGATAATGCGCGCGTGGTGGATGCGCTCGGCGAAGACCCGGTTCGCTTTACCGAGTACGGCGTCGACCTCTACGAGTTCGCCAAGAAGAACCGTTATCGCTATCCCTACAAGCCGCTGCCGACGCAGCCGGTGACCGTTCCCGTGTCCCGCGAGGCCGCGCTATGACCGATGACCCCAAGAGCGGCCTCAGCCTCGTGCGCGACAAGGTCAAGGCCCTTCGGGCCGACGATCCGCCCCTCGATAGCGAGGCGGTGGTGAGCACCTGGAACTGGCTCAAGAAGACCGCCAAGGCGGCGACGAACTTCAACGCCGATAAAGCGCTTCAGACGTCGATGGCCGGCTACATCGAGCTCGCGAAGTCCCGCTATGCCCTCGACCTCGGCGCCCGCTGGAAGCCCGGTGAACCGATGAAGGTGCTCCTCGCGGGCTACGCAGGAACCCGCAACACCGGCGCGGACGTACGCGTCGAGGAGATGATCCGTCAGTTTCGTCACCTCTTTGGCGACGAGCATATCGATCTCTCGATCCTCACCTTCAATCGGGACGCGTCGAAGAACTACTTCCGCACGGTGAAGCAGATCGAGGTGCCGCTCGTGTTTCCGAAGTTCGTCTACGACATCGTCCACGAGCAGCACGCGGTCATCGCCTGCGAAGGCTCGATGTTCAAGTCGAAGTTTGCCACCGCGCTTTCGACCTTCATGGTCGGAGCCCTCGGCACCGCGGGCAACACGAACAAGATCGCAGTCGGCTACGGCGGCGAAGCCGGCAAGATGGACGCGGCGCTCGAGGAGCTCATCCGCAAGTACTGCCAGGAGGCGCTCATCATCGCTCGGAACGAGGAGTCACGCGAAGTCCTCGCTCGACTCGGGGTGGCGTCACGTGCGGGAACCGACACCGCATGGACCTTTGCGCCGGCGCCGCCCGCTGCGGGTGCCGAGCTTTTGCACCAGGCCGGCTGGGACGGCGAGACGCCGATCATGGCGCTCTGCCCGATCAATCCGTTCTGGTGGCCGGTGAAGGCCGATGTGGCGCGGGGCGTGGCCCACGCTCTCGGCGCGAAGTCCGACGCCCACTACAAGTCGATCTACTTCCACAACCACGGCCCGGAAGTGGACGAGAAGCAGGACCGCTACATCAGCGCGATCGCCGAAGGAGCGGCTCGATTCGCGCAGGAGCATCGGGTGTTTCCGATCTGCGTCGGCATGGAAAAGCTCGACCGGGGCGCCTGCGAGACCCTGAGCGAAAAACTCGGGGGAGCGCCGGTGTTCGTCGCGGACGAACACGACATGTACGAGATGATCAGCATCATTCGGCAGGCGTCGTATATGTTGTCGTCGCGTTATCACGCGATCGTGACGTCGATGCCCGGAAGGCGAACGTTTGGCCTCGTGCCGTCGGCGGGGATCACCATGGACGAGCGGATTCGCAATCTCATGGTCGACCGCGGCACGCCCGAGCTAGCCCTCGAGGTCGACGATCCCGAGCTTGCCGACAAAGCCTACGAAGCCCTGCTCGTCCTGCATCGGGATGCGGACCGGATCCGGGACGGCATCGGTCGCTGCGTGGTCAAGAACCTCGAGCGCATGGGCGAGATGGGCATCTCCCTCGTCGACCACGTCCGGAGCTATCACCCAGACTTTCCGTTTGCGCCGGAGTTTGGCGAGGGGGGCGATCCCTGGGCCCACCTTCCGACGCTTCCCGAAGAGGTTCAGGCCCTGGTCGACAAGTACCGGGACGAACCGGCGACCTCGGCGGCCCCGGAGCGAACCTCGCTCTGAATACTCCGGTAAGGAGCTTCGCTACCTCTGAAGAACGCCATGAACTTCATCGAAACCATCGACGAACACATTCGCTACAACCGCGACCGGGTGCTCCTCTACGAGATGGAAGGCGCCCGCGAGGTCGCGACGACCAATGCGACGTTGCTCGAGCGGATCGCCAAGGCGCGAGGAAGTCTTCGAGCCCGGGGAGTGACCGCGGGGGACCGCGTGGTCCTGCTCGCGCCGAACTCGTCGGACTGGGCGGCAGCCGACCTCGCGATCCTCTACGAAGGGGCCATCGTCGTCCCGATGTACGCGCGGCAAGAGCCGAAAGAGCTTGTCGAGATGATGCACGACTGCACCGCAAAGGTGATCGTGTGTGCCGACGGCGCGCTCCTCGGGAAGGTCCGCGAGGCCTGGGGCCCCGAGAGTGACCCGCCGGTTCTGACCTTCGCCGAACTCTTCTCTGGTGAGGCGGTGGAGGACAAGCCGGTCAACCGCGAGGCCTCCGATCCGGTGACCATCATCTACACCTCGGGGACGAGCGGCGTTCCGAAGGGAGTGATCCTCACCGTTGCGAACGTCGATTTCATGCTCCCGCTCACCCGTCGGGCGCTGGCGCGGCTCATGGGCGAGCGCCGCGACGACGACCGCGTGTTCCACTACCTGCCGTTTTGCTTTGCGGGGTCGCGGATCGCGCTCTGGACCCAGCTCGTCCGTGACAACCCGATCTGGATGAGCACCAACCTCGACAATCTGAAGGAAGAGTTCTTGGCGGCGAAGCCGCACTACTTCCTCAATGTGCCGACGCTCCTCGAGCGCATCAAAAACGGCGTCGAGGACAAGCTCCGAAACGGCAACGCGGCGGTGTTCCGGCTCTACGAAGGCGGCAAAGAAGCGTACCTCCGCCAGATCGGCGGCCGCGCCAAGAAGCGGGACGGTCTTCTTCTCGGGCTCGCCCGAACGGTGGTCTTTCGGAAGATCCGCGAAGGCATCGGCCCCAATCTTCGGTGCCTTCTCTGCGGTTCGGCGCCCCTTGGCGAAGAGACGCAGCGCTGGTTCGAGATGATGGGCATTCCGGTCTATCAGCTGTACGGGCTGACCGAAACGACCGCCATCGTCACGATGGATGAGCCCCGGCAGGCGCTTCCTGGCCGGGTGGGCCACGCGATCGACGGAGTGGAGCTTCGGCTGAGCGACGAGGGAGAGCTTCAGGTCCGCGGGCCCAATATCTTCGCCGGCTACTGGGGCCGCGACGAAGCGACCGCCGATGCGTTCGACGGCGAATGGTTTCGAACCGGCGATGCGGCTGAGGTCGACGCTTCGGGGAACTGGCGAATCATCGGTCGCACCAAGAACATTCTCGTTCCTTCGAGCGGCCACAACGTAGCCCCCGAGCCCATCGAACAGGGCCTCCTCGAGAGCATTCCCGGGGCCGAGCACGTGGTCCTCTTCGGTCACGGCCGGCCGTACCTCACCGCGGTCGTCTCAGGCACGGTCGAGGAGGCCGTGGTCGAGCGGCGGATCGAGGAGTTCAACGAGACGCTCCCCCACTACCGACGAATCCGAAAACACTTCGTGGCTGCCGAGCCGTTCACTCCCGAGAACGGTCTGCTCACCGCGAATCAGAAGCTTCGGCGCCGCGCCCTTGAAGAGCATTTCGCGCCGGACCTGGATCGGCTCTATTCATGAACCTTCATCCGAGCGAGCTCCGCGAGCGGGCGGCGAGGGCGCTCTTTCGAGCGGAGCACTTTCGGTCGCTCGCCAAGCGGGCGCTCAAGCCCCAGGCCAAGCCGTTCGTGCGATCCGAGGCGTGGCTTCGTCGCGCGGAGCACTCGACGCCGCGGGCGTACTCGGGCAAGGCACTTCGCTGGACGCATGAGGGAACGACGCTGGAGGTGACCCTCGAGCGCGAGCCGATGAACGAACTCGGCACCGTCGCGCTTCGAGAGCTCGAGGAGCTTTCAACCTACCTCGTCGACGGAGCCGGGGGCGCCCGGGCGATGATCTTGTCCAGCGCACTCGAAAAGGGGTTCAGCGCCGGGGCGGATCTTCGCGAGCTCTACCGTGAGATGGTGGACCGACGCGAGCGCGGAGTGCCGCTCCTTTCCCAAGTGCGGGAGCTTCGGGCGTTCATCGACCGAATCCATCGGGTCTTTGACATCCTCGACACGGTCCCGATCACCACCGTGGCCGCGGTTCAAGGCGTGTGTTTTGGCGGAGGCTTCGAGCTCGCGCTGACCGCTGACGTGATCGTTGCCGACAAAAGCGCTCGCTTTTGCTTTCCCGAGCTTCGGCTCGGCCTCGTGCCGGGGTTCGGCGGTGTGCCGCGGCTCCAGCGCGATCTAGGAAACGCGGTGGTGCGGGATCTTCTCTTGACCGGCCGGAGCCTTCGCGCGACCCGCGCCCATGAGGTCGGTCTCGTGTCCCAGGTGGTCGGTCGGGGCCAGGCCCTTCCGGTGGCGCGAAGCGTGGCGACCCAGGCGGCCCGGTTCGACCGACGCACCGCCGTGGCCGCCAAGCGATTTATCAAGGCCGTTCCTCAGGCCGATCTCGACCGGGAGAAGCAGGTGTTCACGCGCCTCTTTGCCTCCCCGGTTGTCGAAGCAGCCCTCCAACGTTTCGTCGAGAGCGACGAAGTTCTCCCGTATTTGCCATGAGCCAACCCACCCAAGAAAAACTCATCGAGCTCGCCGCCAAGCGTTTCGGCAAGGACGCGAGCAAGCTTCAGCCCGAAGACGACTTCTTCGATGCTCTCGGGATCGATAGCTACAAAGCGATGGATCTGCTCACCGAAGTCGAAGAGAGCTTCGACATCGAGATCCCCGATTACGAGCTCCAGGGCGTCAACACCTTCGCTGGGTTGAGCGAAGTCATCGAACGGCGGCTCTAATGGCGTCTCTTAACCCCACGGCGCTTCTCGAGTCGGTCCTCAGCTTGCGTTCTTCCACCAGGAAGAAGGTCCGGCCTCGCGGCGCAGCGATGATCAGCGTCGACCGGTATCAGTCCCTCGGCGAGCTCTTTCAGGATGCGCTCGTTCAGTTCAAGAGCGAAACCGCGCTCATCGAAGCGAATCGCAAGCGCGAGGCGAGGCGGCTGACCTACGCCGAGCTTCGACGTGAGGTCGAACGGGTGGCGTGCTTTCTCGAGGAGCGCGTCGTCGGCGGGGGGGACCGAGTCGCGATCCTGATGAGCAACCAGTCCCGCTGGATCATCGCGGCGGCGGCGGTGTTCCTCCGCGGCGGCGTGGTGGTTCCCCTCGACTACAAGCTTAAGCCGGCCGAGCAGAGCGCACTCCTCGAGCACGCGGCGCCGAAGCTCCTCGTCGTCGAAGGCTCGTCGCTCCGAGAACTCGACACCCGCGCGGTTCCGGTGCTGGTGAGCGAACGCAAGGGCCGCGACCTCCCGGCGGGCGGCACCGAGTGGGAGTCGCTCCCTCGAGAGAATGGTCGGCCGACGTTTGTGCCTCGGCGTCGCGACGATGTGGCCACGGTGGTCTACTCGTCGGGGACCGGCGGAACGCCCAAGGGCTGTCTCCTGACCCACGGGAACTACCTCGCCCAGTATCGGAGCCTCGAGACGCTCTATCCGCTCCGCATGGGCGATCGCTACTTTTCGATCCTTCCGACGAACCATGCCATCGATTTTATGTGCGGCTTCGTCGGGCCACTCGGCGGCGGCGCGACCATCGTGCATCAGCGATCGCTCCGACCGGAGTTCATCAACTGGACGATGAAACGCTATGCGGTGACCCATATGGCGGTCGTTCCGCTGATTCTCGAAGCGTTCGAGCGCCGGGTCGAAGAGAAGCTCGATGAGCAGCGACCGGCGAGGCGGGGTCTTTTTGAGTCGCTGAGCGCGGTCAACGAACGGCTCACCGAGAAGCGGCCGAACCATTCGCTCAGCCGCACGCTTCTCAAGCCGGTGCACGACGCGTTCGGCGGATCCCTCGAGGTGCTGTTCTGCGGCGGTGCGTTCGTCGATGCGGCGCGCGCCGAGTACTTCTATCGGCTCGGGATCCCCGTGGTGATCGGCTACGGCCTGTCGGAAGCGACCACCGTGTGCACGGTGCACGACCTCAAGCCGTTTCGCGCGGACTCGGTCGGTCGACCGCTCCCGGGCGTCGAGCTCCGCATCGACCAGCCCGACGAAAAGGGCGTGGGCGAGGTGCTGGTTCGCGGCGACACGGTGATGAAGGGCTATTTGAACGAGCCCGAACTGACCGCGGAGACGATCGTCGATGGCTGGCTTCGAACCGGGGACCTCGGTTGGATCGACGCGTCCCGCCATCTCCATCTGGTCGGCCGGAAAAAGAATATGATCGTCACTGCCGGCGGCAAAAATGTGTATCCGGAGGACGTGGAGGCGGTGTTTTCGGACCTTCCCGCCGAGGAGCTGGTGGTCGTCGCAAGCGGCTACGTGTGGGGCGGCGAACTCGACGACGAGCTGCTCGTCGCGGTGGTCCGAACCGACGACCGAGAGGCGTTTCTTTCGGCGTTCATCGACAAGAACCGGAGCCTCAGCGACTACAAGCGCGTTCGTGGTGTGCTCTTCGTCGACGACGAGTTTCCGCGGACCGCGTCGATGAAGATCCAGCGGCTAAAGCTCGCGGAGATCCTCAAAGAACAACCGTTTTCCAACGTAGAAAGGCTCTCCGAGTGAAGCTCTTTGCCGTCGTGAATCCCGCGGCCGGCGGTGGTCGGGCCGGGAGCAAAGCCGACGAGGCGCTCGACCGCCTGCGGGCGGCGGGGCTCGACCTCGAGGTCCGGTTCACCGAACGGGAGGGGCACGGCACGGATCTGGCCGCGGACGGCTACGACGGTGGGCACCGGCACTTTCTTGCGGTCGGCGGCGACGGAACGTCGTTCGAGGTGCTCAACGGGCTGTTTCCTGCTGCGTCGGCGGAAGAGCCGGTAACCCTGGGCATGCTCCCGCTCGGCACCGGCAACTCGTTCCTCCGTGACTTTCGGATCACCGACGCGGAGAGTGCGATCGAAGCGCTCATTCGCGGCAAGACCCACCAATGCGATGTCGTCCGGGCGACCCACCGCGAGGGGGCGGTTCACTTTATCAACCTACTGAGTGTCGGCTTTACCGCCGACGTCACCGCGATGGCCAATCGCCGATTCAAGCGCTTCGGCACCGCGGGTTACGTGATGGCGGTCGCGAGCTGTCTTCGAAACCTCGACTACCCGCTGGTGCGCTATCGAATCGAAGATGGGGAGTTCGATGGTCGGCCCTGCGTATGCCTGTCGTTCTCCAACAGCCGATTTACCGGCGGCGCGATGATGATGGCGCCCCGGGCCGACGTGGCTGACGGCAAGGTCGACGTCGTCCGAATCAACCAGATGGGCCGGCTGAGAACGGCGCTTTCGTTTCCCACGCTGTTTCGAGGCACCCATGTACACCGGGCCGAGGTCGAAGTGGCGCAGGCGGCGGCGATAGAGTGTGAATTTGGCCGGAGGGACGTGATGATCGATGGTGAGATTCTGCAGATCGATGTTCAGCGTCTCGAGGTTGTTCCCGATGCGCTGCGGGTGATCGCATGACGACAATGACCATGGCCAACGAAGGAGCCGACGAAAGAGCCGAGCAACGAGCCGAAGACCGCGCTGAAGAAAGAAGCGATGAGAGGGCGCTCGAGGCGCGCGGGCGCGGTGGTGCGCCGGCTGACCGCACGCGCGATGCAAGGGAGGACTTGCCGCCGTGGTTTCGGCCCCACACCCCCGCGGAAAGGCTGATGTCGGTGGGTCTTTGGGCGGCTGGAGTGAGCTGGATCGTGCCGGTCATGGGCAGCATGATCACGCTCCAAACGATGTTCCGGTCCGACCAGCTCGAGTGGCTGAATCGGCTTTATTGTTGGGGACAGGTCAAGCTCACCGGGGCGAAGTGGCGCGCGGTGGTCCACCCCGCGATCCGAAACGACCGCGTGTACATGTTCTGCCAGAACCATGTGAATCATTTCGACCACTGCACGATGTATCGGTCGACGCCGCACTTTAAGCAGGGCCTCGAGCTCGAAGACCATTTCAGGTACCCAGTCTACGGCTGGTTCATGAAGCAGCGGGGGACGATTCCCGTGCGTCGAGGAAGCGAAGGACAGACCCCGGAGATCATGCAGTACATGCGCGACGAGATCGCGCGCGGCCATTCGATCCTCGCGTTCCCCGAGGGCACTCGCACCAAGGACGGCCGCGTTCAGAGCTTTCGCAAGGGCGTGTTCTACATCGCGCGCGACCTTGGGATTCCCATCGTGCCGGTGGCGGTGACCGGGATGCAGCGGGTGATGCGGAAGGGGTCCTTCGTGATTCGGCCGCGGCAGGAAGTGACCGTGTATTGCGAGGCGCCCATCGAGACCGCGGGGGTTTCGGACGAGGACATTCCTAAGCTGGCGGAGCGGGTTCGGGCGCCGATCGCTCGGCGCGTGGACGAGTATCTCTTGGGGCGGAGCGAGGACGAGCCGTGAGCACACCCCAAACCGATGGCCGAACCAAACGGGCCGAGGCCCAGCGGGAGAGCCGGCGGGCCCACATTCTGAAGACGGCCCTCGACGTCTTTGCCGCCAAGGGGTACCACCAGACCCGGGTGTCCGACATTATCGATGCCGCAGGGATCGCGCGCGGCACCTTCTACCTCTACTTTCCGAGCAAGAGTGCGATCTTCCACGAGCTCCTCGATCAGCTCCTCGATGAAGTGCGCTCGACGCTCGTCGGCGTCGACACCTCCAAGGATGCGCCGCCGCTTCAGGATCAGCTCTTCGAAGCGTTGATGTTCATCGTGCAAACCGTCGAGCAGCACCGGCCGCTCACAAAGATCATCTTTCGCGAAGCGCCGGGCCTCGACGACGAAGCCAACCGAAAGCTCCGCGAGTTCTATCGCTACCTTCATCAGTTCATGGCGGAGTCGCTGCAAAACGGACAGAAGCTCGGGGTGATCCGGGATCTCGATTCGGAAATCGTGGCCTCCTGTATTCTCGGTTCGGTGAAGTTCATCCTCGAAGAGCAGGTGCTGAGCGGCGCGGACCGCGCCATCGATTCCGAGCATCTCGGGCGGGAGGTCCTCGCCTACAACCTCCGCGGGCTCCTTCCGTAGCCTTTTCGACTCGGCGATCGCTCTCTCGTAGGGAACGCGCTGCGGGTGGCGTTGGAGGAGTTGATGCCAGTCAAACCATGGATGGTTTCGCTTCTCTTGTTCGGGGGAGCGTGCGGGGACAACTCGGCCGAAGCTCCAGCCGACGCCGAGGTGAGCCCCGACGGGTCCGACGCGGAACCCTCTCCGACCGATGCGGCCCAAGACGCAACCTCGGATGGTGCGGACATGGATGCTGGAGACGGGGGACAAGGGGACGGTGGCGAAGTCGTCGCGACCGCGAGGGTCGATACGGTGCTGACCTACGCCGCGCGAAATCGCGAGGTCGGAGTTCGGGTTCACTATCCCTTGGGCACGTCGGGGGTCCACTACGTGGTGCTCGTGAGTCACGGCGGGGTGGGCATGAACGCAGGAGAGACCCGCTTCGACCACATTGGCCGAGCAATCGCTGAACATCGGGGGATCGGCGTTCAGCTCGGTCATCGTCGCTCCGACAACAATCAGGTGCATCGGCTCGACCGGACCCTCGACGTCAGTTTGGCGATCGATGGCCTCGCTGACGGAACGATCGCGCTCCCGGACTTCGAGGGGACCGCGGACACCGAACGGGTGGGCCACACTGGCCACTCGGCGGGCGCCTACACGGCGCATGCCGTGGCCGGGGCCGGATATCCTTACCGTCCCACGCCCGATCCCCGGGTGGTGGCCATCGCGCCGATTTCACCGCAGGGGGTCGGTGACTTCTTCGAAGCGTTCGACAATGGCCCGACGGACAATACCTGGGTGACGGTGCGGGTTCCGCTTTTCACGATGGTTGGTGGTGCGGAGCTCGATATCACCGGCCTCGGCAACTTCGTCGCCACCGACTGGCGCCTCGAACCTTGGGCGCGCTACCCGGATGGCTTCGACCGAGTTCAGATCATCGTGCCCGACCAGAGTCACAGCGACATGGGAGGACAGGGCGGCCCGGAGATCATGGCGTACATTGGGGAGGCAGTCGCCACGTTCTTTGCCGCCTATCTTGGAGGCCAGGACGGGATCTGCAGGGTCGGAACCGAGCTTGTCCCCGAAGGACTCACTCCTACGATCGAGCGCGCGGTCGCCGCCGGAGCGTTGCTGGAAGGGTGTCCGTAGCTGGGACGCGCGCCCTCAGGCGGCCAACCGGTAGCGGGTTGCGACCGGTTCGCTTGGGCGCCGGAGCCAGGATGCGGTCCGTTCCCCTTTGAGGGTTAGGCCGAGGGTCTCCGGGTCGATCAAGTCTTGGGTTGCCAGCACGTTCAGAAAGAAGCGCGCGGCCGCGATGTGAAGTCCCCCCAACCGAGCCACCGACTCGAGGTCCGGGATGCGCCGGCCCCGCTCGAGGGCTGAAAGAACCTGCAGAACGCCAAGAGCTTTCGGATCCATGGGAATTGACGAACGGCGCGCTGGCTCGATCCTGAACCGTCCATTTTCGTGGGAACATTTTGCCAAGATTCTGACGAGAAACAGTCACAGGTGCCTCTCGCGTGAGTCCAATCGATCGACCGGGCTTGACCCAAGATGCCCGAGATCGGAGAGACCATGAAGATCGAGACCGTACATGAGCAAATTGCCGCGCCAGCTTCCAAAGTCTTCGAGTTTGTGTCGTCGGTTCATAATCTTCCGCGCTGGGCGGTCCCGTTCTGTCAGCGCCTCGACGAGCGTGCCGACGGCTTTTATGCGGTGTCGGCCTCCCGCGCGTTGGCTTTCGAGATGAAGAGCGATGCGACGACCGGTGCGGTTGACCTTCGGTTTGGGCGCGAACGGAGCGCGATGGCGACGTATCCACTCCGGGTCGTGCCGCTCGGACCCGCCTCGACCTTGGTGACCTTTACCGGTTGGCAGCTTCCCGGCATGTCGGAAGAGGGCTTTACCAGCGCGGTCGGCGGCCTGCGGGCGGAGCTCCAACAGCTCCGTCGACTGATGGAGGCGTGAGGTGGGCTCGGAGACCGCGCCGTTTCCCTTTGCTCGACCCGATCCGATCGACCCGAGGCTTGCCACTGCGGCAGTGGAGGGCGACCGGGCCGCGCTCGAAGAGCTCCTTCGTCGGCACCAGCGTTGGGTGTTCAACCTCGCGCGTCGAATGCTTCATCGCGAAGACGATGCGGCGGATGCGACGCAAGAAATTCTTGTGAAGGTCGCGACCCGAATTGCCCAGTTCGAAGGCCGGAGCGCATTTCGCACGTGGCTTTATCGGATCGCAACGAACCATCTCCTTCGTCGACGGGGCCGGCGCGAGCTCGAGGACCTCACCTTCGATCGATTTCGACAGGAGCTCGACGACTTTCCGGACGCGGCGCTCCCCGAAACCGACATCCCCGATGACCTGCTGCTGAAGGAAAGTCTCACCAGCTGCACCACGGGCATGCTTCTCTGTCTCAGTCGCGAGCAGCGCATGGTGTATATCCTCGGGAGCATCTTCGGAGTCACCGACGTCGTCGCCGCGGAGATCTTGGAGATCTCTCCCGTCGCCTACCGAAAGCGGCTGTCGCGAGCGCGCGCCCATCTTCAGGCGTTCATGCAGGGGCAATGTGGGCTCGTCGATGCGCGGAACCCGTGCCGATGCCGAAAGAAGACCAAAGCGTTCGTGGATGCGGGGCACATTCGTCCCGACCGCCTGACGTTCTCTTCGGACCGGCTTCAGACCGTAAGCGACATGCTGCCCGGAGCGGTTCAGGCGATCTTCGACCTCGACCGAGCCTACGCCGGATTGTTCCGAAGCCACGGGTTCTATCATCCGCCGCGCGACCTCGCGGCCGAGGTTAGCGCGCTCCTCGAGACACCGAGCGCAGAGACTCTGATCCGCGAAGACCCCGACTAACCTAGCGTACCGACCAAGCATCCGAACGATGGGATTCTTGGTCCACGCTCTCGTCTGCTTCTGGCTTCCGGAGCTGAGCCTCGGCGACCCGTCTGCGGAGTCCGTCGAGGGTGATCGGTCAAA
>JBCCZL010000045.1:0-27414 GCA_039187775.1 Myxococcota bacterium
CCGCCAGCTCGCCCACAAGGCGAAGGACGGCGGTGCTCTCTCCTCACCTCACGCGGACGGGTTGGCGACGCGGCCGATGAACAGAATCGTGTCGTCGCGCGTGTCGCGGATAAAGAAGAGGAATGGATGGTCGGCGCGAAAGACCGCCGGCTGGGTGGGCATGCCGCCGCCCCGCATCATCACCACCGCGGTCGCCGCGGCCGCCTCGGTCCCCTCTTCGTTCACTTCAACAAACGCCTTGTGAAACACCTGAGAGATTTTGAGCGGCTCGTTGGTCATCCCCCCGAAGTCGGCGCTATCCGAGAATGCGACCGCCATCCCCATCTCCTCAAGATGGCGCTTGAGTGTGGTTGCCTCGGCGGGGTCGATCTTGAAGCGCGGAAGGAACACCTGCGTCCGCTGCCGACGAGTCGCGTTGGTCCACTCGGCTAGCGTCGCCGCCGAAAGGTTGGCCTCGATGGCCGATAGCCCGCCGGGCTCGGAGGGCAACGCGAGGACCATCTCGAGCTCCTCTCCGACGTAGGGCAGCCGTAGGATCTTCGCGCCATCGACCTCGCCGAAGGCCAACTCCTCGGTCTGGGTCATGAGCTGAGCTTCGACTTCGCTTCCGCCCGCCAGGCGAAACGGTGCCGCCTCGGTATTTTCCTCGTCGAAGGGCATGAGCCACTGCCCTTTGAAGTAGATGGCGTTCGTGAGAATGATTCGAGAATCCGAGTTGACCGCCGGCGGCGGCAGAAGATCCTGAATGCGGTTTTCGGTCTGCTCTTCGACCCACCCGTTGATGTGTTCACGGACGGCGCTCGGGTTGTTCTTATAGTCCACCGGCTCGAGAGCGGCGCCGTACGAATCGCGGGTCAGCCCAATGTAGGCGTCGTGCCAGGTGAGGGTCTGTTCGCCGAAGAGCCGATTGGCGACGCGGAGTTCATAGTCCGATTGGGCGCCATTCCATCGCGCGAGGAGACTCGCGAAACCTTCATGGACTTGAGCTTCCGGGACTCCAGCGAGCCGAAGGCCCTGGGCCATCGCGTCTTCAGTCTCTCCTTCGGCGCCGCCGTAGGTCATGGCGAGCGCGAGGGAAATGCTCGCCGGAGAATAGGCGAAGTTCCCTTCGGTGGATCGAAGTCGCTGGTACAGGTCGAACGCAAACGCCGCGTTCCCCTCGCGAAGGGAATCTGGCATCGGTGCGGCCGGCGTGGGGGAATCGGAAGTCGTGGACTCGGCGGCGGGTTCCGTGGGGGCTGGCTCAGGGCTCTCCTCTCCCTGGCTCTCCGCCGTCGGAGTCGCTTCGATGGAGTCGGTATCCTCAGGGCAGCCGGCGAGGGCGAGGAACGCAATCAGCGGTAACTTGTGCATGGGGGCCTCGGGGTTGGGGGCGCGGTCTGGTCATGCGCCGGTCGTCAGAACCGCCGCGAGCCATAGTCGTGGGTCGGCGATGCATTTTGGAATATTCGCGAGTGTTTCTCGTCCGAACGATCCAGGGTGCATTGCGGCATCATTCGTCGAGAAGCGCCATCAGGCGGGCCTGGAATCCGGGGTCGGTGGCCGCCTGATCCAGGATGAGGTCTGCAAGGGCGACGCTGTCCTGCGCGCGCAGCCATGCGTGAACTCTTCCAGGGCGCCAATCGGTCTTTGCGGGAGTTGGACGAGCCTTCGGAGGTCGGCTCTTCGAGAGTTGAGGTCCCGGGGGACGGAGGACCGGCTGCTCCACTTCCTCGGGCGGCGTCGAAGAGACGCCCGTCTCGGCATCCGCGAGGTCGGCTTGGGCCTTGGCCGCTTCAGCCATCGGTACGATCCACGCAAGCGCGACGGCAATGCAGTGCTTGCAGAGGAGGCCTTGCTCGGCGACCGGACAGGTGCAGGAGTAGGCCAGCTGGTCTCCCTTGACCCAGAGCTGCACGTCGTACAGCCGACTGCCTCTCACCGAAGCTCGAATCGTATTGCCATTCCGGGTGAGGTTGCCGACCCGCCCCTCGCGGAAGTACTGCTCGCCCCGACGGAACGACGGTGATTCGGTCAGTTGCTTGAGGACATCGCCGTGTAGGACCCGCACCGATGGTTCCAGAGACTCAGTCACCGCTCCTTTTTCGTCGGTCCTCGGGGGCGAGTCCAGCCCGAAATGGGGGCGAAATTAGGGAGGCCCCACCACGGGGATGGCGGGGCCTCGGAACGCGTCGCTACATCCCAACGGGAAGGCGGTGGTGTTGTTGAAATGTGGCTTGTGACGCGTTCGCTGCTTGCCTGGTTACGACGGACGACCACACGAAATAGTTGGGTCGACGCGCCACGTTTTTCGAACCCTGCGTCGAATGAAATAGATCGACCCGAAGGTCGTCCAATGCGGTCCGCGTCGCCATCGGTTCTCGACGGCTTGTCGGCCCGGCTTGTTGGCTCGGCTCGTTGGCTCGACTTGGTGGCTGGTTTGATGATCGGGCCCAAGCTACAACCACGGTCCGTGGCACGGATGCATGTCGGAGTGATGGGTGCCGGTTCGATCGGCTGCTTTGTGGGCGGAAGCATGCTTGCCGCCCACACCGCGAATGTCACATTCGTCGGGCGAGACCGCGTCGCCGCCGAAGTGGCGACCCACGGCCTTCGCATCCAAGACTTCGATCGTCGTCGGTCGGTGCCGCCCGAGCGGGTGCAGTTCTTCACCGAGGCGAAAGCGCTGGAGCGCTGCGACGCCGTCTTGGTGGCGGTGAAAAGCGCGCAGACCGTTTCGGTGGCCAAGTCCCTGGCGGCAATTCTTCGCAAGGGCGCCCTCGTAGTGAGCTTGCAGAACGGGGTCCGGAACGGTGAGGCGCTGCGGGAGCACCTTCCGAATCAGATCGTGGTCGCCGCGGTGGTCGGGTTCAACGTCGTGTCGCAGGGAGACGGGTTCTTTCATCGGGCGATGGGCAAAGGACTGATGCTCGAAGATCGACCCGAAGCGAGCGCGTTGGTCGCCGCGCTCAAGGGCGCAGGTCTCGACGTATCAACGCACTCCGACCTCGCTCCGCACCAGTGGACCAAGCTGGTCGTCAATCTCAACAATGCGGTCAGCGCGTTGTCGAATGCGCCGAGCCGGGCCCTCCTGCTTCAGCGGGGCTTTCGACGAACGATCGTGGCTCTCATCGAGGAAGCGCTCGCTGTGCTTGGGGCAGCCGGCATTCGAGCGGCGCCCCTTCGCGGAGTTCCGGTGAAGCTAATGCCGTCGATCCTCCGGCTTCCTACGCCGCTCGTGCGAGTGGTGGCGCGCGCTCAGTTCCGGGTGAACCCCGAGGCTCGCTCCTCGATGTGGGAAGATCTGATGCGTGGTCGACCCACCGAGGTCGATTTTCTCAACGGCGAGATCGTTCGGCTGGCCGCCCACGTCGGCGTACCCGCTCCGCGCAACCGCCGAGTGGTCGAGCTCATCAAAAAGGCCGAGGCGGCCGGGGATGGTTCGCCGGGGCTGACCGCCGAAGCCCTCTGGCATGAGCTTCACGTCGGCGTTTCCCCCTGACGTCGCGGCGAGCGAAGATGCTCGCCACGTCGTGCCGGTGCCGATTGCGCGGGAGTTGGGACCTCTTGCGCGCGCCGCAGGAAGCCAGCGCGTCCGTCTCGCGACGGACCGCAGGCGAAGACTGTCCGCAGGCGAAGATTGTCCGCAGGCGAAGATTGTCCGCAGGCGAAGATTGTCCGCAGGCGAAGATTGTCCGCAGGCGAAGATTGTCCGAAGAAAAAAGATAGTGCTGATGGGATTATACGGATTCACATCCATCGCGAATCGAACAGATTGAAGTCTGCACCGATTAAGCGGTGCTTTAAGGAATCCCTCGCTAGGAGTGCACGATGGCGCACCGACTCTTCCACTCTCTGGTCTTTTCAAGCGTGATGGCTCTCGAAGGCTGTGCGCTTAGCCACTCCGACTCGGGCTCTCCACCTGACCCGCTGTTTCTTCCGCCGGATGCGCAGGTGGATGGGAGCGTCGACGATGCGGCGCAGGACGCCACGACCCAGGATCGATCGGTCGATGCCCTGGTCGATGCGGTCCCGGATGCCCGCGACCCGCGGCTGTGCGAACCCGGGTGGCCCACCACCAAGGCAACGGTCTGCGCACCAATTGAACCAGAAGCCCAGTTTGAGTGCTGCTCCTCGCGGGATGAGTGCTGCATCACGGAGGCCCCGTGAGTGAAGCGCTCGCGTCCTGGGAAACCCGAAGCAAGGTCCGGCCGAATGGCCGTTGGAACGGCGCGGTCACCCAGCGCCCGTTTCCTGGCGCAGAGGAGATCGAGGAGCTGGATCTCGCGACCCGTCGGCGCGTCGCGGAATACTGGCTTGGCCAGGCAGCCTCCGAGGCTCGGGTAGCGGAGTCGTTCCGCAGTATTCACTCGAGCCTCCTTCACCTCCAGGCCGACGCGGGACTGATCCGACTTGCCGCCCGCGCCGTCGATGACGAACATCGGCATGCGGCACTGACCGAAGAGCTGGCTTGCCGCTATGCGGGACGGCGGGTGGGCCCTCACCCGGTGCTTGCCCCCCAGCAGCCAAGGCACGAACGGGCGGCTTCGGAGACGCTTCGTCACGCGTTGTTCGTCACGGGTCAATGCGCGCTCAACGAGACCTTTGCGACCGCGTATCTGTCCGCCGCCCGGCGTGGAGCCGAGAGCCCGATCGCCCGGCACGCGCTCCGGGAGCTGCTGGAGGATGAAATCGATCATTCGCGGATTGGCTGGGCATTTTTGGCCGAGGTTCCGGTTCGGCACCGCGCGGAGCTGAGCGATTGGCTGCTTCCGCTGACCGTATGCAACTACCGAGAGTGGCAGCAACTCCAACTGCCAGAGAACGACGCCCTTGCCCCCCTTGGCATTCCGCCCGCGGAAGTCGCCCGGACGGCCCTCTTCGAAGCGCTAGAAGGGATTCTCCTTCCAGGATTCCGCCATGTGGGCCTCGATACCCGAGATCTCGAAGCCTGGATCCGCGCCGGCGCCCCGGTTCCCGGCGCATCCTGACTGGCGGGTGCGGGGAGCCGAGCTCCCCTCAAACCCCAAGCGGCGCCTTACTCTTTGACGTCGCCGCGGGCGAAGATGCTCGCCACGTAGCTCAGAACGTCGGTCGCCGACGCTTCGTTGTACCCATAGTACTTGATGAGGCGACCCTTGATGACATCGATCTTGTCCTGCGTGTCCTTGTCGATCACGTTGGAGACAAAGCTCGAGAGCTTGATCGAATCTTTCTGGTCCTCGAAGAGCTTCATCTCGAGGGCTCGGCGAAGTCGATCGTTGGTGTCGTATTCGAACTTCTTTCCTTCGATCGCCAGCGCGCCGATGTAGTTCATGATCTCGCGCCGGAAGTCTTCCTTTCGGCTGTCGGGAATGTCGATCTTCTCTTCGATCGATCGCATGAGGCGCTCATCGGGCTCCTCATCTCGACCGGTGTAGGGGTTCTTCACCTTTTCCTTCAGCGCGAAGGCGCGAATGTTGTCGATGTAGTTGGCGCAGAGCCGTGCGATCGCATCCTCGTCGGCGCTGATTGCGCGCTGAACTTCGTTCTTTACGATCTCTTCGTACTCGGACTTCACCATGCCGATGATTTCACGATAGCGCTTTCGCTGGTCGTCGTTCGAAATCAGCGAGTGGTTGCTCAGGCCTTTTTCGAGCTCGTTCATGATCATGAACGGGTTGATGTAGCCTTCGGAGCCATCGCGCACCAACGCGTTGGAGATCTTGTCCTGGACGTAGCGCGGCGAGATCCCATCGAGGCCCTCGCGGCGGGTCTCCTTGCGGAGCTCCTTCACGTTGTCCTGAGTGAACCCGGGGAGGATCTTGCCGTCGTAGAGCTTCAGCTTTTGTAGCAGATGAAGCTGATGTTTCTTCGGCTCCTCGAGCCGCGTGAGCACCGCCCACATCGCGGCGACTTCAAGGGTGTGTGGCGCGACATGCTTGCCCCGGAGCCGCTCCGCGCTGAAGTCCTTATTGTAGATCTTCACCTCTTCCGACAGGCGCGTGATGTACGGGATGTCGATTTTGATCGTACGGTCGCGAAGCGCCTCCATGAATTCGTTGTTGAGGAGCTTTCGATATTCGGCCTCGTTGGTGTGGCCGATGATCACCTCGTCGATGTCGGTCTGGGCGAACTTCTTTGGCTTGATCTTGTGTTCCTGGGTTGCACCGAGAAGGTCGTAAAGGAACGCCACGTCGAGCTTCAGGACCTCGACGAACTCGATGATGCCTCGGTTGGCGATGTTGAACTCGCCGTCGAAGTTAAACGCCCGCGGGTCCGAGTCGGAGCCGTATTCCGCGATCTTCCGGTAGTTGATGTCGCCGGTGAGCTCCGTCGAGTCCTGGTTCTTTTCGTCCTTCGGCTGGAACGTTCCGATTCCGATCCGGTCCTTCTCGCTCATGATGAGCCGCTTGACCCGGATGTGCTTTTCGATGACCTGGCTCCAGTCGCCGTTGTAGCGCTGAAGCAGGCTCTGAAAGATAAACCGGCAGGACGGATTGATGTCGCCCTTGGTGTTGATGCGGAAGCGATCGTTGCCGAGGGTCAGCTCCTTGATCGCCCGATCTCGCCACTCTTCGGGAATCAACCGAAGCGGCTCCTCGTGCATCGGCGAGTCCATCTCGTCGTCTTCGCCGGCGAGCCCCGTTTCTTTGAGATTGACCCAGCGATACGTGTAGAGCGCGCCCGCGGGGGTCCTCGAGTAGTGCTCTACGCCCTTTTTGAGGAGTCGGGCGATGGTGCTCTTCGACGATCCGACCGGGCCGTGGAGCAGAATGATCCGCTTTTCGGGTCCGTAGCCCTGCGCCGCGGCCCGGAGCACGTGCACGAGACGCATGAGCGGGATATCGAGCCCGAAGATCGCGTCCTTTCCGTTGTCGATCGGGTCTTTAAAGAAGGGGTACCGAACAAGTCGCTTCTTGTTGTCGATGTACTCTTCCTCACCGTAGCTCACGACCATGTCGTAGACGCGTTGGAAGGCGTTGCGCGTGACCTGCGGGCGCTCTCGCACGACCTGGAGGTAGTCCTCGAAGGAGCCCTCCCAGTGCAGTTCCTTATACTCGTCGTAGTCTTGAAGCGCCGCGATGCGCGAGACCATGTTCGTCATGGACTAAGCCTCCAGTCCCTTCGATCCTACACCGGGACGGTCGCGCTGGCGCGATCTTCTTGACGGATATGGGACGGTGGCATCTACTCCTACTCCGCAATGGGTGAAACCGTCGAGCTCATCCGCCGGCAGGGACTGGTGGCGGTCGTCAAGGCCCCGGTCGAGGAGCGGCTCCTCGACTGGTCGCGCGCCGTCGCCAAAGGTGGCATCAAGCTGCTCGGGATTCCGGTCACGTTCCCCCGGGTCACCGAGATCACCGCTGAGCTCGCGGACGAGACCGACCTCACGGTCGGCGTGTCTGGCGTGATCAGCATCGACCAGATCATGATCGCCATGGCTGCGGGGGCCGACTTCATTATCTCTCCGATCAGCGATTCGATGCTGATTCGTGCGGCCAAGGACCGGGGCCTCGAGGTGATCGCTGGAGCGGCAACGCCGACCGAAGTCAATCACTGCGTGGAGCTTGGTCCGGACGGCCCCGACATGATCGCGGTGTATCCCGCCGCGTCCATGGGCGGCCCCGAGTACTTCAAGCATCTTGTCCCGAACTTTCCGGTGACTCCGATCGCGGCGAGCGGAGGCGTAGACGTGGAGTCAGCGCCGGCTTATCTCGAGGCGGGGGCGGTGGCCGCGATCGTCGACACCGGCGTCTTTCCCGCGGACGAAGATCCGGCGGCCATCGAAGTTATCACCATGCGCGCGCTCGCCCTCACCGAGGTCGTCGGCGACGTGATGGGCAATGCCGACCGAATGTCGATGACCGACATTCTCACCAGCTCCTAGCGAACGACGCTGAGGTCCCAGCGCGGGCCGATGTGGCCGCAGCCATCCCGTCCGATGTCCACCCGACCGGGGCAATCTTCTTCATCGCCGGCATCGTTGGGCGGACCGTTGCCGCACTGAATGTCGTTGTAGAGTGGGCGGTCAGGGCGGCTGCCCGGCCCGGGCCCGATCGCATCGCACACCTCGCGTACGGTGCGCCGACCCACCGGGGTGTCGACCATGATCGGCCCGATGTTGTGGTCGAAGCTCGACTCGCAGTAGCACTTGTCACCCACCGAATAGCTATCGGCCCAGCCGCGGCCGCCGGGGTTGCGTCCCGCCACGGACTCGACGCGCACGATGTCGGGGTGAGTGCCCGGCGGTGAACTGCAGCTTCCGTCTTCGCAGCGCTCGCTCTGACAGTCGCCGCCCCCGGCGCACATCGATCCATTGGTGCACGGGTCGCAGCTTCCCCCGCAGTCCACGTCCGTTTCGTCGCCGTTTTGGGTTCCGTCGGTGCAATCCCCCGGGAGCGGCTCCCGATCGGGCGTCGCGTCGGGGACCGTCCCGTCGGCCACCGCGTCAACCACCGCATCCATGCTGGCATCCGAACCGGAGCCATCGGGGCGGATCGTGGCGTCCGCGGGACCTCCTTCGGGGGTGGGCTCGGCCGTCGAGTCACCGCAGCCGGTGGCGAACAGGAGCGCGCAGACCATGACGGCAAACGGGAGAAGGGCATTTCGCACGATCAGAGACACCAGCGACCTCGTGGATGAGATGAGCATACCGCGGCGCGGAAGCTTCGAATGGGTAGGTCCGCTGACCTCCCGAATTTGGGGCAAAAAAGCTTGAGATTTGCGAGAGGTGCTCGGCTTCAGACGCAATTTCAGTGAGTTGGATCCATCGGCGTCGATGTCGAACCACGGGCCATCCCGACCCTCGAGCTAAATACCTGAACCGACGTTGACCCCCCTTTGTCCCCTGCTACAACGGGCGGCCGTGCAGAAAATCCACGTCCTCGACACCAACGTCCTGCTCCATGACCCCCGGGCGATCCACAAGTTCGAAGACAATGAGGTCGTGATCCCGATCTTCGTCATCGAGGAAGTGGATACTTTCAAGCGAGAGATGAGCGAGCGGGGCCGCAACGCTCGGCAGCTTGCCCGGTTCCTCGACGACATGCGGGAGCGCTCGGGCGCGTCGCTCCAGAACGGCATCGAGCTCGAGGAGGGCGGCCGGCTTCGGGTGGGCGTCCCCATGAACGGCGCGGCGAAGAAGATCAAATCGCGCGACAACCAGGCGATGGACCGGGCGATCATGGGCATGGCGCTCGATATTCGAGACAAGAACCCGGAGCGCCCGGTGGTGTTCGTCACCATGGACTCGAATCTTCGGATTCGGGCCGATGCGCTCGGACTTCGCGCGGAAAACTACGAGGGCGGCCGGATTTCCTTCGATGAGCTCTATTCGGGCGTCATCGACGTAGAGGCCGACGAGGCGGTCGTCAATCGACTCGGTCGCCGTGAAGAGGTCGAACTTCAGAACCTAGACGTCCCTGACGGTCACCCGAACGCGTGCGTCGTGCTTCGGGATCGGAAGTCGGCCAAGCACACGGCCCTCGGCTGCATCGATGCATCGTCAAAGTGGATTCGTCCGCTCCGCGGAGGCCGCGAAGGCGCATGGGGGGTCCGGCCCCGCAACAAAGAGCAGCACTTTGCGCTCGATCTGCTGCTGAACCCCGACGTGCACCTCGTGACGCTGGTCGGCAAGGCCGGCACCGGCAAGACGCTACTTACGATCGCCGCAGGGTTGAAAGGCGTCATCGATGACGGGGCGTACGCGAGGCTCCTGGTGTCGCGGCCCATCTTTCCCCTTGGCCGCGACGTGGGCTACCTGCCGGGAACTCTCGACGAAAAGCTCAACCCGTGGATGCAGCCGATCTTCGATAACCTCGAGTACATCTTTGCGTCCGGACGGACCCGGCACCATGGTCGCGACTGGAGTGAGCTCGTGGCTTCGGGGACCATCGAGGTCGAGCCACTGACCTACATCCGTGGTCGGTCGCTCCCCAATCAGTTCCTCATCGTGGACGAGGCGCAGAATCTTACGCCGCATGAAGTGAAGACCATCATCACGCGCTGCGGCAACGACACGAAAATTGTGCTCACCGGCGACCCCTATCAAATCGACAACCCCTATGTGGACTCCGCGAGCAATGGGCTCTCGATCGTCGCGGAACGGTTTCGTCAGGAGCGAATCGCTGGTCACATTACGCTGCACAAAGGCGAGCGGAGCGAGCTCGCCGAGCGTGCGACTGAGCTCCTCTAAATCGGCCTATTCTCCTCGACGCGCGCGCCCCCGCCGGCGCTTCCGAACCGGCGCGTCCTAGCCGGCGTGGAAAAAGAGCGTCGCGAACGCACCCACGAGCCGGCGCCATCGGCCCGGGCGACGCATTCGCTCCGGGTGAACGTAGTCCCAGAGGAGCTGGTACTCTCGGATTGCGGACGCCGGGGGTAGGCCGCCGAGGGCAGAAAACTCGGCCGCGGCGGCTCCGACGCTGAGCAGTTGGGTTGGGTTCTCGATCGGCATTGCTTCCTCCGCCCTTATGACGGTCGAGAGTCCGCCGATTCGACACCTGACTCCCACTTTTGGACCGCCGTGCGAGCGAGCTTTCCGCTCGCAACGCACATTGACAGTTGGCTCGCCTTGGTCCCTGCAAGGTGCTGGAATTCAGACAGCCAGGCCAGTTGGTGGTAGACAGGCAGCTATGGGCATTCGCGTGGCGATGGTTCTGCTCGTTGCGGCGCTGCCCGCTCATGCGCGGGCGGACCGGGTCTATGTGCCGCCCGCAGAGCAGGTGGCCGGAGATCAGACGGTGGGTGTCGAGATCACGCAGACCGCGTACCGGGCCCTCCTCGACCAACTCCGCGCGTCGGGTCACGAGCTTCTGAGTGGTTACGAGACGGAGGCTCAGCTGCCCGACGATCAGCGGGGATGTCGCCGCTCCGGTTGCCTGCTCCCGGTGCTCCGGAGCCTGACCTGCGATGCGGCGGTGGTCCTTTCGGTGTGGAGCGAGAATGACGAGCGCTACACCGTGACGGTGGCCTTCGTCGGGGCCGAGGGGGAACGGTTTTCCGGAAGCGGGCAGGGGCGCGTGAATGAGTTGGCCGAAGCGGTGGCGGTGGCGATCGAACATGCGCTGTCCCGCCAGCTGATGGGTCCGGGACCGTGGCTGGTTCTCGAGGGACAGCCTGAAGGTGCGCAGGTCCTCGTCAATGGGGAGGCGCTTGGCCAGTTGCCCGGTCGCTTTCAGGTGCCCGCGGGGGTTCACGCGCTGGAGGTGTCGGCACCTGGCTATCGGGCTCAGTCTCATCGCATCACCGTGGCCGCGGGTACGGACAGCGCGACGCAGCTTCGGGTCGAACTTCGTCCCGACCGCTACGGTCTGACGGTCAACGGTTTGGTCCTCGCGGTGGGCGCGGGAATGGGCGCGGTGGGCCTCGGGATACTGATCCCGTCGTTGACCCGACTCTTCATGGGGGATCGGATCGACGAAGCGTCGCTCGAGATTCAGGAAGCCAATGTCGGGCTCCTCGGCACGCTCTCCGTCTTGGGAGTGGCGCTAATCGCCACCGGCGTGATCTTTGGCCTCTTGGCGTTCGACGATGTGGGGACCGAGCAGCAAAGCTGGCTCCAGCCGAGCGGCGATGGATTTCGCGTTCTATTCTGATGGCCATGCTTCGACTTATCGGGTGGCTCGTCTGGTCGCTAGGAATCGGTGGGTTCCTCGGCGGCTGCTTTGCGCCCTTCGAAAACAGTACACCCCTCTGCGAAGAGCGGCCCAATCACCCGGCCTGCCGGACGTTCACCGATGCGAGCGTCGACCAAAGCGTTCCCGACGCGTCCCGCTGCAACCCGCCCTGCACGGATTCGGTATGCAACGAAGAGACCGGACTTTGCGTCGAGTGCGTGACGGAGGCGAACTGCGACGCGGGAGAAATGTGCTGGCCCGACAACGAGTGCGGGGAATGCATCATGGACACAAACTGCCCCGACCGGGCAGCCCCCGTCTGCAACACCACCAATCGCGTCTGTGGCTCATGTACAGATCCAACCGACTGTGACCGTTTCCTCGACGCGCGGATTTGTGATGCTGGCACCTGTGTGTTGTGCACGGTGGCCGATCCCTCTGCTTGCGGAGGCCGGCCATGCACTCCGGGCAGGCAGTGCTCCGAGTTTCCGTTCGGAATGCAGGATCAGTGCGAACCTTGCGACACGGACGAGAACTGCGACACGGGGCTTCGGTGCGTAGAGATGATGTTCGATGGGGTCACGAGCGCCGTGTGTCTTGCGCCACAGGAGGGGGCGTGTCCTCGGGGAGCGCCTGCTTCCATCCGCGGGCCGTCGGTGTCGGGGGCCGGTGGAACGTACTGCGGGCCCGATCCGGCCCGAACCACTTGTGAGGCCTACCTCGATATGCTGTCCGTGGACCGCGATTGTGTAGACTCGAGCCAGTGCGCTCCCGGCGGCGTCTGCCGGGATGTTGCAGGCATGTTCTGTACAATTCCGTGCGACGGAAACGCAGACTGCCCCAACGAAACGAGCATTGATCGCTGCGTCGACGACACCGCCACGATGACGCGGCACTGTGGCCCCAATAGCTGATCTGTTTGCCAAGGAACTGGATTCCCTGTCGGTCGGATGGGTGTAAGCTCAGAGCTCGGAGGGATCTATGCTGCGGAAATCTCGTCACGGCCTTACCCGTTGCCCCGCCTGCGGTGCGCACGTCCGCGCGGCGGCCACCCCGGTGCTCACCGTCTGCCCGTTCTGCAACACGAATATCGCTGACCGCGTAATCCGTCGGCCGGTCGCCGGACGTGGGGCCCTCGTCGCGGCCTCGCTCCTTTCGCTATCCGCTTCCTGCGGCGGCGCGGAACAGGAACCGGTATCGCCGGACGACCCCGTTGCCAATACCGACAATCCCGACGACAGCACCAACAACGCCGACAACACCGGATTCGATCCCAACGAGCCCGATGACAATGTCGCAGTCGCCGAGTATGGGGCGGTGCCCGACCCCGCATGGGATCCCGACGAGCCCGAGCCGGTGCCCGCCCCCGAGTACGGTGCGCCGGCCGAAGAAGAAGAAGCCCAGGATCCAACCCCGGACGTTCCCGTGCCGGCCTACGGTGCTCCTCCGCCCCGCGAAGTCAGCGAGTAAGACGCCCATGACCAAAGAGTCGTCCCGCCTTCCCCCGATCGGGGCGATGCCCGAGGAGCCGAGCAAACTCGTCCGAAAGACGAGGCACGCACCGGGTGGCCCGAAGTACGTGGTATGGGAGATCACCCTCAAGTGCGACCTCGGCTGTCGTCACTGTGGGTCTCGGGCGGGGAAGCCTCGAACCGAGGAGCTCACAACCGAACAGTGCCTCGATGCAGTCCGTCAGTTTGCCGATCTCGGCGTCCGCGAGGTCACCCTGATCGGTGGTGAAGCGTATCTGCGCGACGACTGGGACATGATCGCCAAAGCGATCACCGACCGAGGCATCCGCTGCGGGATGACCACCGGCGGCCGCAATCTCTCTCAGGAGCGGGTCGACCGGGCGGTCGATGCGGGAATGACCACCATTTCGATCTCCCTCGATGGGCTCGAGCGTACCCATGACCTCCTTCGGGGGGCCCGCGGTTCGTTTCGCGCGGCGATCGAGAGCGCCGAGCGGGTGTCGAAGAGCCCGATCCGCCTTGCGACCAATACCCAGATCAACCGGTTGTCGATGCCGGAGCTTGTCGCGATGTGCGACCTTCTTCATGACATCGGCTCGAAGGCTTGGCAGATCCAGCTCACCGTGCCGATGGGCCGAGCCGCGGACCGGCCCGAGCTCCTCCTCCAGCCATCCGACCTTCTGGAGCTCTTTCCCCTGCTCGTCTGGATGAAGAAAGAGAAGCTTCGACCGCGCGGGATTCAGCTCTTTCCAGGCAACAATATCGGCTACTTCGGGCCCTACGAGCAGGACCTCCGCTACGGCGGCGGCAAGGGCACGCACTGGTCCTCGTGCGGCGCGGGCACCGCATGCCTTGGCATGGAGGCGGACGGCAAGCTCAAAGGCTGCCCGTCGCTTCCATCGGACCGCTACACCGGCGGCTACGTGCAGGAGACCTCGGTCGAAGAGCTCGTGTACGGCACCGAGGAGATCAGCCATCTCGGCAAGCGCACTCGTGACGATCTGTGGGGCTACTGCAAGACCTGTTACTACGGCGATGTGTGTCTCGCCGGCTGCAGCTGGACGGGTCAGGTCTTGATGGGTCGTCCCGGCAACAACCCCTACTGCATTCACCGCCAGCTCGAATACGAACAGGCGGGACAGCGTGAGCGGATCCGCAAGGTCGAGAAGGCGCCCGGCATGCCCTTCGATCAGGGGCGTTTCGAGACGTACCTCGAGCCGATTCCCGAAGACGAGCACGTGGAAGCGAGCGTCGGCGGCTTTTCCATCGAGACCGTGGCCACGCTCCGCGCCGACAGCGGCGGCCTCTGGACCGAAGAAGACGGCAAGCGCCGCCTCCGCATCCTCTGATCTCCTTGCTACCCCTTCAGTGGATCGCGGAACGCGTCGGCGAGCGGCAACGGAGTATCGGTCGTTTCGAGCGGCACACCGCCATCCGTATAGTTGTGCTCGCTCCATCCCAAGTCACTCCGAGACCACTTCGTGACAGATTGGGTTTGCGGATCGACGAGCAAAATTTCATGGAGAGACTCGATCCGCTTGTAGTGCTCGAGCTTTTCGCCGCGGTCATAGTCCGCGGTAGACGGCCCAAACACCTCCACCAGGAGACGAGGGTTTCTGACCGTATGCTGCTTGGGATCCTCCGGGTCGAGGTCCATCCGATCGCATACCACCGAAAGGTCTGGATACGTTCCGAGTCCGGTGGCCGCGACTCCGAATACGAAGGTCGGACGAAAACACCCGGCACGGCTGGCCTCTCAGCGCCGCGTGAAACCATGCGACGAGATTCGCCGCCACGGCGGCATGCTCGGGGTTACCCCCCGCCATCGCCCAGACCGCGCCTTCGAGAAACTCGTGCCTCGTTCCGCTGATCTCCTCGAGATCCGCGTATTCTGAGAAGCTGAAATGCTGTCGAGCGTTCTGCATTCGCAGTCTGACGATAGCATTCGGAGAGATCGCAGGTCGGGGCGCTCTTCGAGCTGGAGTCTTTGTGGCCGGTAGTTTCTGAGACTGAACGGTAGTACAGTTTGGTCGGCCATGGTCGCCCCTTCCCCGCGGATTTGCTGCCTCGACCTCGACACGTTCTTCGTGTCGGTGGAGCGGGTCCTCAACCCCGAGCTCAAGGGGAAGCCGCTGATCGTGGGTGGGCGGAAAGGCACTCGAGGCGTCGTCACCGCCGCGAGCTACGAGGTCCGCCCGTTCGGAGTTCGCTCGGGCATGTCGCTCGTAGAGGCCGCGCGACTGGCCCCCCACGCGATCTATCTCCCGACCCGGCACGACACCTACAGCGACTACTCGAAGCGGGTGCGCGAGCTGGTGCAGGACGTCTGCCCGGTGACGCGCATGGCGAGCATCGACGAGCTCTACATGGACCTTGCAGGATGCGAGGAGCTCTATCGCGAGCCCGATGACAAAGATGAGGACGCGACCATCGAGCGGGTGATTCATGGGCTGTGCGACCGCATCGAAGACGAGCTCAGTCTTCCTTCAAGCGTTGGCATTGGCACCAGCAAATCGGTGGCGAAGATCGCGAGCGGTCTCGCCAAGCCCCGGGGCGTGGTGTTGGTTCCTCGAGGAAGCGAGAAGTCGTTCCTCGCCGGGCTTCCGGTTCGCAAGTTCCCCGGGATCGGGCCGGTCGCCGAGCGAAAGCTCCTCGGCCTTGACGTCCATACCCTTGGCGAGCTCGTCGCGACTCCCGCTCCGGTCCTCCGGCGCGTGTTTGGCGCCTACGCAGATGCGATCCAGCGAGGAGCGCAAGGGCTCGGTGGCCACGATCTCGGTCGAGAGCGACCCGCGTTCTGGGAGCACGACCCCGAGGGCGGCATCGTCGGGAGCATCTCGAACGAGCGCACGTTTAGTGAGGATCTGACGAACCGAGAGAAGGCGGAAGGCGTGCTTTCGTCGCTCTGCGAGCGGGTGTGCTTCCGCGCGCGAAAGCGCGGGGTCAAGGCCCGCACCGTATCGCTCAAGCTCCGCTATTCGGACTTCCACACCCTCACGCGCGCGCGCACGCTTGCCCCGACCCATTCCGAGCTCGAGCTCTATCCGGTGGTCCTCGAGCTCTACGAAGAAGCACGCAAGCGTGACCTGTCGATTCGTCTCCTCGGCATTCAGCTAAAGAATCTCGGCTACTACGACGACCAGCTCGAGCTCTTCGACAACAACGAAAAGCTCCACGGTGCGGTGGACGCGCTCCGCGCGAAGTTTGGTTACGACTCGGTCCGGCTCGCCCGAGCGCTCGACTTCAAAGACGACAAACGGCGCCGGTCCGAGGAAGCCTAGCCGGTTGGTGAAAAAGGCCGTGCTGGAGGCGTGGGCGGAGTCGTTCACCAACCTGCTGGTCGGCTCTGGCCCGAAGTTCGTTCAGGTCAGCGGCCCTCGGCCATCGCGGCCATGTCTTCCTCCATCGTCGCTTCGATTTCTTTGACGGTGGGACGCCGGAGGCGTGTCTTGGTCGCGGCGTAGGCTTGCAGCGGGAGCTCGGCGAGTCGACGGGCTTCAGCTTCGGCGTCCTTCATCAGCTTCGAAACGTCCGAGGTCCGGTCCAGATAACCGACCTCCACCGCTTCGTCGGGGTTGTACATCCGTGCCTGCAGCGCCGCCTCGGTGAGCCTCCGTGGGTCGAGCCGGCTTCGCGCGAGTTCCTGCGCGAACACCGGAAGCGTCATCTTGATCGCCACTTCGTTGAGGCCGACCTTGAAGTCGCCACGGACGCCAATGCGTGTGTCGCCGACCAGCAGCATGAGCGCTCCGCCGGCCACCGCGTGTCCGGTGGACGCGATCACCACCGGCATGGGGAGAAGATATACGCGAAGCATCATACGGCCCCCCGCGACGAACAGATCGCGCGCTGCCTCCGGCCCCTTCATCATGACCTTGAGATCAAAGCCCGCGCAAAACCGATCCTCGCGGCCGGTGATGATGAGGGCCTTCGCTTCCTTTTCCGTTCGGTCGAGGGCCTCGTTGATCTCCCCCAGCATCTCCGGGCCCAGCGCATTCGCCTTCCCGTCGTCAAGGCGAATCGTCGCGATCTGATCGTCGATAGTGTAGCTCAGGCGTCCCATGGGGCGAGACTATCGCGTTTGGCTCCCCTTCGCCTCTCGCCTTCTGCCGCTATAATGTGCGGCGGTTCCGGTTCATCCGCGGATGTCCTAAGAACCATGAGCTCAGTTCCGGAAGACCCAGTTCCGGAAGATCCAGTTCCGGAAGATCCAGTTCCGGAAGATCCAGTTCCGGAAGATCCAGTTCCGGAAGATCGAGTCCCGAGAGACAGAGTCCCGAAGACAGAGTCCCGAAAAGACAGAGTCCCGAAAAGACAGAGTCCCGAAGAGACAGAGCCCAGAAAGATAGAGTTCTGAAAGACAAGGCCCAGCTCGCGCTCGACGCGTATCTCCAGCATCTCCATCACGCGGCCCGGATTCTTCCCGCGCTGACGCCGCAGAATGCCTCGGTCGAGCGCCGCCGTCTGGTGGACCTGCTCGAGGCCGGAGCGCTCACGAAGCCGCGCTACGAGCTCGAACCTCGGCGGGTTCCGCACCACGTGTGGCGCTGGCTCGAGAGTGCGCGAGCGTTGACCGCCAAGAGCCCTGCCGAGGCGCTCTACGACGCTCGTCTCGAAGAGCTCGAGCTCGATCTATTGATGCTCGAGTCGCTCGGTGATGCGAAGCGTGTACGCCCGCTCGCGTCACGTCGGTTTGGCACCGGGCGGGAGCGAGTCGAAGACGCCGGTGGGGCGCGCACCCTTGCGGATGTCGCCGCAAGAATTCTCTCCCAGGTCGACGGTGAGCCAGAGCCGCAGATCCTCGCCGCCGAGGCTCCCCTGGGCCAGCCGTCGCTCGCCGAACTCATGCGAAAGGTCGCCGGACATGCGGGCATCGAAGTGCGCGTCTATGTCGAGTCGCGCCTCACCGCCGCCGCAGCCACCGGGGAGCGATCGGTGTTCGTTGCGGATCGGCGCTTCGGCTGCCGTGAAGCGCTCCGACTGGCGGTTCATGAAGTGCTTGGCCACCTCGTCGCAGCGGCGAATGGCCGCGCCCAGCCGCTTCGCATCATGGAGCTCGGGACCGCAGGCTCGTTCTCAGATCAGGAGGGTTTGGCGCTTTGCCTCGAAGAACAGGCGGGGCTTCTCGATGGGCATCGGCTACGGACGATCGCCGCGCGGGTTTGGGTCACGGATCGCGTCCACGCGGGCGCGACCTTCGTCGACACCGCACGGATTCTCTTCCGTGAATACGGGTTTCGTGCCGAAGAAGCAGTGATTCTCTGTGAGCGGGGCTACCGCGGTGGGGGTTGCGCGCGCGACGCGGGTTACCTCTCGGGCTATCTCCGGGTCAGTCGTGCGCTCGCGTCCGGACGAACCACCATCGACCAGCTTCGCTCGGGACGGGTGGGCGTTGCGGATGTCGATGCGTTGCTCGACCTTCGGAGCTGCGGGCTCTATCGCGACCCGCTTTACCGTCCGAGCTTGGCGTACAGCCTGTCGGCGACGAGCTCCGGAACCAGTCCTTTGACGTCGCCGCCCAACTTGGCTGCTTCCTTTACGATGTTGGAACTGACGTAGAAGTACGCGTCGTCCGCCATCAGGAAGACGGTTTCGACTTTCTTGTTCATGTGGCGGTTCATGTTCGCCATCTGGAGCTCGTATTCGAAGTCGGCGACGGCGCGGAGGCCGCGAAGCACGACACGAACGTCCTTGCGGTTGCAGTAGTCCACGAGGAGGCCTTCGAAGCTATCGACTTCGACCCGCTCATCCTTGCCGACCACTTCGCGAATCATGCTGATTCGCTCCTCCACGCTGAACATCGGGTTCTTGGCCGGGTTATTGAGCACCGCGATGATCAACCGGTCAAACGCGACCAGTCCGCTGGTCAGAATGCTCACGTGTCCGTTGGTCAATGGATCGAAGGAGCCCGGGTAGATGGCGGTGGTCATGGGGAGTCTCGCTCTGGCGTCGCCAAAAGAATCGAAGTATCACCATAGCGATACGCACCGATCGTGGCGAGCCCCGTGGGAATCGGAGGGGTGCTTTTCTTTGGATGCTCCACCACGCAGATCGCCTCGTCGGTCAGGAGACGCTGATGGACGAGGTGTCCGAGCGGGGTTTCAAGCTCATCCACCCTTGCGTAGGGAGGGTCGAGGAATACGAGCGAGAACGGGGCTTGCTCGACGAGGCCGCGCGGAAACGGGCGCGAAGCGAATGCGTCGAAGGCCAGCGTGTCGATGGTCAGGCCCAGGGTTCGAGCGGATCGGCGGCACTCGGCGAGCACTCGGCGGTCCTCCTCAACAAGGAACGCCGACTCCGCCCCGCGAGAGAGCATCTCGAAGGACAGGGCCCCGGTGCCGGCGAACAGGTCGAGAATGCGTGCGCCGAGAACCGCGTCCCGAGCTTCGAGGAGCGAGCCGAGCGCTTCACGGACGCGATCGGTGGTCGGACGGACCGAACCGCCCTTAGGCTCGGGAATGCGACGGCCGGAGAGCGCGCCGCCGATGATCCGCACGCTTAGAACCGGCCGCTGGCGCCGACCCCCGCGAGGTCGGGGCCGAATACCGGGTCGAGCCGAAGGGTGGCGGCGTTCGGGTCCGCGTCGTCGTCTTCCCCGCTGAGGACTCCCGCGAGGATCAGGCCGGTTCCGATCGCGTAGGTGGCGATGGCCACGGAGAGGCCGACGTTAAACAGCGTCTCCAGTCGGTCTTGCTCGTCGCAGATGTCCACCGCGCTCGAGATGTCCATCGCCGTGCCCGCACCGCCGATGCGCCCGGCCCGAGCCTCGGTGCAGACGTCTTCGTTCGGACTGTAGAAGCTCTGGACCCGGTTCCATTCCGCGTCGTCGTTCGCGCCGCCGGGACCGTTGTGGTCGTAGCCAGACATCTGCGTCCAGGCGATAATGAAGGTCACGGTGGCCGCGGCCCCAAGGCCCAAAAACACCCCGCCGACCGGGATGAACGGAAAGCCTCCTCCGCCGCCCTCTTCGACGGTCGGGGCAATGATCTCGCCCCCACCGTCACTTTCGCCCTCGATGAGAGTGGCCTCGACGACCGCGCTCGCGCCCGCTTCTACCCGAACGGTCTGTCGAAAGGTCTCGTACCCATCGGCGATGATCTCGAGCCGGTGGTTTCCCGGCGGCGCCTCGGTGACGAACTCATCGCCGGTCAGTGCTCCCATCGGATCACCATTGAGCCGAATCTGAGCGCCGGGAGCATTGGCGGTGATGCGAATCGTGCCCATCGGATCCGTTTGGCCGCTGAGGCTTCGCGCCAGCCGCTCGGCCGGTTCCCGCAGGTCGTCGATGTCGGTCAGTCGGCTCGATAGGCTGTCTTCGGCCTGCTGCGTCACCTCACCGGCGGCCGCATCGAACACCTTGACTTCGAGTTGAAATCGAAAGTTCGGTCCGCCCCCGGAGCGCCGCACGGTGCCGTACACCACTTGCTCCACCTGCATCGTGGACGCGATCTGGGCGAGGCAGGCGTCGTCGGGGCTGTCGCAGCCCGAGAGCAGCATCATCTGAGCGAGGGACATCTCGCGCTCGTTGACATCCCAACCGTTGAACTCCGCCACTGCGTACCGGAGCGCACCGGTCATATTGGCGGCAAACTCGTCGTCGCCCTCGACCGATTGAAGACCCAGCACCGCCACTTCGGCGGCGGCCACGTCCGGCAGTCCCGCGAGGCCAAACGCCGTGATTCCGACGAGAAAGGCGGATAGCCGCCGACTGCGAGCACATCCCTGGGAAGTCCGGAATTGTGGTGTCATTTCGAGATCAGGCTATCCCTTTGACGCATTCTCGAGCAAGCCCCAGAAAGTATGTGTCGGGGCCCGTCGTAAGTTTGACCGTGGTTGCGCAGAACTCAGCGAATCTTTTTGTGATTTCAAACGTCTTTAAGTCGAAGTGGCGAGCTTGAGACAGACTTCTCTCGATGCTACCCCGAGTATGATGGGGGCTGACGTCAAAGTCTGTCCGACGTGCGGCGCACAATACGATGCGGCGGCGGATTTCTGCCAGCAGGATGGCGCGAAGCTCGTGCTGGCCGGCGAGGGTCCGGACCCGTACATCGGCCGCACTCTGCTGGGCCAGTTCCGAATCGAAGAAGTCATCGGGGCTGGGGGCATGGGAATCGTCTATCGCGCCCGCCAAAACGGCATCGACCGAGACGTTGCGATCAAGATTCTCCATCCGGAGCTCGTCAAGAATCCCGACGCGGTGCGCCGCTTTCAGCGGGAAGCGAAAGTTTCCAGTGCACTCGACCATCCGAACGTGGTCCGAGTGTTCCTCTTTGGCCAGCTTCCCGAGGGCAATCTCTACCTCGTGATGCCCTACCTGCGAGGCCACTCCCTCGGGGACCTCCTCCGCGACACCGGTCATGTCGACGTTCCCCGGGCGCTCCACATCGCCACCCAGATCTGTGATGGTGTCGGCGAGGCCCATTCGCAGGCGGTGGTTCACCGGGATGTGAAGCCCGAGAACATTCTCCTCGTGGCGCGGGGCGGCGACCCGGACTTCGTGAAAGTCCTCGATTTTGGGATCGCCCGTTTCCTCGAGGCGGAACAGACCATGGCCACGCAGTCCGGGCTGATTTTTGGGACCGCCCGGTACATCTCGCCGGAGGGCGCTTCCGGAGAGCCCACCGATCCGCGAAGTGACGTCTACTCGATCGGCGTTCTCACCTACCAGCTCCTCTGTGGCGAGACGCCGTTCGAGTCGAAGTCACCGGTGTCGATGCTGATGAAGCACATCAACGAGACCCCGCCGGCCCTTCGCTCGCGGGCTCACGCGGGGCACGTGCCTGCGGCGGTCGCCGAGGTGGTCATGCGATGCCTCTCGAAAAACGCCGACCTACGGTACGACAACGCCCACGAACTCGCGGAAGCGCTGCGGATGGCTGCCACCCAAGTGGGAATCGAGATCGCGGGGGCGGCGCGCCGAAGCATGTTGCCGTTGCGGCCGAGCCAAGACTCGTTTCGCGGGGCCCCGGTGCCGACCGCCCACACTGGACCGACCGGTCCGGTGGTCCGCTCGCCAACGTTGGAGGGCGCACCGAGCCCGATTCACGACCACACGGCGATGCATGCGGTGCCGCCCCGCGCTCCCCGGCTTGGAGCCCTCGGCACGGTTCTTCTCGCGTTTGTGCTCGGGGCGGGCGCAGTCCTCGGTGGGGCCTATCTGGTGCAGCAGGCATCGAGCGAGGGCGCGACTCCGCTGGCCACGATCGAGGCACAAGCCCGCGAAGCGCTCCGGGAAGGTCGCTTTGACGATCCCACCGGCCGAAGCGTCCGAGACCTGACCGGTCAGTTGCTTCGTGAGGACCCCAATCACACCGGCGCGAAGGCGATCCGACAGGCTGCGGCCGACCGGCTTCGCGAGCGGGGTGTGGCCGCGACCGAGCGAGGCGCGATCCAGGAAGCGCGCGCCTACTATCAGCGAGCGCTGGTGCTTCACGATGACCCGGAGATTCGGGAGTCCCTCGCCGCTCTGCAGCAAGCCGGGAGTCCGCCGAGGGCCACGCGCCAAAACGAGCTCCGGATCGTGCCGGGATCGCTTGCCGTCGGCGACACCGCGACCTTCATCGCGGTACTGAACCAGGACATCTCGGCGGGTTCTCGAGCGAACTTCACGCTGCAGCGGAGCGGTCGACGACCGGTCGAACTCGAGGCGTCGCAAGGGGCCGACGGCCGCACCTGGGTTGCCTCCCACATCTTCCGAAGCGTGGGTACGTATGCGGTGCGTTTCGAAGCCACCGGCCAAGAGCCGGTTCAGCTTCGAAGTGAAGTGACGGTGGCCCGGCGAACATTTGCGGTAGAGCGACGGGCGGTCACGATGCGCCCGAACCGAGAGGCACCGCCTCCCGAGCCGGCCGCTGCGACCGAGAACGATGGCATCGACTGGCGCCTGCCCGGTGAACCAGCGCCTGCCCCCCCGGTCACGTCGCGGCCCCCACCTCCTCAGATTCAGGTGACGCCGGCCCCGAACGTTCGGCCGGTCCCCGATCGCACATCCGAAACGCCGATGACCACACCGCCTCCGCCGCCAGCGCCCTGGACCGGCGGCAACGTCCTCTAGCGACGCCTGGCGAAATCCGCACGCGGATCCGCCTCTCGCACGACATACGCTGTTTGAGGATCCCAGCTTGGTGGCATAGGTCAGCGTTGCGCCGAGTCGTAGTGTTGCGGGGTTGCAGGTGCGAGATGAGCATCGATAGTGACTGCACTGAGATGGATTTCTCCTGCGTGACTTCTGGCCGTTCTCGCACCGACACCCACGCGAGGGCTTGGCGACTGATCTGCGGGTTAGGGCCACTGATCATGTCCGGTTGCTTCTTGAGCCATGAGCGACCGGAAGAGGAAGTTCGGCCACCCCTCGAGGGGCCACGTCTTCGTCTCGTGGAGCTTGTCACCGACGAAGGCCTTGCGCAGCCGGCCGGGTACTACGACGCGTTGCTCGACATCGACTGCGAGTTTGGATTCGATGAACGCGGAGACATCCGCTGTTTACCAACCGAACTGGGATTTCCCGCCTACCTCGACGATGCGTGCACCGAGCCGTGGATCGACGTGGGCGACTCCAGGGAAGGGCGGGCCTGTGAACCCCTGCCTTTCGTGCGGCTGGACAGTTGTCTGGGCGGCAAGGTCTATGAAACGACGAGGCGGCGGACACGCGCAGGCCAGGAGTGGCAGCCGTATGCGGGCGGATGCCGTTCGCGCGGTCCGTTTCCACAAGAAGAGGAGTTCGCGGGCCTTCGCCACGTCGATCCCTCGAGGTTCCTGAAGGGGGAACTTCAGCCGGTCCCAGACGGTACCGGCGTCGTTCCGATCCTCTTGGAAACCGAGGAAGGGATGACCCTCCCGTCCGGGATGTTCTTCGATCGAGATCGTGGGGTCCCTTGTGACCTGGTCCTCGACCACTCCGTCGGCGAGGGTCGAGCGTTTTGTGTCGCCGTCGCTCCGGGAGGCCTCACCGGCACGGGAGCGCAGTGCTCGGGCGATGCCTTTCGCGTGGACTTCGGTGCGTGCCTCGCAGACGATGGGGGGCTTCACGTGCTGGCGGAAGGGGACGCGTGTGGCCATATTCGCCGCGAAGTGGTCGAGGTTGGGGACACCTCCGCGATCATTCAGTCGTGCATTTTTCCGGGTGATTTCCAGGGTCGCAATCTCGTTCCAGTGGCGGAGAGCCGTTACGCCACCTTGGATGCTCGCCTGGTTGGAGACGGGCCGGTTCAACGGGTCGAGCTACAGTCCGGTGCCGAATCGTTCTCGCTAGGGGAGCCGTCCTTTTGGAACCAAGTGAACGGCGAGCGGTGTTTCCCCCGAATCATCGGGTCCACGTTTCACTGCATTCCCGGCGGGCGACTTGCCATCTGGTTCGGCCCAGGCCGGCCCACGTCTTTTGGTGACCCAGGCTGCGAAGTGCCCGCTCCCACTCCCTCACCCCTCCCCCCGTGCGGTGAGCTTGAGGAGTACTACGGTTTCATCGGCTCCTGTCCTCGGGACCAACTTCTCGTTGTGTACGCGCGGGAAGAAGAGGTCGACCGTTGGTACGACGACCGAGACGGCACGTGCCGCGAGTTTATCGGTGGACCTGGCGATACTCGAACACCTCTCCGCGAAATGACCTTCCCCGGCCTTCGGCGGGTTGTTCGCTAGGCACCGGCGCGCCGACCCGCGATCGATTCGAGCGTCTATCGAAGAGGGCACCCGTGCAGGGGTAGTGAAGGAACGGCCGGCTGCGCCCATTGCCAGCGCCCATAGGCCGCGGTTTTGCATGGCGTGGGGTCATGGCCAGAAAGAATCGGATTGTCGATCGAGACTGCACGAGCGTGAGCCCCGCCCGATTGAGTCGGTCGAACCAACGTTTCGTAAACGGATACGCGTTGCTGACGGTGGTGACCACCATGCCTCGCTCCACCGCGCGGGCGACGACTCGGTCGAGTTCGGGATGAAGGAGCGGCTCGCCCCCGGTGAGGGTGAGCACCAGCGTGCCAAGGGCGGCGAGCTGGTCCACGCGGGCGAACAGTTCCCCAGTGCGCACCGGCGAGGAGTGTTCGTCGTACTCGCTGCAGTAGCCGCAGGACAGGTTGCACCGACGGGTCACCACCCGTTGGGCAAGGAGCGGCGTGATTGGACGAATCAGCAGCTTGGCGCCACGGCGCGCGGCCGCGAGCGGTCGTTTCGGCAAAAGGATGAAGACCCCCGTCGATGTGTTCGGATGCACGCTCGGCTTGCGTCGAGTCGACTGCACTGGGTGTGGATTGGGGTCTTGCACTGACTGTGCCTCGGAGTGATTTGGGGGGCAGGAGTGCGCCGGATCCGAGTTTCCGCAGGTTGTTGCTCCCGTCGGCACACCTGTCACCAAACAACGACACTGTTTTTGCGCATCGCGGGAGCCAAGGGTCGGATGGCTCGGGGTTCGGACAGAGATGATCCGATGGCTCGTTCTCTTCGGGTGGGTGACCTTTGGTTGCGGCGCATCGCAAACCGCGGCTCCTCCGCCACCGGAAGGCCCGGTGCACCCATTGATCTCCGAGTGGCTTGAGGTCACCGAGAATCCGGGCCGCGGCGTCGGCCAACAGTTCAGCACGTATGTGCGTGATGCGCTTCGCGACCCCGCGGCTGCACGGGTACCGGTGAGTGGCACGGCGGGAGGAGACGAGGAAGAGCTTCGCCTCTTGGAGATCGATCACGGGGTCCGGTCGTTTCTTCCACTCGTGCTTTCCGCGACCGCCGACCCGGAACTGGACGAGCTGCGAGAAACATTGCGGGCGCTCGATCGGATCGAGGCCGCGGCCGACGTCGAAGCTGCGGAGGCGCTACTCCGAGAGCGATTCGAGGCGCTCGATCGCGGAGTCGACATTGCCCGGGCCCACCGGCAGGTGCACGGCCGCGACGAGAGCCGGCCTCCGTCGCGACGCGAGCTCGGTCTTGTCGCCCTCGAGCTCACCATCGAGCGGCTCCGCTCGGGCCTTCAGCACGGGTTTGCCCAGCCCGACCCTGCTGGGGGCGCGGCCGGGTTTCCTCCGCACTACGAATGGCCGTGGACCGCGCTTCCTTATCTTGCGCTATCCGCCGGAGCGCCGCCTTTACGGGTTCACTACGCATTTCGGTCGATGTTGGGCGAACTGGCGCGCTGTGCCTGGGGCCAACCGCTCGAGTAGACCGTCAGCGAAGCCGGTAGGCCTGCGCCCCAACCGCCACTGTGACGACGACGAGAGCGACGATCACTGGCCAGAGGCTGCTCCCGATCATGAAGAGGACCGTGGCGATCACCGCGGGGATTTGGGGCACCGACGCCGTCAAAAGGAACACTCCGGTGCGGGTGCGGCGGAGCTGTGCCTCGGTTCGTCGCTCCTCGGGAAGGCGCGCGATCTTCTTCGCGCTCATGGTGCGCTGGAGTCGAAGGCCGACGAGTCCGAGAATCGCGGTGAGCGCCGCCATCAACCACGCGATCGGCGTCACGAACGGCTCGAGGTAGGTCCTCAGGATCTCGAAGTCTTCGGGGAACAGAAGCCACCGGAGCAGCGATTCCACCGCGAGCGCGCCCGGTGCCGCCACCAGCGTCAGGACAACGAGCAGCCGATTCGAGCGTTTCCTTGGGGTCCCCACGCGGTTCTCCAGCCAGAGGGCGAAGAGGATAGCGGGTTTCCACCGACGAGCTCTAGCCCACGGTCTCGCTTGCCCGCATCGCTCTCCGCCGGTCGATAGCAAGAAGTCCGAACAGCACTGCGGTGAGGGCCACGATCCCCGCCAATCCGTGGACCCCGACGAGAAGGTCGGTCCCTCCCTGCGAAAGCGGCGGAAGCTTGCTCATCCCCTCGAGACTTCCGTAGAGGACCGCCGGCGCGTAGATCGATCCGCTCTTGTCGCGGACGTAGCCCAAGAGCGCGGACGCGGCGATGCACCACGCGATACCCATCGGGATTGCGGCGAAGGTGGGGTCTCGATACCAGAGTCCGAGCACGAGCAATGGCGAATACCAGATGCCCCAGGCGAGCCCGGTCACGAGGCTGCGGTGCCAGAACGATGCGCCGAGGACGCCAAGCTCGTGGTGCATCAGGCCTCGCCAGCCGAGCTCCTCTCCCAATCCACGAAATGCATTCAGCGTCACGCCGGCGACGAGGGCCTGGAGGAGCATCCGGACCACCGGGTGCACGCCGTACTCCTGGTGAAAGCTTCGAACCTGCGTTTCGAACTCGGAGAACTGTTCGCCGAGGCTCGGTCGGTAGTACTCGAGAAAAGCGTCGACCGAGAAGGCGTAGCTCACCCCGGGGAGGAGGCCCGCGATCAGGAGCGCGAGGCCCCAGATGGCGACCGGGAGGAGCCAGCTTAGAAAGAGCCAGCGATTCAACTTGAGCTTGAGGCCGAGCTCCTGAAGTACC
>JBCCZL010000046.1:0-27316 GCA_039187775.1 Myxococcota bacterium
CTCGACAGTGCCGACGGCATTGCGCGGCACGTCCAATCGATGCTGGAAGATCCGCGCGCGGACTGGGCGATCACACGATTCACCAACGAGTGGCTGGCCATCGATGGGGTGGAAGCCTCGGACAAAGACCCCGAGCTTTATCCCGGCTTCGACTTCTCCGTTCGGAGCGCAGCGCTTGAGGAGACGCGACGGTTCGCGGTCCACCGTTTTCGGATGGATGGGGGTCAGCTCGATCAGCTATTCCTTGCCAATCGGACGTTCGTCGACGAAGCCCTCGCGTCGATCTACGGCGCCCCCGTCAATGGCTCGGGCTTTGTCGAAGCCACCCTCGATCCGTCACAGCGATTCGGCCTGCTCACCCAGATAAGCTTCCTCGCAAGCCACTCGAACTTTGCCCAGTCTTCGCCGATTCATCGTGGGGTGACAGTGCGGGAACGCTTGCTGTGTCAGGAGCTGCCGCCGCCGCCCTCCAATGTGGAGATCGAGGAGCCGGAAGTGGATCCCAACGTGCCCACCCGAGAACGATTTGCGCAACATCGAGAAGACCCCGCATGTGCTAGCTGCCACATCCTGATCGACCCTATCGGATTTGGCTTTGAAGCCTATGACGCGGTCGGTCGGTATCGCCGCATGGACGGTGGGTCACCAGTCGACACCAGCGGAGAGATCACATCAACGACCGACGCCGACGGCCTCTTTGAGGGCATGGGTGAGCTCGCGGAGCGGCTCAGCCAGAGCGAACACGTACGCCAGTGCGTCACCCACCAGTGGCTTCGCTTTGCGTTGGGCCACGAAGTGTCGGCCGAAGCCGTCGAACGCATCCACGCGCCCATCGCCGGGGAAGACTATCGCATGGCGGACGCGATTGCCGCGGTGCTGAGCTCCCCCGAATTCACCTTGCTGCGCATCGACGGCGAGTGACCAGACCCGGGGGGGCGTCCCTTGGGCATACCAAAGAGGCTGCTCGCAGGGTTGCCCCTCACGGACCGCCGCCGCCGGTTCACTCCCGACGATTCACTCCCGTTCGATGAAGAGCCGTCGCTCCTCCGGCAGATCGCTCGGGGCGAGAAGCCGGATGCGTCGAACCTGCTCGCGCTGCCCCTCGAGGGTGACCCGCAGCTCGAGGGTCAGCGGGAAGAAGTCTTCCAGCTCCGAAAACGGGTACGCGCGCGAGGTGAGAGTGTTCGCCAGCGAGTACACAAACGCGCCGCCCTCTACCCCGTCGAGACGAACACTCACGGTTCCCGCCTCCACGCTTCCATCGACCGGGACCTTGCAAACCACGTCACTTCGGGCGAACCAGCATGCGACGGCTTCATCATCCGGCGAGGCCAGCCGCGGGGGCGTCAGGCCGTCCATGTCCAGGATGTAGGTGGCGTGTTCGACGGTCGCAGACCCTTCAAAGACGTCGCCGGAGATATCCCAGTAGGTCACGTCGAGGTCGAGCGTCCGCGTCCCGCGGCTCACCGCAAGCCACACGTCCGGATCGTCCGGGGAGACAAACGCGGAGATGGGACGTTGGATGGTCGTTCCGTCACGGTCACCGCCCTCCAGGCGAACCTCGTGGGCCGCCGCATCCAGCTGTGCAAGCCCTTCGTCGCCCACGTTGACGACGGCATGGATCAGATCGAACGGCGCTTCGAAGGCTGCGGCAAACTCGGGCTCGACTTCCCCCGGATGGGTGGTGCGGTAGCGAATCGGCGTCAGCGGACCCTCAAAGACCTCGGAGCTGTCGATCCCATCGATCCCCCCGCGGATTTCGACTCGGCCAAACGCGGTGGTGCCCTGCGGAATGAAATGCCAGGCGCCGTCGACGGGCAGCTCCGCGGTCGCCCCGTCGATGATGACCTCGACCTGGCCAAGCTCGATGCCATGCCGCGGAACCACACGGCAGTGCTCGAACGCCTCGAAACCGATGCAGGTAACGAAAGGAAATCGAGGTTCGAGGCGCGTGGGCTCGGTGGGGGCAGCTTCCTCGAATCCCCGCGGCGTCAACAAGAGGTTTGCGGGGCCGGTCAGCTCGAAGCCGACGCTCTCACCGGTCGCGTCGGGCCGGATGCTTCCCGTGACCTGCGACGTCCCGAACGGGACGGCGAGAAAGTACGTCTCGGACACACCACCATCGAAGGTGAGCGAGCGAGGCTCGACCGTCACGGAGTCCAGCCAACTGCCGCGCTGCTGAATCTCTGCATCCTCAAGGCGGAGCTCATAGGGATCGAAATACACCCTGGCTCTCCCGGCGAGTCGGCTTTGGACCTGCAGCGTCCACACCTCGAACGGAAACACGGGCCCGGCGGCGGCCGCCAGCTCTTCGGCGGTCGCGACCTCGAAACTCGTGCGCCAGGTGGAGTGCTCTAGGCCAAGGAGCGCAGTGCTTTCGTCGAAGGAATGAAAGCGACCTTCGATCCGCAGCGGGTAGTACTCCTCCCGAATGATCGTCCGAAGCGGGCCGTTAGAAAGGCTCACCTCGGCAAGGTGACGGTTGGTTGCGCTGTGGACCGCCACCGTGACGTGGGTGAACGGCGTATCCGACGGCAGCGTGCACTCGAGCTCGTCAGCGCGGCTAAACCCGTTCTGGTCATCCCGAGCGATGACACAACTGAAGAGCGGGCCGTCGACCGCGTTATCGGCGCTGCCCGCCCGGCGTAACTCCGTGTTGTTGACCGCGCCGTCGCTGGGCGCCGCCGAACAACCGGCTCCCACGAGTCCGAGCAGAGCGACCAAGAGAGCGAGACACCGTTGAACGAAACTCATGAGAACCTCCGGAGCAAAACCACACCCACAAGGTGTGAGATGTATGAGGATCTCGCGAGTCGCATCACTTCGGAATTAATAACGAATGATTTCAGTTGCTTACACTATGGCCCGAGAGCGCCGTCAGGTTTGAGGGCAGGCATCCGGGTCCGAAGCTGCCCACATCGTCGCTTGGACCGGAGGAGGCTCGGACCCAGTACTGAGAGGAACTTCCTCCTGGTGAAGGCGTCCCATGGAGCATGCCGTACCGCGACTCGCTCTACCGACTCCAGGTCGCTCGCCCCTGTCGAGAGGACTGGGACGGGATGGTGGGCGACGAGCGTCGACGCCACTGCAATGTCTGCGGAAGCGACGTCTACAATGCTGCCGGATTGTCTCCGGATGAGCTCGCCGAGATCGTGCGTCAAAGCGAGGGAGAGCTTTGCCTCCGACTCACCTACCGCGCCAACGGCACCTTGGTGACCAAGGACTGCCGGGCGGACAGGCGACGTCGGATCTTTCGACGATTTGCAGAAGCCACTGCCACCACGACGATCACTGCGTTCGTTCTCCTATCGCTCCGCTGGCTTTGGCCCGGACTGCCGTCGAGGAAAGCGCACACCAACGCACGGCATATGTGCGAGGACTACCGTCACCGGATGGGCCGAGCACCCATCCATTGCGAGCAAATCTTCGCGGAGGAACGGCGGCAGGCGCGGATTCGGCACGAGCAACAGCGCAGACAAAAGCGGGAAGCGGAGGAGTGGCGCCACGAGCAACGAGGGAGAGCCCGGCGAGAGAAGGAGTGCGAGCATAAGGGGACTCTTCTCGATCACGGAGGCATGCCGGACTGCAGCGAGACCAGCTCGTAGCGGTCTTTCGTTAGTCGATCGCGAGCATGGTCACCGGGACGGGCATGATGTTCCACGTCATCATCGAGCGGGGGAGCTCACGGCGATGGATGACTTCGCTGTCGGGACGACCATTTCGCCACACGTAGCGTCGGAGTTCGCCTTGCTCGTCGGAAGCGACGTAAAGCTCGTCGGTCCCATCGCCATCGAGATCGGTGGCAAGGGCCGCGTGTTCGAACCCGGACGAATCCCGATCGACGCTTTCGACGGACCATTCGCCCCGCGGATCGCGGCCCGGACGGAGAAGCCATACTCCGCTTCGAAAGGCCGCGGCGATCATCTCCTTTTTGCCATCCCCGTCGAAGTCGCCCACCGTGAGAAACCGGCAGAGGCGATCGTTGATGGTGGCCACGACCGCCCCCTCGGTGGGATCGGTGTCCGCATCGTAGCGCCGAATCTCGACCGGCTCGACGATCGACACGCTGCTTCCTTCGCCCTCCGTGAGTGCTTCGACGGCCACGTAGAGTTCGTCTCGGCCGTCGCCGTCGACGTCGCCCACGTAGATCTCTTTGGCGTGCCGGTTGCCAAGGTCGGCCACCACGGTGCGCTCCCCTTCGGTCCGTGGAATGTAGCGGACGACTTCTCCGTGCTGTTCGCCGCCGTCGAGGGTGTTGGGCTCGCTCGGCGTGGCATAGACCTCGAGGGTCTGGTCACCGTTGAGGTCGCCGATCTCGATCTCGTGCACGAAGATATTCTCCTGGCGGTCGAGACGAACCACCTCGAAGCCTTCGTCGTTCGGTCGAAGCACCGCGACCACGCCCTGGTCGTGGGTGCCCACCGCAATCGAGGGCTTGCCGTCCCCGTAGATATCCGCAATCTCTGCGTCGCGCATGCGATTAAAGCGGCCGCCAAACTCCTCTTCCCAAAGGGTAGTGCTCGTCCAGCCTTCGGGACTATTGCGCCAGAGCTTTACCTGCGCCCCGGTTCCGCCGAGGGTGAGGATGCCCGAGTGGCCCTCGCCTTCGTACACCATCGCTTTGTGAAACACATTGCTGGTGTCGTCCTCGACTGCATCGGTCTGCCACTCGCCGTTTTCGCGGCGGAGGATCTCGAGCCGCGCGGGGCCGGGCCGCGCCGTCACCTGGCCGTCTTCGACCTCGAACTGCGCATACGCGAGGAGCAGTCCCCGGGAAAGGGACGAAGGCATTCCGTCCGATTCACTCTCGGTGTTTGCACTTCCGGGCTCCGCTGTCGCACCCGAGGCTTCGCCTTCGCCGTTTTCAGAGCTTTCTTCGCCCTCGCCCTCTCCGGTCGGCTCCGGGGTGATCGTGCCCCCGTCGTCGTCGTCGCCACACGCGAAGAGGAATACGCCACTAAGGCTCAGGATGAGGATTCGCATGGTTGCCACAGGGAGACCTCCAGTCGTCCCGTTACCAACGCTTGGCCAGCGCCGCAACTTCCCCGCGTGTTTTCTGGCCGCGCCGCCTGGAAGAATCGGTGAGAGCGCACGTATGCCAGGCATCATGCAGATGTACGGCAACATGAACGACGATCTTCGAAACGCTGCGAACTTGATGAGTTCCGGCGCGTTTCTCGAAGCGGCCAATGCCTACCGGACCATCTATCAGACCCGGCCGGACCACGCTGCCATCGCCGCAAGCCAGGTCGGGGCGGCCTTGTTCTTTCTCCGAAACTTCAACGACGCGATCGCCTGGTATCGAGAATCGGGCCGCCTCGGGCTCGATCCCCGGATGGTGAACGACAACATTCAGGAGGCCGAAGAAGCGCAACGGGCCCCGTACACCCCGAAGGTCGGGGATATCGTCCTGGTGCAGACAGGAGAGCTCCTTCGCTACGACGCCGACGGCACCTGGAAACCTCACCGCTAACCGGTGAACGCTGGCGGATCCCATGGCACCCTGGTGGCGTGAGGGTGCGGGGATTCGGACCAGCAAGAGTTTGGGTGGCGTGCGCGGTGCTCATGGCGGGCTGCGCGTACACCAAAGGAGGCTCGAGAGGAATGCAGCAAGCCGACCTCGTCTTCGATGGCACTCCCTCTGCTCGCGTCGCACCACGAGTCGAACTAAGCGCGGAGCAGCTCGCCGAACTTCGATCGGAACAAGGCGCTCTCCTCAGTTCGCCGTCGCCGAGTCGCCGGCGTGCGCAATCGACGCAGGCTCGACAGGAGCCCGAGTACTGGTACCACGAACTCCGCCCCTCCTCGTTTGGACCTTCGTCAGGCGCGACCGTTGCGTCGCGTTTAACCGAAGCCGGAGACGCGGAGCCAGTCGATAGCACTCCTCCGACCGACACGCCCCGTCTGAACTCGGCGCACGTGGTGCGTGCGATCCGCGCAAGACAGAACTCTTTCCGTTCCTGCTACGAACGATCTCTTCGCGACGACCCACAGTTGGTGGGACGGGTCACGATTGGGTTTACCGTCAACGTCGAAGGCCATCTCATCGAGGGGCGGGCCACGAGCAATACCACGGGAAGCGCGCGGCTTGCCCAGTGCGTGGTCGAGGTGATCGAATCCATTCGGCTTCCGATCCGCGCACCAGGGCGGGTCAACTTCAGCTACCCATTCATTTTTGCGCCTCGGTCCGGCGAGCGACAGCGGCGCGAGATGGAGGCAGATGAGCAGCGAACACCCGGCACCTCGAACAAGGCGGCCAACGCTGACCCATGAAGTGAGCCAGTAGGGATCGAAAGTAACCGCTTGGGATCGTGCAAACGGCGTTCGCTCGAACATGGCTCATCGCTTCAGGCGAGGCGGCCGATGCGGACGAGGTCCTCTTCGAGGACGTAGGGGCCGTGGTGCCGGTGAGCTTCGATGACCCGGCCGTCGCTTCGGAACTCTCCGACCGGCCCCTCTCGGTCGTAGACCAGGTAGCGATCGCGGTGCGTTGGATCGCGTAGCACTACCTGTCCGCTCGGGCCCAGGCATACGAGCTCGAGCTCTTCTGAGAGCTCGATCGAAGACACGCCCGCCCCCTCGACGATCTCGAGCCGAGGCCCCGCGAGAACCACGGCCTGCTGACCGCGCACCCGAACCTCGAGTCGGTACGGAGAGTGCAACTCCATTCGAGGCTCGCCCGACTCTAAGTCGAGGAGCAGAGACTCTCGCTGCGTGTAAAAGAGCACCGCTCCGCCGACATCGACGAGGTATCCGTGATCGAGTCTCCGGTGCCAGCGCTCCGTCCCATCGAACGCGCGCGCCCGAAGCACCCCATCTCGCCCAAACACCAGCGCCCTATCTGATGCGATCTGCGAGCTCCGCGCCGGTTCGATGAAGGTTCGCTCGAGGCCGTTCGACAGGCTCCAACCCTCGACCTCGCCGGTGTCGAGGCGCTCCGCGAGAACAAACTCCCCCACCGGCGCGGAGAGTCGCCGCTGTCCTTCGTCCGCCACCTCGTGAAGAAGCTCGAAGCCTTCGCCTACTCGTGCAAACGCCACTCTCTGGCCTGAGCGCGCCGTATGATCTGAGGGGACCGCCTCGTGATCTGAGAGGACCGCCGTGTGATCTGAGAGGACCGCCGTGTGATCTGGGAGCACCGCCGTGTGATCTGAGGGAACCGCCTCGTGATCTGGGAGGACCGCCGCGTGATCCGCGCGATCCGGAAGCACTAGGTTCGCAAGGAGCCAACCGCCGGCCACCTTCTGGGGCATCGCCGGCTCCTTCGCGCTTTTTCCCACGCGCTCGAGATTCAGGGTGGCGATCGACTCAAACGCCGAACCCCGAAGCTCGGACGGGCCGTCCGAGTCTGGATCAAAGATGAGAAACGCCTCGCCGTTGGAACGCACCACCGAGCGAGCTCGGGGATAGTGGACGTCCTGCATGCCGCCCGAACCAAACAGGCGAAGGCCATGACCGTCGTCGGTGCGAAACGAGAACACTCGGGATGCTCCCGCGGCGCAGCGGTACTCGGGCACCGAGGGGAGCGGAATCGGCGCCGCTCCTTTCGAAAGCTCGACCAGCTGGAAGCCGGGGCGCGGACTCGACGAAGGGAGAAGAAGCCTCGGCGGCGCGGGGGCTGAGCCCACCTCGTACACATCGGAGACCGCACCGAGGTCGTGCTCGATGGTAAGGTCAAACGCATAGTTCGGAAGGGCCGGCGAGCCTCGCCTCTGCGTGCGCCAATCGAGTATCGCGCGAACGTCCGCCCAAATCGGTCCCTCGAGCGGTTCCAACGCGCGACGTCGCTCGGTGATGGACGCGTCGGGGGTCATGTCTTCCAGGAGCTCGAGACGGCGTTGGGGAAGCTCCCACGCGGGTCCGTAAGGAAGGTCGTGTTTCACAAAGAGCTGAACCACGGCGTCCAGCTCTCGATCGCAAAATGCCGATGTCGCAAGCTCCGGATCGAGCTCCCACTCACGGAACACTTGAACGCGACCGGTATGGGTGAGCATGAGGAACCACCGCCCCGAGCGTTCGCACCGTCCCCAGGCGAGATCACCCGAACCCCCGATCCGCTCGATGCCGTCGGCGAACTCGTTCGGCATTCCCTCCCGCCGAATTGGGCGCGGTTCGTCGCAGCTCATTCTTCGAGCCTACGCGGTTGGAGGGCTCAGCGGAATCGAGGGCCGAAGATCCAGCGCGCGCCTGGTCTTCGGCGCTACTCGAGGAACACGTCGTAACGAAAATGCTTGGGCGCCACCTGCGTGACCTCGATCCGGCTGTTGGCGTCGTAGTGCTGCACCAATCCTTCGAACGTCCCGAGCGGCACCGACCACGGCAAGCCCTGATTGACGATTTCGATGCGCACACCACGCTCTAGCGGCGCGGCCTCGATGGTCCATTCCCCGGTCGCCACCTGGCGAAAGATGCGCGGCGAGGTTCGAAGCGCCCGCATCGGATCCGAAACTAGCGCCATGGTCACTCGACCGAGGTTCGATGCCGCGAATGCGTCGAAGTCACTGCGCGCCACGAGCCGACAGCTCTCGATCAGCGGCGTCCGCGGATAGTGCCGTCGCGCAACTCGGATGAGCAGCCGCAGATAATCGGCCAGCGGATAGTCGCGGAACGGCAGATAGCTTCGACGCGGCGGATCGAGAAGTTCGGCACAAAGCTCGGGCCACTCGTCATCCAGCGCCGACTGGAATCGGCCAAACATCAATCCCTTCACACGGTGGCTGGGCTCCGCCGACGCAATAAACTCCTCGGCGTCGAGCGCACCGGAGACCGGCACGTGCGGCATGATCGTCCGTCGCGTAAACACTCCCCGTCCTGTTTTCCCCTCGCTGGGCCGTTCACTCAGGATATGCCAGCGAACTAGGTTGGTTGCACTCCAACGTCAAATGACCGGCGGCACGAGCATCCGATCAGCGAGCGGCGGCGCAGCAAAGATCGGGGTGACCCACCCATTCGTGCTGGATGTCGCGCATGAGAAGTGCGTGATCGAAGACCACGCTTCCCTCTGGAAACTCTGGCGAGTTCTCGAAATACGACGAGTAGACCTCTTGAACGTCCAAGGCTTCGACCCGCCAACCGTCGCAGGCGAGCTCAAGTCCGTGGTAGACCCCCGGCTCCCCGGTCGCGGAGTAGCCAAGCGATCCGCTCTCAAAAAACCGCGACGCTTCATCGAGGCTCGAAAACACCGAGGTTTTTGGTAGCGCCTTCGCCAGCGTCCCGGCCACTGAGAGCTGCGTCTTGCCGTCACGGCTCTCGAGCGCGATGCGGTACGTGTCTCCCTCCTCCCGACAATCGAAGTCCGCCAGGTTCTGCTCTCCGGGGAAAATCCGTCCGCCAGCCCACCGGTTCAGGCGACTGTCGGTATCGCGGCGCGGGACATAGACCCCAGATTGCGGACGACCGGCGGTCTCGAAGGTCACCGCGAACCGGTGCGCCGCGTTCTCGCTTCGGAGACCCACCCAGTCGCACACGCCCTCGGGCCGCACCCGTCCTAGGCGAATGAGACAGATTCCCGCCATCGCCGCGCCGTCATGAAGCATGGGCCGAAAGGGCGCGGGAAGAGCTCGTTCAGCAACCCTCGGATCGAGCCGGTAGTTCACGAGCACCCGCCGCTCGATCACGCCGCGGAGGCGAGGAATCTGCATGTTCTGGATCTAGCACGCGGGAGGTTACTCGGCGACGCGCTCGTAGAAGTGGTCGGTTTCCGTCAAGCCGATAAACTGATCGACAACCGATCGGTCTTCGGCCACCAAAGCGAGACATCCCGAGCGTTCGGTATCGATACCAAAGCCAAACGCGCCGATCGTCGCTTCGAAGCACGCGCGCGCCTCGGGCAGCTCGCTCAGCACCGCGGCCAGCTCTTCGGCATTCGAAAACGATGGCTCGGCCTCGAGTCCAACGATCGTCCCGGATGCGTTTACCGGTTCGCCCCCGTCCACCTCGCGGTAGCGCCCGAGCGCGTCGTAGGCTTCTAGCCCAAAGCCGATCGGCTCCATGAGCACGTGGCAGCTTCGGCAGTACGGTTCATCCAGGAGCACGGCGTGCCGGCCGCGGGTGGTGGCGGCGGTGGTTTCGGGAAATATGTCGACGCCTCCAGGCGCGGGTGGGATCGGCTCGCAAAGGAGCGCACGCCGGACAAACAGTCCGCGACGGGTCGGCGAGCTCTCCGCCCGGGTGCCGCGAATCGCGAGGAACGAACCCTGCGCAAGGAGCCCCACGCCGGTTCCCGGGGGCCGATCCACCGGAACGAACTCCGCGCTCCTTGGTGCCGAATAGCCATAGAAATCGACAAGGGTCTGGTTGAGGTAGGTGCGACGCGAGGTCAAGAGGTCTCTCAGTGAGCCCCGTTCCATGAACATAACGTCTTCCAGATAGAGCTCGGTCTCCCGACGAAGCGCTTGGCGAAGCACCGGCGTGAAGATCGGATCGTCCTTGCCGACGCTATCGATCGCGTCGCTCCGGAGCCATTGATCGAGAAACTGAAAGAGGACCGCGCGAAATCCCGCGGAGGGCTGCCCGTCCGGCTCGAACGCCAGGGACCTTGCGACATCCGCCACCGATGCTCGGTCGTCGAGGGCCCCCGCCGACACCCGATCGAGGAACAGGTCGGTGGGCGGTTTGCCGGTGTAGGTGTACGCGAGGGCCGTCGCCAGCTCGTAGGGAGTGAGCTGAAAGCGCCCGGCCAACGGCTCGCCGTCTCCCCTTAGGCCGAGTTCGCTCCGGTAAACAAGGTGCGGCGAATCGACGAGCGCGACGGTGGCCCACCGAACAAACGTGGGAAACGGCTCACCGCTCGCCTCGATCGCGCGATAGAGCGCAAGGTAGCGCTCGGTCTCGTCGGCGGAAAGCGGGCGACGGTAGAGGCGGCGCCCGAACGACGACAGCCAACCGCGCGCACAGTCTTCCCCACCCATCGCATAGCATGGCGCGCCGCGGTCGATGAGCGGTGAGCTTGAGGCATGAAGGCCAAGCTCCATCGCGACCCGATGGAGTCCGCCTGCAAACTGCGGTCCGACGACCAGAAGACTCTCGTCGGTTTGAAGGCCCACCTCGTTCACCGGGTCGTAGGGCAGATCGAAGGCAAGGTCCGGCGCTTGGAATACCTCGCGCAGCGTCGCCTCGACCTCGAGCCGACTGAGGCGGCGAAGCATGCGCGTACCCACCGGCCGCTCTGCGGTGCAGTCGACCGGCGCCACCACCTGCGGCGCAGTGGCTTCCGGCTCCGGGAATCTGTCGTCGACGACTCCCGTGCACGCGTTCGACAAGAGCGCGACCGCAAGAACTGCCCGCCTCACGCTCGAAGCTCCCGAATGACGGTGCTCCCGAACTGGTTGGCGTCGGCGGGGTCCACGCCAAATACATCGGCGAGGGTTCGAAGAAGCTCGAGATTGCTTCCTCCGGAGACCTGGCCGCCAAGGTCGAGCGGAGTGCACCGGCCCCCCACGACCATGGCCGAAATCTCGTTCGCATCGTGGCTTGGTTCGCACTCGCTCATCCACACGATCACCGTGTGATCGAGCACCGACGACGCACCGCTCGCATCGAGTGGATCCGGCACGTCAAGCTGGCCGACCAGTCGAACCAGCCGCTCCACATACCACCGCTGAACCAACGCATACGCGGGGCCGCTGTCGTGCGACGTCGGATGCCAGGGCAATCGCCGACCGCCCTCGACGGGGACTCCCGCGTCGCCATCGGCCCAGCTGCTCTGTAGCGTGGCGACGCGAGTCAGGCCGCAGGCAAGAGCGCGGGCCATGAGGTCGATCTGCGCGTCGACGATCGCGGGGAAGTGTACGTCTTCGAACGCCGCCGCCTCGTTCCCACCGATCGCGCCGCGAAGTGCTTCTACGGTCGGAATCGGGGTGCCATCGCAGCTTGCGGTCGGAGCTCGGGGGATCATCGCGTCTACCGAGGGAAGCGCCTCCAGATGGGCGTCGAGCTTGCGCTGCTGCGACGGCCCCAGCCCTCGGGCCGCAAGGTCCTGAAGCTCGGCCCGGGTGATCGCGAGCGCCGACTCCTCGAAGCTCACCTCCGGCAACGGCTGCTCCGCGGGGGGGCCGCCTCCGAAGAGGTCATCAAACGCGGTTACGGGATTGGCTCTTACCGCAACCGCTTCCGACGCGGTCCGAAAGATGTTTTGCCGACCGAGAAACGCGGCCCCGGCATACGGGGCGGGCCGCGCGCCGAGGTGGAGCGAACGAAGCGGGGTCGGCGATGTGGCGGCGATCGTGTCGGCCACGATCTGATCGAAGCTCCGCACCGTCGGTTCGGGATTGGCGTAGTCCGAGATGGGAGCGCCGGTAAACATGCTCCGCACCGCGAAGTGATTGAACGATCCTTCCATCCGCAGCCCACGCACGAAACTCACCCGCTCACGGATCGGCAAAAGGGGCTCGCTGATCTCCGGGAGCCGACCATCTGCGAGAGGCCAGAACGATTCGTGGCGCGTCCCGTTGAGCGAAGGAAACAGCACGAGCCGGAGCGGTACCGCGCCCGGGGACGCCGTGACCGACCAGGGGCCTCCCAGAAATGGAGCAGCGACGAGACCGGCCGCGGCGCCAAGAAATGTCCGACGTTTGATCATGGGACCTCGCAGTTGGACGTGTAGAGGCCAGACGTTGCGGATCGTCTCGGAAAAAGATCCCAGCCGGGCGGGACCTCGCCGATTTCTTGGGCTCGAACGATTTCTGAAAAAACCGTGAGACGATGTCGGGAGAAGGCCCCACTGCACCCTCGGCCCCGAAACATGCCTAGAGCTCAGCCACGCCTCCGCCTCATCGAAGGGCAGGGCCAGACCCTCGACCCTCCGGTGTCCATCGACTCGGCCTTCCGCCGGTGGGCACCGTATGTGGGGGGCATCGTGCAGCGCCTGCTCGGGCCCGGCGCCGATGTGGACGACCTGGTGCAGGATGTCTTCGTCGACGCGGTCCGCGGCATCGACAACCTTCGGGATCCGGACGCGATGCGCGCATGGCTCACCACCATTGCGGTGCGGAGGGTTCGACGGCGTCTCGGCCGGCAGCGGCTTCGACATCTCTTTCGGTTCGAAACCGCCGAGGTTCCCGATCCGGCGCTCAGCCCAGAAAAGAAATTGGCCCTTCGCGACGCCTATCGGGTGCTCGACCGAGTCAAACCGGCGGAGCGCATCGCGTGGATCTTACGCCATGTAGAAGGGGAAGGACTCGTGGACGTCGCCCGCATCTGCGGTTGCTCGAGAGCGACCGCCCACCGTCGCATCGCGGCGGTCGAAGCCGCGTTTGCAAAGGAGTTTCGTGATGAGCGATAGAACTCCTACCCCCAAGGCGATCAAAGAACTCGGCCGTGACTGGGACGAGGCCCGGGTCGAGGCGCTCATCCCTTCTCTCCACGCACGGGTCCGCGTGCGCCGTCGCCGCGCGATGATCCTCGCCGGAAGCGCGGTTGCCGCCGCTGCTGCGGGCATGGTGGTGTTCTTTGTCGGCAACGGGTTCGATCCTTCCGAGAACTCGACGCCGAGCGGGGTTCGACTCTCCGAACGGGTAATCCACCTTCCCGACGGTTCGTCCGCCACCCTCCTCGACGAGGCGAGCGAAGTCGTGATCGACGATTCGGCCGGCACTCTCCGACTGCCAAAGGGCGGGGCGATCTTTCGCGTTCAACCGCGGACTTCGCGTCCGTTTCGCGTGACCGCGGCCGACGTGTTGGTGGAAGTGCTAGGCACCGAGTTTCAGGTTCGCCATCGTGCTGCTTCGGTGGAGATCGATGTGTTCGAGGGGCGGGTTCGTGCGTCCCAGGGCGCATCGGAGGTCGAACTTGGGGCCGGCGAAAGCCATCGGTTCGTGCTCCAGGCGGAAACCACCGCCGAGGCGCCGGAACTCGAGGGCACCGACATGCCGGTGGTGGCGGAAACCGACATCGAACTGGATCCCGTGGACGACCGCGATCGATCCGCCCCGCACACCACGCCAACACCCACCGAGCGACGCCCCGACGAGCCGCGACAATGGCGTCAGCTCGCTCAGGGCGGCAACTTCGAAGAGGCCTACGCGCGGCTTCGCGAGGGACCGGCACCCACCCGCGTCCCCGACCTCATGCTCGCCGCCGACGCCGCTCGGTTCTCTGGCAATCCCACCCGGGCGGTAGGCTATCTCCGGACCGTTCGAACCGAGCATCGATCCGATCCTCGCGCCGCCCTGGCGGCGTTTACCGAAGGCAGGATCTTGCTCGGTCAACTTGGCCGCCCGTCGGAAGCCGCCGCCGCCTTCCGAGTCGCGCGACAGCTCGCGCCCGGTGGACCGCTCGCCGAAGACAGTCTCGCCCGCGAAATCGAAGCGCTGAGCCGTGCCGGCGCCGGCGCCCAAGCGTCGGTGCTCGCGCAGGAGTACCTCCGTCGCTATCCGCAGGGCCGGCGCGCGGCAGCGGTCCGACACCATGCAGGGGTGGAGTAAGATCCGACGGTGCGAGGCTCCATCGCGGTCGCGATCGTTGTCGGATGGTGTGGGCAAGCGAGCGCTCAGCCGACGGTGGGCGTTCACCTCGCCTTCGCCGACTCTTGTCCGGAGGAGCTGCGTTCCGAAATGCGGCAGGCGGCCGCCCTCGAGTTTCGTGACCTCTCCGCCGACCTTCGCGGAGCGCTCGGTGACACCGCCCTGATCATCGAGTGCGATGGCGACAGCGTGCTGCTCCGGGTTGACTCGGAACCAGCGGTCGCACGGCGTCTCATGGTCGCGGAAGATCGTGGACGAGCGCTCGCCCTCTCGGGCGCAGAGCTCCTTGTCGCATGGGACGAAGAGCGGCGCCTTCTCGCGGTGCCCGACGAGGACCGGGCTGTCCCGCCTCAACCCGAGGCTCCCCAAGAAACTACACCGAAACGGAACTGGCGAATTGGAATCGGCGCCGGGGTGCTCCACAGCACGGGCGAAGGCGCGAGCCGCTGGGGTGGATTCGCGGTGGTGCACCGTCGACTTCTTTCCTGGCTCGGCGCTGAAATCGAGTTCTTCTTCGGGGCCGGCGAAGTCGGCGTGACCGAAGGAACGGTGCAGCTTTTGGCAGTGTCGACCGCGCTTCGGCTGAGCGCAGGGATCGACGCGGGACCGCTTCACATCGGTGGTTCGCTCGGCTATCGGGTCTCTGCTGCGCGTTGGTCCGGAACGAGCAACGACGCATCGGTCGACGATGGCCGCGGATGGGGAAGCTGGTCCGGGCCGCATCTCCAGCTTGGGCTCGGCGTGGGTGACGGCTCGCTCCGGGGGTTCTTGTTCTTCGAAGCCGGCTACGCGCTCCAGTCGAGTCTGGGGCTCTCCGATGGCGCCGCAGTGTACGACCCGAAAGGACTCTGGCTCGGCGCGGGCATCGGGTTGGGGGTGGCGCTTTGAATAGAGCTCCGACCAAGCGACGCGGTTGGTTCGTGGTAGCGGTTACGCTCTGGCTCACCGGCGCTTGCGGGGATGTCGTCCTCTTCGAAACGCGAGACAGCGGACACGCCGACGCGTCGCTGGACGCAAACCTCGATGGCACCGCGCCATGCGGCCAAGCGCCTCCTCCTCAGTGCGGGACCAACCGGGAACCGCGGATCTGCTTCGAGAACGTTGCCGGCTGTGTGGGAGACGTGATCGAAGTGCCGGTGTTCGTTGAGGCGCCCACCGGCTGTGGCGAGTCTTTCGATCAAGGAGGCGGCATCGAGCTCGGGCCATTCTCCCTCGAGAATCCGCAAAACATCGATCCCTCGATGGCTCGGTGTCTTCGACGCGAAGTCATCGCCGGATCGATCGAGTGGGGCCGGCTTTCGTCGGACAGTATTCCCGACGGTTGCCCCGCAACCTTCGGCGTCGGGTTCGTCGATACCCTTCGACTCCGAATTCCCTCCGATCTTCCCCCAGGCGACTACGTACAGCAGGGCATCTGGGGCCTCATCGAGTCGGAAGAGCCGGCATGCGCATCGATGTTGCCGGCTCAGGGCCCGATCATTCGGGTCTCGCGCTAGCCCGCATCGGTCACCAGAGGTGATGGATCGCGTTCGAAAGTGCTGGATTCCCGCGGACCTCGGACTGGAAGACGCCGCAGCGGTACTCGACGTACCGCGAGGACGGATGGGGAGACGGCCGTTGTATGGCGGTGCTTTCGGGCGCGAGCCACGCCGGCGGGTGACCGATGCGGGCTAGCTCGAATCAGGGCTCCAAACCCTGGCTGCTTGGCGCCGGCGCGGCTTCTTTGTGACAGCCCCGCAACGCCCAATTCCCTTAGACAGGCCACCTATACGCGGCTAACCCCTTACAATTCATACATATATCAACGGGCAGCCACCCTCGATGAAAATCATTGGCTTTTCCTAAATTTGTGCCATTTTTGTGACAACTTCATGACGAGCTCGTCATCATCTGCGAAATCGGTGCGGCCCCGCGTCGTCGGCTTGGGGGAGCTGTGGGAGCAGGTTGGACGCAAGGAGGCCGACGACCTGAGCGAATGGGCCTCCCTCATCGGTGACCTCACTTCCCCTCAGGCCGACCGGAGGCCCGAGTGGCGAATCCACGATCGAACGCACCTCGAGTACTCGATCGACTACCACTTCGATGCGGCACGAAGGCGAGACGATCATGTCTGGGAGGCGTACTTCTTTCTCCCCACGAGTCTTCGCCTCAACAGCCGAACCTACAAGCGGGACGACATCTATGGAGACCTGCAGTCATACGTACGGCTCGCCGTCCCATCCGTCCCGCTGGATCAGCTGCCGGACGAAGGCGTGTTGCGCCTGAAGCAAGCGCTCCTCGATTCGACCGATGACGCCCGGACGATCCGCGAGCTCCGTTTATTCGCGTGTCAGGTCCGCGCGTCAGGAATCGCCGCCCAGCGGACGGTGTCGAAAATGATCGAATCCGAAGACGACCGCGAGCTCCACGCGTCCGCACTCGCCCTCATCGCTCGACTCGAGAACATCACCGCGGCCTTCCGAAGCGTGCTCCCGCTTGCCAGCAACCGGAGCGACGAAGTCGCGACCGCAGTCCGGTGGGTGGATGAAGACATTTCCCGCGTTGTCGAGACACTTCTCGCGAGCCTTTCGATCGAGCTTCGTGGAGCGAAACTCGGTCGACCGCTCGCCGGCACCGTGGCATACGGCGCCGTCCGCGAGGCCAGGTACCGTGAATCGAAGGGCCTCGACGGAGTCGGGAGTGCCCACGCAACCAAGCGAGAGATCGAACACTTCGAATTTCGACGGCACATGACCAAAAGGTTCACCTCGTCGGTGCTTTGGCTGTCCCCGGAGATTCAAGAGGCGGGCCGGTGGACCGCGCACGTTCTCTACGCCGTCGCCGCCTGCGGCGCGATGGCATTTGCGGTGACCGCCGCTTTCTGGGTGGGCCCGCAGTTCGGCGAACGCCCGGTTCAGCAACTCTGGGCATGGATGCTCCTCGCGGTCGCGGCCTACGCAGGCAAGGATCGAATCAAGGCGTTGCTCCAGCAAGCGTTCTCGGGCTGGATCGCCCGACGATTCCCGCACCGCCGCTGGAGCCTCCGCGACCGGGAGCGCAACGCGAACATCGGACGGGTGAGCGAGAAGGCGGGGTTCGTAGGTTGGGCCGATCTGCCTGAAGGCGCTCAAAGCGCCCGGAACCTAACCCGCCGAGTCGAGCTAGAGGCGCAGGCCCGGCCTGAGCACATCTTGTGGCACCAGAAGAGTGTGCGGCTTCGCCCACAGCGAATTGCAAGCAGTGACTCGCGATTCATGGCGATTACCGACATCTTTCGTCTCGACCTTCGACGGTGGTTGTCGCACACCGACGATCCGAAACGTCGCATCGTGTTTGCCGATCCGGAGGATGAACGGATCTACTCGGCGACCGCCCCCCGCGTGTACAACATCGGCGTCGTCTTCCGACTGAGGCGGGCCGATGAACACGATGCGCCTTGGCACCGGATCCGCGTCGTCGTCAATCGCAAGGGCATCGTCCGGATCGACCCGATCTCCTGACCACCAGGCCCGCGAAACGTGGCTGCCATTGGGAAACCAGCCGCCATCGCGCAAGTCCTCGCACCGACCACGAGCCAGAGTCTGATCCGTCGATTGCGCGTTTGGGGTTTCGCCTTCGGTGTGAAATCGCGCTTTCACTACACCGTGCTTTCACTACACCGTGCTTTCACTACACCGTGCTTTCACTACACCGTGCTTTCGCTACACCGTGCTTTCGCTAGATCGTGTGCGTCTCGAGGCTGCTCAATAGCGAGCTCGCGGCACGCACTGCAGTTCCCCGGGGGACGTGAAACCGATCGGTCAGGTTCGCGGCCTGCACCGACGCCGGCTCGGGGCGGCGCAGGACAGACAAGAGGCGACGGTCGTTGGGAAGCCCAAGCTCGGCCGACACGGCGGGCACGAGCGAATAAGCAATCTGCTGCTGGAGCGGCTGGGCATCCACCTGTGTCATGAGCTCGGGCTTCTGCCCAAGAATCTCCTGAATCCGCTCGAGCACCCCGGTGACCGCCGCCGGATCCGCGTCGGCGGCGTAATCGCCAACCTCCGTCGGCGCAAACGCAAACCAGGGTCCCATCGAGGTCGCACTCAAGCTCGCGCGGTCGGCGATCGAGCCCACCGGAATCAGCTGGGGGGTTGTATCCGTCGCTTGCACCCATCGTTTCCAGCTTCGGTGCAGCATCGGCAACGTCGCCAGCGGGTCGAGCGGCCACGCGTCTTCAAAATGGTCGACGCCGGTCCGCTGCCAGAGCGCGAGTCGAAGTGCGTCGACGTCGGGATGGGGACCGATCATCGCGTGGAGGTTGCCGATCACCTCTCGCAGCAAATCGACTTGCCGCTTTCGGAACCGCCAGATCATGAGGTGGGCCGCGTAGATTCCGAGCATCGGGTTTTTGAACTTGCCGGACAGCATCGAACGTCGATCGCCACGGGCGAGTCGTGATCCCCGAGTCAATGCGGCAAGCGCGGCATGCGTGCTACGAAACTCTGCGTTGTCGGGGTCGTAGCCATCCATCCGCGAAGACATGAGAATGGTCATGGAGCGGAGATCCGCGAACCGCTCAGCGGCGATCGCCGCGCCGGAGTCGTACGCCACAAAGAACGCCTGCGTTTGGAAATCCGGCCGGATGACGATCGGGGTGGCCCACCGCCAGTCTCCCCGACGCTCGAGGTGGAGCAGGTACGTATCCGGCGGAAGCTCGAGGTGGGCACCCGCCCACTGTTCCTGCTCCTGCTGATGACCATCTTGCTCAAAATCGAACAGCACGGCCCCGTCGAGCGAGCAGAGGGTGAGGCCCCGCCCACGATTGCCGGGACTGTGGTTCGTCGGATCCCGCACGAACACCAGGAGCGCCCCCGATCCTCCGCCGTGCACCGAGACCGGCACCGAATGACTGAGGTGCTGCGCGGGATACGCGTGGTATTCATGGGTCGTCGCCGTCCCGAACAAAGGCACCGACGATGACGGGGCGATTTCCGACGTCGGCGCGACCACCACCGTCGAGCCCTCGTCCTTCAGGGTGGCGTATTCGGTCCGGGTGGCATCCCCGATCCGGAACGTGACTTCGTACATTCCGAGTGGCAAGTCGAGGGCGATCGAGTCATCCGAATCCTCGGGCAAGGCGATCGGCGTCAGATTGGCGTCGAGCACCTCGACGTCGGCAAAGAGCACTTCTTCGTGGGAGATATCCACGACGAGCCGTGCACGCTTCGGGGCCTCATCGGAGCTCAATGGTGACCTCCTCTCCATCGATCCGCCGCCGTGAAGCGGGGTGGAGCTCTCCGTTGCCTCGCGGAACTCCCAACAGATAGAGCCGGCCAGAGTCGAGCTCGAACTCCACCGTGCCGGGCGTAGGCTGTGTGGTTTGCACAGCGAGCGCGTTTTCGAGATCGCCGCCCCAATAGACCTCGAGTTCCGCGGCGGGGTCGGGAAGACGGACCCGGACGCGGGTCTTGCTCGTGAGTTGGTCGTCGCGACTCAACACCACGATCCCGTCCGGGCTGAGGGGAAACTTCGCGACCTGCCGCGACCCTGCGGGTCGGTGGTGAAGCACTCGGGCGGCCACGTATGTGGCAAGCCGTTGCGCAGTGAGCTCGCCACCCACCCATGTTTGGTCGTCCTTCAACGCCTCGAGGAGCGAGTAGCTGAACACCCCATGGACTTCGTTGTCTTCGAACGTCCGTTCCCGAGCCTTGCTGTTGTGCTCGGTCGCATAGCCGATGAACAGCCGGACACTGCGAGCGTTGGGATCATTGCGGAGGGAGACCGCCAAGGGAAACGACAGTGGGTGCCTCGGTAGTTCGTCACGGCAGCAGTCCATGAAGAGGAAGATCTCTTCGAACGCGCCAAGGCGCTGAAACTCCTGCACGTAGTGAAGGCCGACTACATACCACGCCTGGAGGTCTGAATATGGAGCCGGCAGCAACCCCACTTCGTCGATCCGGTCCGGATTACCCGCTCCGTGGCCGGCAAAGAAGATGTAAAGACGCCGTCCGATCGGTTCCTCTTCCAGGTTCGCCGCTTCAAGCAGGCGAATGAATGAGTTTCGCACCCGAAATGCGGCTGGTTTGCAGTCGCCGCCATCGACCGAACTCAAGATCGTCTCGACGTGAGAACACGGAAGACCTCCGCCAGAGGGATCGCAGAGCCAGTCGGAGAATTCGCTCGCATCGCGCTTCGCTCCCGAGAGAGCTCCAAGCGCTGCGTCCTTGTAGTCTTCGATTCCCACCACCACCGCAAAATCGCGCGGGTTGGGCGCAGGTGCCGGAGAGTCGCACATCAGTCGAACCCGTGCTCGATTACGTGGGCAAGGCTTTCTCGGGTTTCCGAGTCCTCGTCAAAGGCCCCATGGGTGCGGGCGGACGTGCTTCGTCCCAAGCCATTGTCTTTGACCGACCACACCCGGTCCTGCTCCGCCATCCACTCGCCAACCTGTCGAATGTCCTCCCGTGCGTAGGGTCCCTCGCTCTGACCAAAATAGCGCTGCATGCCGACGATCGGCGCGTCCGGCTCGTCTTCGCACACCCCGGACACCAGGTACAACAGCGACGCTGGGTAGAGCACCGGGACTTCCCAGTAGCCGGACTCCAGCGGTTCGCTGAGCGAGAACAGTCGAAAGCCCGCCACGCGCCGCTTGAGGAGGTCGAGTCGGGCGTGCAAGAATTCGAAGGTGCAGGCGGGTGCGAGGAACGCGACGTCCGCTTTGACCGACGGCTCCGCACGCGCGTCCAACGCATCGAGGAAGTGGGCAATGTAGATCGCGCCGGTGCTGTGGCCTACCAGCGTAAGCCGGGTGTCCGCGCTCAGATGAGGCGCAATCCGCTCCACCAGCGCGTGCCCTCCCTGTACCGAAGGGTCAGTCCCAAAAGAGTCGGCGGTGTCCTTTTTCATCGCGGACCACACCAGCCGACCCGCATAGTCGAGGTACAGCGAGCGCAGCACCTCCTCCACGATGGTGCCGTAGACGCCATGACCACGACCGGAGAGCAGCCGCTTGATCACCGCGACCGCGATCTTGACTCCGTATCGGGCGATCGCGATGACGGTCCCGATACCTCGGGACCCCGGCTCCGGGGCCTCCGCGCGAAGCTCATCGAGAATATCGGCCGAGATCTTCGTCGCCGTAGTCTCGAGGCTGCCCACCCCTCGGCTGGTCGCCAAGGCTTCCCGTTGTTCATCAGTGAGCGTCCAGTTGGCGATCTTCTGGCTCTCGGTTTCGACGACTTTGTCGCTTTTGAGCTCATTCTCGATTTGATCCCGTTGGAGCTCGGAGAGCTCGCCGACTTGCTCGAGGGATGCCGAGTCGTAGGGAGCGAGATAGTCGCGAAGCGCCTCGAGATCGCTGGGAACCTCGCGCATGGAGTCGAGCGACAACGTAGTTCCCCGAGTGCCGGTGGCTTCGCGGAGCTTCGCCGCAACAAGCTGCCCCAGCTTCCGGACAAGCCGGGTGAAGATAACCTCCTCGGCGATCTCTCCGAGATTTCCTTTGATGGTGGTCAGGAGCCCGGAGTTCCAGAGCACGAAAAACGGATAGCCGCCGGCTGTTTGATAGACCGGCGTCAGCCCTTCGCAGATGGTCCAGCCGGACTCGCGTCCCACAAGTCCCCCGTGAAAGTGAACCACGAGATGCTTCGACGCGGATGATTGCTGCCAGGCCGCGATGGCATCATCCAGGTCCTGCAACGACGTGGCTTTGAACCTCCCGTTGACGAGGTCCATGTGGTTCAACCTCGATGGTTCGACCGGTGGCATCCGCCCCCCTTTCTCTGCTGATGTTGACTCTACCAACGTCGCACGATGATGTGAAGGCAACATTCGGCCCACACCTGGGGCTATAGTCGTCACGCGATGCGGACCTTGAACGTCTTGTAGGTGCCAGGTTCCGCACTCGCCCCTGGGTGCTGCGCGTGGGTCGTGGATCCGTGAAGAGTTCGCCGACGGCATGGGTGCCCGCACTCGTTTCCGTTCCGTTGATCCCGGGCGGCTGCATCGCCCGTCGCTGAGGATCGATCGGGACGCCTGGCGTGTGCCGTTGGCCACTCTCGAAGAGGTTGCGCTCGGCGCCGTTGTCCTCAGCTTTTTTGGCCCGGTTTGACGGGCTGAATGCACCAACCCCACACGGAGGCAATGGTTTGGAGAACGCACCGAAACGGTGTCCGTGTACGCGGACCGGCATGGCTTGTGTCATCGGTTGGCTGCTCGCATGCACGGGCACCACGGGAGCCGGGCCAGTGCCCGACGCAAGCCCAGACAGAGCGGCGCCTCCGCCCGACTCGGCGACCCGGGACGACGCCACCGTCACGCCCATCGAAGATGCATCGCTCGTTCCCGATGCCGATGCGAGCCCTCCGCCGGACGCGATGCCCATGCCGACCGGCGTGCCGATCTTCATGGCTCAGGGATATATGGGCCGCACGATCATCAGCTGCGATGAGGGACGCTCCTGGGTTCATGAACAGTTCGCCGCGGGCGTGGGGATCACGGAGTGTGGAGATCCCACCACCGCCCGCTGCATGAGGAACGGCTGCGACTGCGACCACAACACGGGCGCAGCCAAGGGCGTCGCCTATCGGGACGGTTGGTTCTATGCCCTCTTCGGCTGGGGAACCCCCAGCACCGTGTGGCGTACCCAGAACGGGATCGATTGGGAGACGGAGCTCCTCCCGGAGATGTACGGAGGGATCGCGGCTGGCAATGACGTGCTCTTGCTCGGCAATCGCCGCTGGCGCCGGATCCCTAGCGGCGCGATGGAGTCAGAGGGACTTCCCTACTACCAGTTCCAGAGCTCGACCGGCCAAAACGTCAACGCGGTGCGGCGGATGTTCTTTTCTCCGGTCAACGGCGGGGTGTTTCTGACGTTTGCTTCCAACGCCGCGCGGGCACTCGCGATCAGTCGCGACGACGGGCAGAGTTGGGCGTCGCCCCGTTCGCTTCCCGACGAGTGCACCGACAACCTGGTGAGTGTTGCCTCTAGCAACACGAGCGTCGTCATGATGAATCGGCGCGGTGTGGTCTGTCAGTCCGATGACGGAGGCGACACCTGGACTCGGAACAACATGGGCGAAGACATCTTCGGCGGACCGGTGTGGGTGACGGGGAGAGCCACGCCTGCGTTCCTCGCGTGGAGCCAGGACCGGGTGTACGAAAGCACCGACGGGAAGAGCTGGGCCTCCACCGAGACATCGCCGGGGCGGGTCCGGCTCGAGCATGTCGCCGTGTCCGATAGCGGCGCATTCGTGGCGAACTTGGCGGGGTTCAACAACTGGTACGAAAACCAGGCGATGTACTACAGCGCGGACGGCGTCACGTGGACTCGCACTGCCGACGACAAGTTTCCCGGGGGTCATCGGATTCGCTACATCGCCTTCGGCTACGCCGACCCCAGCGCCTGCGAATAGCCTTCTTCGGGATCCGCGTCCTGCGTTGGAGTTGCGCCGTTCTGCGCTTGGAGCATCCTCCGGTATTCGTGCTAGCTTCGCCGCGATCCTTGATGTGGCAGGCATTTGATCCGAAGGCCGAACGTTGGCGGCCGCGTCCTCCGGCGGCGGCGCCAATCGACGACCGGTCCCTGGTTCTCGTTCACTGGAAGCGCGTGCGATACGACCGCATCTTCCTCCGCACCCCATCGTTCCAACCCAAATCCATCGAAATCCTCGGGCAGCAGCCATCACCGACCGGCGTCTTCATCTCCGATCACTTCGGTCTGAAGCTCGAAATCCATCAAAAACGGTAACCCATTGCGAACCAGCGCGACTGCTACGGGGCGGGTAGCGCAAGCTCGACGAGGAAGCCATCAGCATCGCCATTGGTGGCGAGCCGGCCGCCTGGGTAGTCCAGATTGCCGCGAAAGAGCCCGCCCACCCACGCACGGCGACCGTCGAGCGCAAGCGCTCTCGGATGCGCAATCGAAGCGCTGCGCAACACCGCCAGGTTGCGAATGGCGCCGCCTGGCTCGACGACGACAACAAAGCCTTGCGTAGCCCCGCCGACGTCGGTGATCGGGTCGGTTCCGAGCTCGCCGCTCAAGGACCCGGTCACAACGACCATTCCATCATCACGCGCTCCGACACCCATCACGCGGCCTAAGCCAGAGGTCGCTATGCGTTGGAATCGCGTAATCGAGCCCGTGGGCTCGACCCACATCACGAAGGGGTCTGCCTCGCCGGCTGCCGTGTGCGTGCGGCCGGCCGCTTCGAGCTGTCCACCGAAGAAGCCTGCAGCGACTGCACCGTCGGCGGTGAGCGCAACCGCATCCAACGCGTCACTCTTCGACGTCCCCACTCGGATGCCCCGCTGGACGCGCCCCTCCGAATCGAGCCACACAAGGAATCCATCAGTTCCTCCGGCGCTGGCGAGCTCGGTGCTCCCAACGGTCAGGCTTCCTTCGAATCGACCCGCGATGACCACCTCGCCCGACTCGACGGCCAGCGAAGCGACGTATCCATCACCCGGCAAAGAGGTGATCCACTCGTGCTCGCCGTCGGACGAGAATCGAGAGCAGAAAGGAAGACCGGATAGCCCACCAAGACGTCCGCCGACGTAGATTCCGCCGTCTTTCGCGGCGGCGACTTGAAAAACCTCGACCTGATCTTCGATGCGTTCGAGATCACGCGCCCACCCGGGCGAACCATCGACATCGAATGCGGCCACGAAGCCTCCTCTGCCGTATTCTCCAACTCGCAATGTACGGGCGCCGTGCGAGAAGCCTTCCCGGTACTCCCCGGTCACCAAGATCTCGCCAGCCGTGAACGTGACGGCCGTCGCTCGATCCAGATCGGCGCCGCCGAGGCGGGTTGTGGAGACTCGCGCGCGATTAAGAAAGAGGGTCAGGAATCCATCGCTAAACTCGTCGACGCTCTCGACGCTCCACGGCGCGGGCAGCTGTCCGCCGAACGTGCCGACGACTGCGACGCTCGAGTCTCGCACGGCGACGTCGTTCACAGAGTCCTCTTCGCTCCCACCGATCGAGATCGCCCACCCCACATTTGAGCGACAGCTATTGGCGGAACAGTTGCAATAGAAGCCGCCAGCCGTGTTGACACATTCGGCCCCCGATGGGCAAGGTTCCTCGGTCGCGCACTCATCGACGTCCAGGCATCGGTCAGGCGAACCCCCATACCCCGGCCAGCATGCGCAGGGCGCGTCCGATGATTCGAATGGTCGACCGGCTCCCGCACGACATCCTCGATCATCAGCGACAAGCTCTCCGGTACTCTCGACGAGGTCTGCCGCGAGGGTAAGCTCAGAAGATGCGGAGTTACCGCACTCGTCGCAGCCGCATACGAGAAGCGCGCACACGATCTGGACTCCAGGCCTGATCCGCACTTCGTCCGCCACCATATCGCATTCGATCTCGGTCAGAGCAGAGTGAAACGCCCCCGTCCGACTTCGGCAGGTAAGGTCGGTCGACTTCGAGGGCCACGTTCGGTCGACTTCGGAGTCGAGGTCGGTCAGGAACGAGAGCCGGAATAGTTGAATAATTCGACAAATCACACCTCCATCCATCAGCTCTGGCCGATCGGCCCCACATTCGGATGGTGCGCTGGGCCGTCATTGCGTTTGCCTTGTTTGGCTGTGGGGGTCGGACCGAAGTCGTCCAGCCTGTCCCGGCGTGCAGCGAGCGGGCACGCGATCTGGTGGCGCCTAACGTCGAGGGGCTCGGTCCCCCACGTGGAAGCCGCGTATCCGAGGAGTGACGGTTACTTCCTCGTGTGGCGGCAGAGCCTCGACCTTCGACGCCAAGCGCCAAACCTGTTTGGCCTTGCGCTCGACCCGGCGCTACAGCCGGCTCTGAGCGTGGAGCTGACGACGACGCCGGTGCCCCGCGGGGTTGGGACGGCCGAACGCGATGGTCAAACTACGATCGTGCTCTGCGGCGTCGATGGCCCCGAGGTCGTGAGCATCGACCGAGAGTTGCGCGCGGCGAAGGTTCCAAGCGACCCGGACATCGGCTGCACAGGAACCGATCCTGCAGTCGCGGTCTTGGACGACGGGGCTCAGCTCGCCGCGTGGGTCGCCGGTTCGGGAACCCGCGCGGGCCCGGTGAGTCTTGAGACGCTCGGCGGCGAACGTCCCGCGAGCGAGGTCATCTACGAACGCGGCTCTCTCACTACGCCACCCACGTGGAGCGTGTCCGACCGCGACGCGTTACTGGTGGTAGGCGTGAGCGTGGAGGAAGACGACACATCTCTCGCCCTTCGGCACATCGACGGGCGTGGCGCGACCACCGATCCGCAGCTGGTCTCTCCCGTTTTCGACCAGGGCTTCGCCGAAGCTGTCGTCGTACCCCAAAGCGATGGGCATCTCATCGTGGCTGCACTCCGAGAAACTGGGCTCGTGCACATTCGGGTGCGCGATCGCTCATTCGAGGAGCCCTCCATGCTCGTCGCGGATGGGCGCCACCGCGATCTCACTCTCATCGAACAACGCGACCGGCTCGTCCTCGCATCATCCCGCTGCGACGCGGGAGAGTGCCGTCTCTACATCGCCGAGCTCGACCACGACGGCGAACTCGGATCCGAGCGAGTTCTCGAGTTCGCCGAGGACGAGGTATTTCTCGAAGAACCAGCCATCGTGGAACGCCAGGGACGCCTGACACTCTTCTACCGGGCAAGCCTCGAGAGTCGTGAAAACCGAATCCGAGTGCGCGACCTCCGCTGTCCTTAACCGCTACGCCAGTCGACGGTCTTCGTCAGTTGTTCCAACCGTCGACGGCTGGCCCGGATCGGTCACCAGAGGTGATGGATCGCGTTCGAAAGTGCTGGATTCCCGCGGACCTCGGACGGGAAGACGCCGCAGCGGTACTCGACGTACCGCGAGGACGGCTGGAGGGAGAAGGCCGTGGGAAGGTGGTGCTTTCGGGCGCGAGCCGCGCCGAC
>JBCCZL010000047.1:0-27104 GCA_039187775.1 Myxococcota bacterium
CGCAGCGGGACATTCGCATGGAGTACCTGAGCGAAGGCCGCGGAGCATCGGTGTGCGAGTGGAAGGGACCGAGCCGTTACTGGAATGTGCAGGTCACGGGCGCGCCGCTTGCCAACGCCGCCTGGGACTATCCCGATCCCTACGAGCCCTACCAAGCACTCGCGGGAAAGCTCTGCTTCTACCCCACCGTTCTCGAGTGTTACCTCGATGACGAACGCGTCCGCCCCCAACCGGGCGGCTTCTACGGAGGATGGGTCACCGCAAACCTCACCGGACCCATCAAAGGCGAACCCGGCTCCGAATCTTGGTAGGGGACGAGCTCACTTTTTTCCCCACCACGACTTCTAAGACCCAAATCACGCGATTGGGCTCGCGAACTCCCGCCAGGCGAGACCCATCCATCCCCCCATCTCCGATGATCCTTCGATACCTCCAAGGTGACATCACCACGCAAGCGGTGGATGCGATCGTCAACGCGGCCAATGAATGGATGCTTGGCGGGGGCGGCGTCGACGGCGCCATTCACGAGGCGGCGGGGCCTGGCTTGGTCGAAGAATGCGCTCGTCTTCCCGAACTTCGCCCCGGCGTTCGCTGCGAGACGGGAAACGCGGTGATGACTGGCGCGTACAACCTCCCCGCCCGTTTCGTCATCCACGCGGTGGGCCCTCGAGGCACCGATCCAAACGCCTCCGCGCTCCTCGAAAGCGCATTCCACGCCTCGCTCCGCATGGCCTCGGATCGCTTGGAGATCCGCTCCTTGGCCCTTCCCGCAATCAGCTGCGGCGTATTCCGATTTCCCGTCGCCAAGGCGGCCGCGATCGCGGTCCGGGCAGCCGCGGACCCGTGGAACCTCGACGAAATCCGCTTCGTCCTGTTCGACGAATCCACCCTCGACACGTTTCGAAGGGCCGCGGCCACCCAAGAACCACCGGCAGACTGACGCACGCGAAGCCGCGACCAAGGTCAGGCGATCGGGATCGGTCCGCGATAGAACGAGTCCCCGCCGAACGACGTCAGACCAAACCCGTCCAGCGTCACCCCAAACCGCTCTGCCAACGCCACAAACAGCTCATTGGTGCTCCGGCCCGAGCAGTCGATGTGCTCGCCTTTTCGAATCGGGCCCCCAAACAACACGACCGGAAGGTCCTGCACGGTGTGGCCGCCCCCATCGCCGAACTCGCTCATCCAGAGCACGATCGTATTGTCGAGCATCGAGCCCGATCCCTCGCGGACCGCCTTCAATCGGTCGATGAGCGACGCCATGCGGTGACTGAACCACTCGAAGCCTCGGAACAACCCGTCCCCGAGGCTGGCCCCCTGATCGTTGTGGACCATCGCATGCCAGTCGCTGAATCCCGGTGCGGGGATGGTGTAGTTCGGGATGTCGCTGAAGCGATGCGAGTGCAGCCCGGTGAACTGAAGCGTAGCCACCCGCGTGATGTCGCAGGCGAGCGCCATCGTGAGAATGTCGAACTGATTCTCCGAGCTCTGAAGCGCCCACTCATCGGCAAACGGCTCGAACCCGCCCGGTAGATTGATCTCCGGGCGCTGGCACCCCTCGGTGTAGTTGATGTTGATCTGCAGGTTCTGCTCGAGGTCCCGAAGCTGCTGGGCATGGTTCTGAAGAACCAGCCGGTCCTCCATCGGCACCGCTTGTTCGAGCGCCCGGTAGCTCTCCCGAACCGAGTCGAGCACACTGCCCGACCGCGCGCGAAGGCGCTCCTGAAAGGTGGGCGGCCGTCCTTCCTCGATCTCGACCATGCCAAAGAGCGTGTCGAACGCCGTCTGAGGATCCACCTCGTTGGGGATCCACTCGGTGGTTCCTGGGCCGGTGGAACGCCAAAACGTCTGATACTCGCCCGGGAAAGGCCCGCCGACGCCAAGATGCACCGATCGTCGAAGACCCGGACCGTTGGATACGCGTTCGGCGAGGACCTGATCGATCGACGGCCCGATGGGAGGAATCCCATCCACCGTATCGACACCCGTAAGGCGCCCTCCGCTATCGATCATTCCGGCCATCGGCTGCGAGGTGAAGAGCGTGTACGCCCCGTCCGTATGGTGCATCTCGCCCCGTTTGAGGCGCTGGATCATCTGATTCTCGATCCGCGACAGCACCAGCATGTCATCCCGGTGACGGGCGAGCGGAGCAAGGAGCGGCGAAAGCTCGTAATCCCGACCGACCGTCGCCGGACGCCACTGATCCACGATCGTGCCGAGCCCGTGATAGACCACAAGCAGCCGGAGTGGCGGACGCGAAGGCTGCGCCGAGGACCGCTCCGGCGCCTGAAGAGATTGGAGAAACGGAAGCGCGAGGCCCGCGGCGCCCGCTCCCTGCAGCAGGCGGCGGCGGCCGATCGTTCGAACTCGGTCTGTCACGGTTCCTCCAGCTGTCGGTACTGAAATGCGTCGGCCTGGGTGATGCTCAGGAACAGGCTCTCGAGGCTCCCCTCCCGTCCTTCAACGAAGCGAACCATCTCGTCGACCAGCGTGGCATCGAGCTCGGCCTCGCGGGTCCGCCGCGCGGCATGGCCATAAAACCGCTGGGTCACGCACCGCTGAACGTCGACGCTCGAACTCAGGAGCGAGGAAAGCTCGGGAGCGCCGTCAAATGTGGCGCCCGCCAGATCTGTCCGCCCGAGGTCACCGCTCTCTGCAATGAACCCGCTCGCGTCGATGGGCTGACTGCCCTCGTGCGGCGGCGTGTCGACGCGCCAGAACCCAACCGCATCGTAGTGTTCGAGGGCGAGGCCGATGTTGTCGATCTGCGCGTGGCACGCCGCACAGAACGGATCGGAACCCTGGAGGATCTCCGACTTCTCCCGAGCGGTGCTGAGCGCGGGATACTGCGGCTCCCGAGCGGTCGCACAGGGCGGAGCGGTCAATGGCGCCGAGCACAGGAACTGCACCATGATGGTCTCTCCCCGTTTGACCGGGGCTGAGTCCGCGGGGCCCGCGTGGCTCGCGAGGAAGTGGGGGCGCGCGAGGATCCCTTGGTAGCGCGGCGGCAGGTCCACTACGCCCCAGCCATCCGCTCCCGGCTGAAAGTCGGTCACCTCATAGACGCTCGCGAGCTCCGCGTTGACGGGCATGCGCTGCACCGAGAGAAGGTCCTGCACCGAAAACCCCTCGGCGAGGCCGTACTGAAACAGGCGCAAGAGCTCCTCCTCGTACGATTGCCCCAATGCCGATGTGAAGTCCGGCGAGTCTTTGAGCAGCTCGGGGGCAAGGTGGAGCCACTCCCAAACGAAGCTTCGAAGGAACGGGCCCGAATCCGCCACGAGAAGCCGCCGAACCTGGCGTTCGATCTCCTCCTTGTCGTGGAGGCGCCCGTCCACCGCAGCGGTCCAAAGTTCGCCGTCGGGGATCGAGTCGCGAAAAAGGAGTGCGATTCGAGTGGCGATCTCGAAGTCATCGAGGGCGATGATTCCATCCACCGGTGGCCCCGAGCCCACCTCCGCAACGTAGACAAACGGCGCCGACTGAAGGAGCTGATGCACCAGCACCGCGAAGGACTCCTCCGGCGAAAACTCCTGTCGAGCGTCTTGGTAAGCGGTTCGATAGCCCTCGCGCTCCGCGGAAGTCACCGGCCGTCGATAGGCGCGAGCCACATATTCGTCGACAAAGCGGTCCACACACGCGTCGTCGGGCGCATCGGCGACGCATGGAAGAAGCTCGGGCAGCGCCGATACGCTCTCGACGGCGGCGTTCTCGGCGGCGAGAAAGAGCTGCTCCGGCGTGTCGAAGCGACCGACGGAGAGCCGGCCGTCAAAGAGCTCGGAGACGGCGTTCGAGTACTGGGTCGGACTGAGGCGGCGAATGCCCGAGACCATCGCCTCGGCGGAGGCCCCCACCGGTGGAGCGTCCATCGGCCGGACGGAGCCACCTCCGCCCGCGGGTCGAGCCTCGTGAATCTCGCCAGCGCACCCCGCGAGCGATCCACCCGCGCACAAAACGCATAGCAGCAAGGATTTCTTCGGCACGAATCCACCATAGCGAGCAGGCGCGGCGGCCAGCCATTACTTCGCCCGTGCCTATCCGGCGTGTCCGGTGGCGCTGGTCTTCGTGTGAAGCATCGAGTCTTCAAGAAAATAGAGGGTGCGCTTGCCGCTCCGGCTCGTTCGGCACACCCCGGAATCGACGAGGCGCCGCAGTGAGTCTTGGATGGTCCGCCGCGGCACGCCGAGGTGTTCCGCGATGTCGGTCGAGCTCCGGCCCGCTCCGGCGGCGGCGAGAACCTCGACAAGATTCGAGTCCTCATGAACCGCCGTCGAAGGATCCGGGAGGACGAATGCTTGCCGGCAACGCAGCACAAGCTGATCCTGCGAGCGCTCGATGCTCGCGCACGGTTCGACCAACTTGCGCGCCCGGTGGAGCAGCACTCGAAGCGAGTTGCTGTGCCGTCCGGCGACAAAGGGAAAGCCGTACACCTGCTCGAACAACGAGGCCGTTCCGATTCCTTGAGCGCCGGCAAACGCCAACCGAGTGAGCAGCGTCGCATTTCGGGGGCGATCGATTTCTCGGAGGTCGTACACCGCATCGCCTCCCCGGCGGCCGAGGACCGCGGACGGCCAGACGCGCCGCGCAAAGCGACGGGCCGCTGCGTCGGGCCGAACGAGAACGAGGGCCCCGTCGATGCCCGCCGGGCCAAACAGCCCCCGCGGCACGTCGTGCGTATGGCCGAGGGCAAAGGGCTCGTCGAGATTGGCGAGCGGCTCCCACAGGCTTCGAAGCGCACGGAGGTCTCGCCGGTGCGGCTGATGCTCGCGCCACTCCATCTCCCATCCCGCAAACCACTCCGGATCGGCGGGCTCCGCGGGCACCGAGTGAAGGCGCACCGCGTGCGGTGCGGTCCCCGCATCGGTGAACAACGCGGTCGATGCGCCGCAGAGGATCCACTCCCATGTCATCCACCGCCGAAACGAAGACGGCGCCCGATCCACGAGCGAGCGAAGAATGATTCGCGCCAACATCGGCCGGCCCGACCAGCGCCGGACCCGGGCCATCACGACAAGCGCTAAAAACTCGAGTTCGGGGTCGGCTTCGCTTCTCGCCATCCGGGTTGCCCTCCGCGCACCCCGCACCGCCCCTTCGATGTCGCCCTCTTCCAACATCGACATCGCGCCGGCGAGCGCCGACTCCACCGTTTCAGTAGAGCTCCCGGACGCCCGTGCCGCTTTTTCGAACCGCTGGGCCGCATCCGACACCGCTTCCCCGCGGGCCCAGCCGACCCAAAGGTGCAAGGGGTCGTTGGGAGGCACGCCCGCGACAAGCTCACCTTCGGCGAACTGCCGCCACGCCTCAGTACGGACCATCACCCACCGGAATGAGACCCTTGACGGGGTCTGTCTCGACGGGGCCGCTCTCGATGACTTCTTCTCCCGCGCGAGGAAGGTTCATAGCCCACCTCCAAGGGCTTCCGCACTTCCCCACACCGGATCTTCCTCTTGGCTCGGGGCGAAGAGAAACACCGCGCCGACGATCAGTCCCGCGACCACCGCCGTTCCCAGTCCGACGGCAAGCCACACGCCCCAGCTGCTTTCCGACTCCTCCGCCCGGGGAGCACGTACCGACAGGACCTCGAAGATCACCTCCGCGGTGGTGCTGCGTCCTTTGAGAATTCGGACCGTACGTCGCTGCTGCTGCTCGCCCGCCGACACCTCGACCGTTCGACGCCCGGGCGCAAGGTACAGCTCACGCGACGCACCCACGACTTCGCCCCAACGCTCGCCGTCGACCAAGACCGTCAGCGTTGCGTCGAAGGCCCCGTCCACCTCGAGCTGGAGCCGCCCGAGGCCACTTCGCACCACGCTTTGAAGTCCATCGAGCCGCTCGGTGACCGCATCGGGAACATCCCCGTAGTCCCCGCGTCGAATCTCTCCGATCATTCGTTCGGCCTGTTCATCCTCCCCTGCTTCGTGGTGGACCGCCGCGAGGTTAAACGCCGTCGAGGCTCGGGGCGCGAGCGCCAGCGACCGCTCGAGGAGCGACTCCGCCTCGGCGAGACGCCCCGCGTCCGCCGCCACTGCCGCATCTTCAAACAGCTGACGCGCAGTCTCGGTCGACGAATCCTGGGCGACCGCGCGGATGTCCCCAACCGCCGTCAGGAGCGCAACCCAAGGAAGCGCGCAGCAAGCCCACCCCAGGAGAGCCTTCCACTCGGCTCGCGCGCTTGGGCTCGACCTGAGCATTCAGCCCGTGATTCTAACCGATCGCCCCATCGAGATGCCGATAACCCCGCGGCACATCCAGGGGTTGTCCTGACGGAGTCCACACGCCTACCCACACCTCACCGTTTTCGGCCTGAAGGAACTCCCTCGGAGGTCGCGCCAGGCCGGGCCCATGGTACGGACCCTGACCCGCCGCTCCATTACATGTCCCGCGCGCGTTCAGGCGACTGGTCAGCTCAGGGGGTGCAGACGTCGAAGTCGAGCTCGTCGTACTGTATTCCATTCACCAGCGAGAGCACCGGTCTTCCCCCTGGAACGAAGTCGAAGATCCGGCCGCTCTCCGCCAGATCACCGCCGTCCCAGCGATAGACGCGCACATTCGGTGCGTCCTGGGGGTTGCTTCCGTCGGGCTCCGCTCCCTGCTCCGCGCTCGCGATCACTTCGGCGGCTCCATCTCCGTCGAGGTCGAGCACCGTCAGCCCGGTGCCGAGGCGGGGAGACCAGTACCCGGGTCGGCTCGTCCCTTCGCCTTCCACCACGCCCGCCACGTTCTCGCTCGATAAGAGCGCTCCCGTCGATGCCGCGAACACCCAAAACCGGCCGACGCCGTTGGACGGTGGAGTCGCCTCAAGGAACGGGGCGGACCCGACAAGCTCATCCTGACCGTCTCCATCGAGGTCTCCGGCCGCGAGCGCAAGACCGAACCCACCGCCGTCTGGACCCTCGAACGGCTGCCCTCCGATGACCGCAGGGCGGCTCCGGAGCGTGGCGACATCGATGTCCACCGAGGTCGCCCCAAGCACCACTCTTGCGGGGACCCGCGCGCGCCGCGCGACCGCGACCGCCTCGAAGAACCCGGGCGGCCCGATTCGCGTTCGGTCTCCCGTCGCGTACACGATCGACGCGGTGTCCGAGGATGCTTGGGGCTGAAACCCACTCGTGACCACCAAATCGGATCGACCGTCGGCATCAAGGTCTGCGCTCGCCATTCGCCACCCAAAGTTCGTGCTTCCCGGGGTGCAGTCGATGCGATCGCCTTGAAACTCGAATCCTTCCTCGAAGCGAAAGCGATAGGCTGCACCACAGACTTCGCCAGGTGCTCCAACGAAGATCTCTTTATCGCCATCGCCGTCATCATCCCCGAGCGCCAGGCTCATGCCGAAGCGAGCGCGCGGCGCATTGTTCGCGGCGGGTGGCGCAAGTACCTGACGGAGCATCAGCCCCCCCTCGGGCTGCCCTTGGTAGACAAACACCCGACCCCGGTCATCGCCCCGGCTGGCGTCGATGTCCCGATCCGGCGCACCCACCACCAAGTCGGCAACGCCATCCCCGTCCAGATCTCCGGCCGCCACGGCGGCGCCAAACGAGTCATCGAGGTCGCTCCCCGGCGTGGTCGGCGACACCAGCACCTGATCGGAGCTCGAAAAGAACCCGGCATCGATCGCGGCTTGTCCGAAGTGGACGATCACGTTTCCGGCGCTGGGCGTGCCGGCTCCGGAACAGCTCCGGGGCGCTCCGATCGCGAGGTCATCGAAACCGTCGCCGTTGAGATCGGCGCGGCTCCGACCCACGTCCACGTACCAGACGGATGACGGGAGCCCGCAGCCATCGGCATCGCAGGACCGCACGCGCCAAAAGTACCGACGACCGACCACCCGGCTCGTGGCCACCGCGAGCGGTTCTGGGGGCTGGTACATCGCCTCGTTCACCGTCTCGCTTCGCTGCTCGCCTCCGAACTCGGCCCCTGGTGAATCCGTGATCTCCAGCCGGTACGAGGTCGCGCCACTCACCGGCGCCCAGCGAAAGAGGGGACGCAGCGATGGCGCATGTCGGACTGCGCCCGTGGCCACGCCGTTTTCCGGCCCCAGCAACTGAGGCGCCGGAATCGACGACGACGCATCGGTCTCGCCATCGGTCCCTGCGTCGGGGCCTCCATCCGCAAGGGATCGCTCGCAGGTCGAAAAATCATGCGCGCAGACAGCGGCCACCGGACTATCGGCCGGATCGTCCGTCGCGACCGTGTCGAGGCAGTCGCGAACGCAGGTCCCCACACAGTCGGAGGGAAACCGAAGACGAAGCACCCGCGTCGCATCGCCGTATTGAGTGTAGGCGCAAAGCCTCGCAACTCCGCCGTTGGTGTCTGCCTCCGCCACCAGCTGGAATCCGGTGGAGCCCGAACGTTGGTGCACGGGGAGAGTTGCAGGCCATCGAAGTACGCCTGCGTCTCGCCGTTCGTCGAACGATCCGACGCGAAGGCGAAGCGACCGCACGCTACGAATGAACGCCTCATCCGCCTCGATCACGACCCGTACCGTCTGGCGGTCGCAGCCGGCTGCGAGTGCGGCAAGAAGAGGGATCACCACGAGAAGCAGAGTCCGTTGTGCTCGCATCATCGCCAAACTTGGCGCTACCAACCGACCCTCCACATCGACGACGCGGGGCTCGGCTCACGGGGAGGCGCGGCCCTCGTCTCCGCGGGCGGTTGCGGTCGAGGAGCGCGCGGCCGTCGCAATGCCCCCCGCATCTCCGAGACCGGGCGCGTGGACGCTCGAGGAGTCCGCTCGTTCGCCGCCTCCGGTGTCGCGTTCACCTCGGTCGCCGGCGCAGAACGTCGGTTCATCGATGGCGGCGGGGAAACGGACGATGAAGCGGACGGCGCCACCATCGGCGCAGGCTCACGAAGCGCGGCTCGCGGCTCGGGCTCCTCCAACTCCGACACGGTCCCCCCCGGCGCCGGCGCTTCGCGGGGGGCGACCGAGACCTCGTTCGCCAGCGTCGGCGCATGGCTAGGGGGCACCGCGTCCGCGTTCTCCCCATGTCCCCACTGCCAGCCGGCAAGGCCGAGCGCGATCAACGCGACGGCTGCTCCAGCTCCCCACCAGCCGCGCGAAGGCCGACTTCTTGTGTGCTGCGCCGACTGGGTTTCCGCCTCCTTGAGCATCCGCCACTCGTCTTCGTGGAGATCCGGCGCAAGCTCCTCGAGGAACTGTGCCGCGGAGGCGTGCGACTCCATTTCGGGAAGCGACATGATGTCTTCGAACCTCGCCCGGACGTGGTCCGCCGACATCGGACGTTCCTCGCGGCGTTTTGCGAGGAGCTCGAACGTAAGCTCCACGAGTTCCACCGGAGCGTCGGGTCGAAGGTCGCCCAGATCTGGGGGCGGGTCATCGAGAATGCAGGCGACGCCTCGACTGTCGGAGGATACCGAGTAGAGCCGTTCCAGCGTCAGCATCTCCACGAGAATGATCCCCAAAGAAAAAAGATCCGAGCGCGGATCCAGCTTCTCCATCCGAAGCTGCTCCGGCGACATATACGACACCTTGCCCTTGAGGTATCCGGTCGTCGTTTTGCTCTCGCCCACCGCCTTGGCAATGCCGAAGTCAGTGAGAAGGGCATCTCCGCTCCAGCCGAGAATCACATTGTGCGGAGAGAGGTCCCGATGAACGATCTCCAAGGAGTTCCCCTGAAAGTCCCGCGCGGTGTGGGCGGCGCTGAGACCCGCCGCGATGTCGCGGGCTACCGACAAGGCCACTCGGAGCGGCAGCGGCCGATCGTCCTTTGCCGCCCGCTCGAGCACCCGCTTCAGGCTGAGGCCCGGCTGAAACGGCATCACCAAAAACGGGCCGTGCTCGTCCTCGCCCACGTCGATCACCGAGATGACATTCGGATGATTCACCAGCGCGGCGAGCCGAGCTTCGTTCAAGAACATCTCCCGGTACTCGGCTTCGCCGCTCAAGTGCGGAAGCAGCCGCTTGATCGCAAAGAGCTGCCGAAACGTGCCTTGTGCCTTCGCGGCAAGCTGAACCTCGCCCATGCCGCCGCGCGCAAGGCGGCGCACCGGGATATAGCCTGCGACCGGTGCTAGACCGTCCAACACCCGAAGAGTTTGCCACACCGCGTTCGGAGTGACGACTCAGTGCATGCCACCACCCACTCCAGGGTTCTGATTCGAATCCTCAGCATTACGTCAGCCGCCGACCAAAGCTGAGAACGGCAAAATGAGACTTGGCGGACATCGATGGGGCCGACAGCCATCGTCCGAGACTCACTCGAAGACGACGGCTCTGATCCTCACGACATCTTGAGAAGTGTCTAGCTCCGCCCACGTCAGCACCACCCTACCGTTGTCATCCGACGCGGTCTCGAGCGCTTCAGCACGGATGGGCGCCAGTACGTCAAGGGGTCCCCACCCGAGTAGGGGCCGATACCTCCGTACCGAAACGCCGTCGTCACCGCTCCAAGCAGCAGTTCCGTTTCCGTTGGCGTCTAACGCTACTCTGACCCGCGTTGCCGCTCCTACCGCAACCTCCGACACGGGAGCCCAACCAGCGGCCAGGGAAAAGGTTGTGGCAAACACACCGTTGACACTGACCCAAACCGCAAGGCCGTCTCCTCTCGAAGTAAGTCGCAAACGAGGAGGGCCAGCATTGTCGGCAGCAATAGACTCGGGACCAAGCCAAGCCGTTCCGGCGGCCACCACGGTAAAAAGAGAGGACCTCGATGCAGGCTGTGGAGGCGTACCTTGGTTGAACACGGCTCTGACGTTTCCAACCGCATCGGCTCCGAGATCAAAGCCTCCAACTCGCCCGGGCTCCGACTCCAACAAGCGCGGACTCACCCAACCGGAGGCTTCCGAATAGCGCGCTCCCCAGAGACTGGTCTCCGTTCCGTCCGATTGGAGCCATCCCACAACGACGTCGTCGTTGGAATCGACCGTCGCGCGCGGAGTAAATGCGCCTTGATCCTCGCGTTGTTCTATCCGCTGGCCATCGCTCCAGCCCCCGGAGGCAACGAGTCGAGTAGCCCCAATGTGAGATCTCGTTCCTGGGGAAAAGATCGAACCGTCAGTCTGGGCGTAAACGATCGTTGCGTCTCCATCACTCTCGAAAACGACATCGTATTCAAAGACCCGTTCGCCCTCGACTGGCACCCGCTCTTGCTCCCCCCAACCGGTAGCGGGGCGAAATACGTTCACCCATAGGTTGCCCTGATCTTCTGGTTCCGGAGGATTTACGAGCGTATCGTCCCGTTCGCTCCATATCGCGAGAGCGGTTCCATCCGAACTCACTGCCACCTTCGGATCATGGAAGTTGTCACTGCTATTCCCGATGCGCTCAGGCACGGACCAGCCTGTTCTGTCATACCGCGACGCCCAAACCGACGTCGCTCCGTTCCCATCTGATCGTTGCCAGGCCAGGTGCGCGGTGCCCGATGGAACCACTGCGAGAGAAAGACCCGGGTCGAGACCGCGTTGGAACACTGCAACTTCGACAGGTTCCGTCCACCGTCCGTCGCGGACTGAAAACGACCACCGTTCCGTATTTGGCAGTCGCTCTCTCCTTTCTCCCCGAATCGTGTCGTTGATCACAATCTCAACCAGAGCGGTAACCGGCATCCGGTCGCGAGGCTGAATAAGCAGAGTTCGGCGCGTAGCGTCCAATGAGAGGTCCACCTCGAGGCCAACGGAACTAGGGGCCACGAGGTTGAGTTCCACGCTTCCAGCGATGGACGACTCGTCGAGAGGCGCGCTGAACTCGACAGTGAGCGTTCCGTCCGGTGCAACGTCCACTGCACCATCGTCAGGTGCCCGTCGTACCACAGTCAGCGGTTGGTCGGGCACAGCACCATCAGGCTGAGCATCGGCACCTCCATCGTCAGGGTCTGCGAACGAGATATCCGGCACCAGCAGTGAGCAACCTATCGTCAGCGGGCCAACTACACTGAGCGCGGCCATGCCAAAGCAAACCGACCATCCCCAATTGCGTTTGTATCTCATGTCTTCTCCCCCAGCGGTGGGCCATCCTGGCTAGCATGAGGGTTATCGACTCAAGGGTGCTCCAGTTGCTCGAAATCTACGCCGCAGTTCCGAACAAGAGAATCGAATCTCAATAACCCCTTACAACAGCCGTCCCGAACGGCTCACCTCTCAGCCGGACTACGTTCCCGGAACATTGAGCACTGTCGCGGTCCACGCGTGGTCATCGGTCGCACGGACCACGACGAGCCGAACTAGAGGACGAGGCGTCATCGGTGGAGTCGTTGGTTGGACCGCGCCGCCGGCGGTGAGGAAATAGCGAGCGAAGCCTCCCGTAAAGTCAAACGGGTCGAACGCCACATCGGGCGCGGCCTCGCCGGGGTCGCTTACGCCGAAGATGACCATGCCGGTCTCGTCGAGGGTGATACCCTCTTCGGCGGTGGGCATGGCGTAGACGATCGGGGTCAGCGCTGATACGACGGTAAACGCGCCCGGCGGCACGCCGGTTCGCATCGTCTGGACATTCATGTTGGCGTCGGGAGCGGCATGGATTGCGACCACGCGCGGCCGATCGATCGCCGCCGGATCCGGCTCCATTCGTTCGCGAGCCGCGACGATCTGGAAGGGGTCCGTCGCATCGCCGAGGATGCCGGTGGCCACGAACAGGTAGCGCTCTCCGGCTTCGAGGTCGCCGACCATGTCGGAGGCGGCCGGCATGCCCGCAGGGCGCATGCTGCCGGCGGACGTCGGAAACACATCCAGGGTGACGCCGGCTGCGGGTGACACCTGGACCGGGCCGGCAAACCCGGCGAACGCCAGGTCATCGACGAGCTCGGTGGGACCGGCGAACACGTCCACGTTATTCACGTCGAGCGCGAGGTGAAGCGCGTATACCCGGGGGTCCTGCCGAACCCACGCGGTTGGCGAACTCGTTCCGTCCGACGGCAACACCGCGAGGAGCGAAAAGCCCTCGTCCCGCCGCGGCAGTTCCGCCGCGAGGCCCGTGGCGATGACAAACACCTCGGCGCCTGCCGCCAATCCGTCGACGGTGAACGTCGAAATGCCTGCCCCGCCCGCCGCTGCGACCTCGAGTCGCGTCGGTGCGGTGATGTCCAGTGGCACCCCGGCCTCCGGGGTCGCGGCGAAGCGCATGAGGTTCGGAACATCGACCCCATCGAGTCCGAGGTCGATGTCCACCGCCGGCGCATCCGCCCCCGCGTGCACCACCCGGATGATCGCTTCGGTGGCTCCCGGCGCAGCGAAGCCTTCTTCCAACGACAGAAGACGAAGCTCGTCGTCGGCCACGCCGCCCGCGAGCCCCGCGGCGACAACCGTGTAGGTGCCACCCGCGGCCACCGTCAGCGTCTCGGTGAGGACCACCGAGTCATCCGCGTCGAGCCGAAGTTCAACCATGACGTCGCCCGGATCGACCATCGCGTAAGCGGACGCCGAACCGTAGGCGAGCGCATCGACCAATACGTCTCCGCCGACGACCGCGAGGTCGACCTCGGGAGCTCCGGGCGAAGCGTGCACCAATCGAACCTCCGCACGCATCGGGAGGTCCGCGTCGCCGTCGGGGACGTTCGCATCCGCGTCCGGTGTCGCGTCGGGAGGATCGGCATCGGGAGTCGCGTCCGGGGTTGCGTCGAGGGTCGCGTCCGCAGTCGCATCCGGACCGGACGCGTCGGGGGACGTCTCGTCGTCGTCGCCGCACGCGACTGCACCAAGAAGTAGGATCAAGAGAAAGCGAGTCATGACGGAACTGTGCCACAGTTCCAAGGTCCTGTACTTCCCTCAGCGAGGACATCGAGAAATCCGAAGACTATCCTCGGATCTCCCCATAAGCGGCGAGCTAAAACGCTCCACCAGCGGCGGTGCGAAGCGGCGAGCGAGGGGTGCCAAAGACGTCGTGGCGCACCCACGCCGCGCTCAGATCACCGGTCCGTTCACGCGTGAACGAAACGCCATCTTGACTGCTCGTCCAGCGAAACTCGTCGATGACATTGTCGCCGTCGTCCAAAAGAAACGCCGTGTCGCCGGTGTTGTTCAACGCAAGTGAACCCGTGGACGACAGCACGGTTCCCGGCCCGTAGTCGGCGCGGGCGCTGACCAGCAACGCCTCGCCCGGAGCGAGGCTGGTTCCCGCAGCAAACACGTGCCGAATGCTTCGCTCGTCCGCGATCGCCCAGCCAGAGAGGTCGGCGGCGCCGGTTCCGCTATTGACGAGCTCAACGTACTCGAGGCGGGTGTCAGACCCTGGTTCATTCGCGAGGATCTCGTTCATTACCACCTGTCCAAGCCCCACGGGGCCGAGCGACAACCGAACGCCGACGGGAAAGTGATTGCTTGTGGTCGAGGCGTAGTTCGGGACTCGTTCGTCCGGGCGAAGCACCTCTGCACTATCCATCTCGTAGCGAAACGGCGAGACCTCCCGGAGGACCACGTGGTCGAGTGGAAATCGGCCCGTCACGGTGGTTCCCTCGTTTGCCTGCGAGATCGGCATCGTGGCCACCGTAAGGCCCGAGACCGCGACAAGCGACGCATAGGGCGACGGGTTTCGCCTTCGGATCGACTCGTCGAGGTCGTCATTGAAGTCACCGAGAAGCACCACCGGGTCGGTGGCACGATCGCGGGCAAGGTAGTCCGCGAGGACCGCGCTACCGGTTCGGCGCCGCTCCCAGCTCGACTGGTCCGAGGAGGCCTTGGCGTGAAACGTGATCACGTACAGCTCCGCGGTCTGACCTCCCGCCCGGACGCGCATTCGGGCCTCGATCGGAGGTCGACCGGCAAACGCAAACTGCTCTTCGCCAAGGATCACGCGAGCGCTCAGGAGCTCGACCGTGTCCCGGCGCCACACGAACGCGGGCTTCTGCTCAGCACTGAAATAGTAGCGTCGCCCGTCGACCACCTCGTTCGCGAGGATGCCGTCATACCCCGGGAGCTCATCGAGCAGTCTTCCGAACTGGCGACTGCTCACAATCTCCTGAAGCGCCCACACATCGATCGCTCCGCCCGCCACAATCCCCGCCACGTTGTCGAGCTGAAGGCCTTCGTTGGTGGGCCCCCGATTGCTCTGGCCAAACCACTCCACATTCCACGTGGCAAAGTCGACGGTCGAACTCGTCCCCCACGCCGGGATGAGGGGTTGGGCAAGCGATTCGCTGCTCCTCCCCTCGGTGCTCGTGGGTTCTGCCAGCTCGGCCGCACAGCCTGCGACGACGGTGGCAACCGAAAGAACGAAGACAAACGCAGACGTTCGTTGAGCCATCAAACTCAACCTACGGTTCTTCCGCACCCCGCTGCCTTCGGATAACTCGAACGGCTCTTGCACGACGTCATATCGCCAAAAACACGTAGCCGGAGGCACGGGTGATGCGGCGGTGAAATCGAATCGTCACACAGCGCCGACGACTCTCTGGCAAATGTGGTCAAGCGTCCCCAGCTCCGCGGACAACAACCTACATCGATGTTGTTGTCGGGGCATCAGCACCAGTGTCGGCTGGATAGGGACGGTTCGCGCTCAAAAGGAGACCGCGTGCTCCGACCCGCTGGGCCGCACGAGACTGTGGATTTGACCGAGCTCGGCCTCTGCTCGGCCCACACTGCCGTGATACCGAGCGCGAAGCATCGAAAAGAGCGCCGGATCGGAAGCAAGGTAGTTCGCGAGCTCGGCCGTCGAGCGACCACGGCGCGCGAGGGACGTATCCAGAAGCGCGTCAAAGCGCGCCCCCGAAAGAGAGCGAACCACCGCCGCGGCTTCCGCATCCGAGTGGTAGGCCAGGGAGAGGGCACGGTCGATCTGGGCGCGATAGGTCGAGTGCGCCTCCTCGAACGCCTCAAGGTAGGTCTGATGCTCCTCCGCGATTTGGTCCTGCGCAGATACGGACTCGACCGATGCCACCCGCTTCGCGACGGCGGTGGCAACCGGAGCTTGAGGACCCGGGAGAGAGGCGCACGCAGAAAGAGAAATAAGAACGATCCATCGGTGCATGGTTGGCTCCTGGCGATGACTGGGGAGCCAACCGTTTCGGCGTCCATTCAAACCGTAGGAGAGATCCCCTTAGGTCAGTGGCTTTGCGTCCACGGCTTTCGTCCGTGGTTGCCATTTGTCGACCGGCTACCGCGTTGATTATCTTCTCAGTGTATTATTGCACTCTCAGGAGTCCTCTGCAACCTCTTCGAGGTGGTGACGGGCCGCTCCGAGAAACATCGAACTGAGGGTTTCCGAAACGATCTCCCCATATTCGTCGTCGTCAAAGCCGATCTTATCGAAACCGGCGCGGAGGGGGCCATCGACCAGCAGCGCCGAGACCCCATGCACCGCAGACCACGCCAACATGACCGCCCGTCGGTGATCGCCCGGCGGAATGTGACCGGCCGTCTGGCAGTCGAGGACGGTTTGCCGAAGCTCCTCAAAGACGGGGGCCGAGACCGCCTCAAGCGCAGGAAACTCGGTTCGGTCCGAGATCTCGGGCCGAAACATCACTCGAAAATGCCCCGGATTGGCGAGGGCAAACCGAGCATAGGCAGTTCCCATCGCGGTCAGCTGGGCGATTGGCTCGGGGTCCGTCGCCGCTTTCGCATCTGCGCAAGCGCGATGAAGGAGCTCGAACCCCTCGGCGGCAATGCCGGCCAGCAGCTCCGCTCGATTCTGGAAATGATGGTACGGCGCCGCCGCCGATACCCCAGCCTTGCGAGCCACCGCCCGAAGCGAAAGCCCGTCCACGCCCTTCTCATCGATGACCTCAAGCGCACCCCGGACCAAAGCTTTTTGAAGATCTCCGTGGTGGTATGTGGCCCGAGCGGTGGTCATTTCATTCTACGATAGGATCAATCTAAACAGTATTCAAATTGACCTTGACGTCGTCTAGTCGCGTATCTAAACACTGCTAAGACCCAAGCGCAACGCGGTCAGGAGTGTGCAATGGCGAGCTCGTGGAAATCAGGGATGGGTTGGTTGGTCGGCCTCGGGGGCGGGGCGGCCCTGGTCGCAAGTGCAGCGTTTACCCCAGCGGACGCCCAGTCTCCGGTGGCGGCGGCCGATAGTCTGACGACGGCGCGCCAAGTGGAAACCGCGACGGTCGAAGACAAGGCCGTTCCCCGCCGAGGCGTGGTGCACGGGGTCATCGAGCCGGTGCAGCACGGGCGGCTGGGGTTCGCGATCGGCGGTCGGATGAATGCGCGCATGGTGCACGTCGGCGACGAAGTGCGCGCCGGCGACGTGCTCGCGCGCATCGACGGCCGGGGTTACACGAACGCCATCCGCGCGGCGCGCGCCTCGGTCAATGAGCAGACCGCGCGGCGCGAGCAGCTGATTCGCGACACCGAGCGGACCCGTCGGCTCGATCAGGAAGGGGTGGTTACGACGGCGACGCGCGAACAGACCGAATCGGGCCTCGAGCGGGCGCAAGCGGCGGAACGGGCCGCACGAGCGAGCCTCAGCGAGTCTCGTCGTCAGCTCGGCGAGGCCTTTCTTCGCGCACCCTACGACGGCGTAGTGACCGACATCTTTGTCGAGCCAGGGGAGGTGGTGAGCGCCGGCCAGCCGATCCTCAACCTGGCGGGCAAGGAAGGGTTCGAGGTGGTGGTGGAGGTCGCAGCGGACATCGCCGACCATCTCGAAGCGGGTCAAGCCGTGAACATCCGAGCGACCGGCCTCGAAACCCGCGACCCCCTCGGGGCGGCCGAGATCGAAGGTCGCCTACGGCGCGTGGTCCGATCCGCCGCCGGCGTGGGCGGACTCTACCCGGTGGCCATCGACATTCCTGCGGGACCGTCCGTTCGCGCGGGACTCGGAGTGGAGGTCACCCTGGAGGCGGGAGCCGAGAACCTTCGCGTCGTTCCGCTCGCCGCAGTGATCGATCCTTCCGGGCAGTATCCCTTCGCGTGGCGGGTCGTCGACCAGCAAGTGGAAAAAGCACTCCTCCGGCTCGGACCCATGCAGGACGACGGGGTCGTGGTGTACGACGGTCTCGATGCCGGCGAAACCGTGGTGACGCGCGGCCAAGCCCATCTTCTCGCGGGCGACGTGGTGACCGCCACCGCTCAGGCCGCCACCGCCCCCACCGCGGAGTAGCGTCATGGGTCGCTTCTTCGGTTTCCTCACCGAACGGCCTCGGCTCTCGGTAGGCCTTGCACTTCTTCTCAGCGCCGCGGGCGTCGCGGCATGGTTTCAGATGCCGCGGGAAGAAGACCCGAGCCTTCGACCGCGCTTCGGGCTGATCCTCGCTCCGTTTCCTGGGGCGGATGTCGAGAAGGTCGAGCGCTTGGTCGTGCAGCCCCTCGAAGACGAACTCGCGGAAGTGGCGGATGTCGGCGAGGTTCGAGTCACCATTCGGTCGGGCATCGCCATCCTCAATGTCGAGCTCCGCCAAGCCGTCAACGATACCCAGCCGGTGTGGGACGACGTCCAAGATGCGATCGACGACGCCTATGCCGAGATGCCCGAAGCCGCCATCAAGCCGGACCTCGACTACGAGCTCAACAACACCGAATCGGTCGTCGTCGCGCTGACGGGTCCCTCCGACGTTCTGTACCTCGCGGACCGAGCCGAAGAGCTCCGCCGGTCGCTCCTCGCGGTTCCCGAAGTATTTCAGGTCGACGTGACCGGCGACCCAGACGAGCAGATCACGATCGCAATGGACGAAGCGACCGCCGATCGCATTCGCCTTTCGCCCGAGCAGCTCGCGAGCATCCTGGAAGCACGGAATGTGAGCGTCCCCGGAGGGAGCATTCGGGTGGGCTCTCGCCAGGTGGAGCTCCGACCCGCCTCGGAGATGCGCTCGGTTGAAGAACTGCGAAACACTCCGGTGGTCCTCCCGTCGGGCGCCGCGGTCCCCCTCTCGACGATTGCCGATATTCGGCGAGCGCCCGCCGAGCCGATGGCCCAACGCGCGCGCATCGACGGGAAAGCCGCGGTATTCGTCGGCGCGGTCCCACGGAAGAGCATCGATGCGGTCCGCTTTGGCGACGATGTCAGCGCGATCCTCGACCGCTACGCCGCGGCCCACCCAGAGCTCACCCTCGAGCGCGTCGCTTACCAACCCGACAAGGTCGATGCCCGGCTGAGCGAACTCGGCACTTCGCTCCTTGTGGGAATCGGCATCGTCGCTTTGGTTCTTCTCTTCACCATGGGCTTCCGCATCGGCATCGTGGTCGCCTCGGTGGTCCCGCTTGTCACCTTCGCCGCCCTCGCAATCTACGCGTTCGGAGGGGGCGTATTCCACCAGATGGCGGCCGCGGCGCTCGTGCTCGCGCTCGGCCTACTCGTCGACAACGCGATCGTGATGACCGAGCTCATCCAGTCGCGCCTCGAAGAAGGGCTCGACCGGAGAGCCGCGGTGCTGAGCGCGATCCGCGAACTGGCGGTGCCGTTGTTCTCCGCGACGGCGACCACACTCGCCGCATTCGTGCCGATGCTGCTTGCTCCCGGAACCACCGGTGAGTTCACCCGCGCGATCCCCGTGGTCACGATGATCACGCTCTGTGTGAGCTACGTTTTTGCGATGGCGGTGACGCCGGTGATGGCCGGATTCTTTCTCAAGGGCCGCCGCCAGACAACGCCGTCGCGGCTCGAGCGGTTCGCCTCTCGGATCGGTGCGTTCGCGGGTCGACGGCCAGTGATCGCTCTCCTCGCCACGATGGCAATGGTGTTTGCGAGCGGTGCCTTTGTCGTGGGGGTCCAACAGAACTTCTTTCCATCCTCCGATCGCGATCAGATGGTGATCAGCCTTCAGCTGCCCGAAGGGAGTCACCTCGACTACACCGACGACAGCGCTCGGCAGCTCGAGAGCGCTCTTCAATCCCATCCTCGGGTTCAGAGCGTGTCCGCGTTCGTCGGCCGAAGCACGCCGAAGTTCTACTACAACCTCCCGCTCGAACCGAACGCCCCGAATCTGGCGCAGTTCATCGTCACCACCGACGGCGCCGACGCGGTCAACGAGGTGATCGGCTTCGTCCGCGGCTTTGCTAAAACCGAACTCAGCGACGCGGTCGTCGTACCGCGCAGACTTGAACAGGGGCCGCCGATTCCGGCGCCGGTCGAGGTACGCCTGTTCGGCGATGATCTTCAGGACCTCTTTCTCGCGAGCGAAATCATCCGGGGCGAACTCCGCGACATCGACGGCACGATCGACATCCGAGCGAACCACGGACCGGGCACTCCGCTCCTCAGCTACACCGTCGACGAAGCGGAGGCGGGGCGGCGAGGCATTCAGCGTGGCGCGGTTGCCCTCGCGATGTTCGGCCGAACCCGCGGCCTCCCCGCCGGCACCTACCGAGGTGGCGACGACCCCACGCCGATCCGACTCCGAGCAAGCTCTGGTGAAAACCACTCGCCGGCACACATCGACGCGATCGGCGTGACCTCGCCCGGGGGCCGGTCGTCTCCGCTCGGGCACCTCACGACCTCGGAGCTTCGGTTCGGGCCGGCGGTCATTCACCACTTCAACGGTCGCCGCACGGTCAGCGTGTTTAGCGAGGTCGAGCGCGGCGCAACCTACGCGGCGATCGTCAAGGAGCTCACCCCCCGGTTGGAGGCTCAGGAGTTCCCTCCCGGCGTGACCTTTGGCTACGGGGGCGCCATCGAATCGTCGGGCGACGCCAACAAGGGCCTTGGCCAGAACGCACCGCTCGCTGCGCTCCTCCTGATCGCCATCCTGATTGCCCAGTTCAACTCGATCCGCCGCATGGCCATCGTGCTGTTTACCGCGCCGCTTGCGATGCTGGGAATCTGGCCGGGACTCTTTATCGGCAACCTGCCCTTCGGTTTTGTCGCGCTCCTCGGCGCGATCGCGCTCATCGGCATCGTGGTCAACGGCGCAATCGTGCTCATCGACGTCATCGACTCCCAACGAAAGAAGGGCGCCTCCATTCCCGCCGCGCTGGAGTACGCGGTTGGAAAGCGGACTCGGCCGATCGTGCTCACTGCGCTCACCACGGTGGCTGGACTGACGCCGCTTCTATTCTCGAAGTCGACGCTCTGGCCGCCGATGGCCGCCGCGATGATCTCGGGCCTCACCGTCGCGACGCTCCTGACTCTGATCGCGGTTCCCGCGCTCTATCGCCTTCTCTTCCGGGAGGCCAAACCGAAGGAGGCAACGTCATGACTCGGATCCTTTTTGCGGCCCGGCACGGTCAAAGTCGGCAGCGGAGCCTCGTTCTCGTCGTTCTTGCCCTTGGTCTTTCGCTACCGGTCCGCGTGCAGGCGCAAGAGGACGAGCCGCGCACCGTCGAGGAGATCCTCCGGGGCGATGGTCCCTCCACCGACGGCGAAGGCTGGACCGCCGATGCCCTCAGCGCCCGCGTCCGAGAAACCTCGCCGTCATTGGTCGCGGCGGATGCGGCGATCGAACGGGCCGGCGCCGCTTCGCGGGAGGCCGTGGTGGCCCTCTTTCCCACGCTCCAGCTCAGTGCGCGCTACACCCGAATCAACGAAGTGAACAATGACCCGTGGGTTCAACTCTCACACGACTCCGCCGGCACCGAAACGCTCGTCGCGGGAGTGGACGACCCCGAGGCGCGCGCCCTCTGGTCGAATACCTTGAGTCAAACCGCGAGCCTCTCCCAATCGAGCATCGAGGTGCCGCAAAACCAGTGGTCCTTCGATGCCACGCTCCAGGTTCCGGTGAGCGAGCTCTTTCTTTCGCTGCTTCCCGCCCTCGAGGCCGCCGACGCGCAGGTCGACGCAGAACGCGCCCGCCGTGAGGTCACCGAAGCCGAACTCGATCTTCGCGCGCGACAGATGTTCTACGGGCTAGTTCGGGCCCGGGCCCTGGTCGCGGTCGCCGAAGAGCGGCTCCGTGATGCGGAAGAGCGAAAGCGATCGACCGAGGCGGCTGCGGCTGCGGGCGCGGCTCGCCGCTCGGACGTGCTGCGCACCGAGGCGCTCTACCTTCAGTCGGAGGCGGCGCGCGCCCGCGCCGAGGCGGCAGAGCTTGGCGCCGCGGAGATGATCCGCGCCTTTGCCCACATCGACGGCCCAATTCGAATCGCCGAGGACGTGACCATCCGACTCGCGCCGGTCACGGTGCGGCCGCGGGTGCTCGTCGACGAAGCAATGGATCGGCGCGCCGAGGTTCAGGCACTACGTGCCGCCACTCGCGCGCACAGTCACGCGGTGGACGCGCAGGAAGGGTCTCGCTGGCCGGCGCTTCGTCTTGGCCTCGGCGCACGGATCGCAAACCCCAACGACCGCTTCGTCCCGATTCGAGAGCAGTTCGACACCACCTGGGACGTCTCGGCGATCCTCTCCTGGTCTCCGAACGCCACCGTGAGCGCGGAAGCGCGGGCAAGCGCATCCCGTGCCGACATGGCCCAGACGCAGGCCGAGCTCGCAAACTTTCAGGACGCGCTCCGCGCCGAGCTGATCCAAGCGTGGGCGGACGACCGAGCGGCCAATGCGACGGTGGACGAAGCCGAAGGGGCACAGGAAGCCGCCCGCGAAGCCTACCGGGCTCGCCGCGTGGAGCAGCGCGAAGGTCAGGGCACCCTCAGCGCGGTGCTGGACGCCGAGGCCGAGCTGACCCAAGCGCAGGTGGGGTGGATCGAAGCCAACGTCGGCGCCCGAATCGCGCGGGCGCGCTTGTCCCGGCTGAGCGGCGGCGCCGTCGAACAACCGCGCTGAGCGTGTGTTCTACCCGTTGGTCAGCCGAGCCGGCGGATGTCGTGCGCAAAACCCCAGCTCTGCGAGCAAGGCGACATGCTTCATCCACGCTTCTGCGGCTAGCCCGCATCGGTCACGAGAGGTGATGGATCGCGTTCGAAAGTGCGGGATTCGCGCGGACCCCGGACGGGAAGACGCCGCAGCGGTACTCGACGTACCGCGGGGACGGCTGGAGGGAGAAGGCCGTGGGAAGGCGGTGCTTTCGGGCGCGAGACACGCCGACTGGTGACCGATGCGGGCTAGTCGAGCCAGATGCGCCGGCGCATTGCGGGCGACGAGCCGACGGGGTCACGGGAAGCGTTTGTGCGGTCAGGAGGAGCCGACTGCACCATTTGCATGGTTCGGCGATTTCTGCGAACTCGTGGTGCCCCATGATCGGGGCGAGGCGCAACGGCTCCGCTCGGGTCGATGGGCCCAGGGCTCCGGTCCGCAGGCGGGGGGCTCGGGTCTGCGACCGGCTCTGGATCATCGGAGGATTCGACTGGTGCGGGCTCGACGTGTTCTGGTGGAGCCGCCAACGTGGGCGTTGCAAGGGGCGGAGGACTCGCCGCAGGACGACTATCCGAGCGGGCCTCATCGTCACCGCGGGACACCAATCCAACGACCAGTCCCCCAGCCATCACCAGTAAGAGCGCGAGGGAAGCAACCGCCCAACGAAACCTCGGGCGGGGTTCCGGTCCGGTCATCGCCGAGTCCGTACCGAAAGGCTCGGGTTCGTCGACGATCGTCGCATCCACATCGTCAACCGGCGTCACCGATGTGACCGCAGCGACCGCATCGCCGGACGTCGAGCCCTTGGAACCGCTCAACGCTCGGCGAATTCGTTCGGCCATCGCCCCCCGGTCGTTCGTAAACATCGACACGAGAAGCCCCCCAAGGTTCTCCGATGCGTGACCCTCGGCCGCGATCGCCTCCAAACGTTCAGCGACCTCGAGCGCTGTGGACGGGCGGCTGTTGCGGTCCTTTGCCAGGAGCTCGAATACCAAGCCGCAAACCACGGGCGGAACGTCGCGTCTCTCCTCGAGGAGGTCCGGCGGCGGCTCCCCCAGCACTCGAGGAAAGACGTCTTGAGCGGTGCCTTGATAGAGCCGTTTGCCGGCCAAGAGTTCGTAGAGGACGACCCCCAGGGCAAACAGATCCGAACGATGGTCGATGTGTTCGAAGCGAATCTGCTCAGGCGAAAAATAACCAACCTTGCCCTTCAACAGTCCGGTCGTGCTCTCGGTTTGGCGTCCCAACGACTTGGCAATGCCAAAATCCAGCACGCGAACGACCCCGTCGTACCCGAGCAAGATATTGTGCGGCGAGACGTCTCGGTGAATGAGCTCCAGGCTCCGCCCGTCGTTTGAGCACAAGGAATGCGCGGCGGACAGCCCCCGCGCGATCTGCGCGCCGATCGTGACGCAGATCTCAACCGGTAGCAGCTCGTCCACCTCGAGCGTCTCCATCAGCCGTTTGAGCGAGACCCCCTCGACGTAATCCATCACGAGATAGGGCCCCTCCGAGTCCTGTCCGCGGTCGACGACACTGATCACATTCGCGTGACGTAGCAGCGCCGCGATGCGCCCCTCGTCCAGGAACATTTGGCGAAACGCCGGATCCATCACCAGGTGCGGATGCATCCGCTTGACTGCACAGAGACGCTCGAACGCGCCATCGCGTTTGACACAGAGGTCCACGCGCCCAAGTCCACCGCGGGCAAGCTCGAACAGCGTCACCAACTGCGACTGGCTCACGGCCCGCTCCGAAGTACGAGGCGGACCGGCAGCGAGAACTCATCACTCGACTCGGACGAGGCGGCAACGCCAATCCCCACGGCGACCGCACCGATCAGCACCGCGGTAGTGACAACCCAGAACCAAGGGGACTCCAGCACCGTCCCCCCACTTTCCTCTTCGGCGAAGTCAGCCGTCCCGCCGTTCGCTGGTTCGAGGTCGAATACCAGCTGGGCTCGCTGACCGGGCTCTAGTTCGACGGTACGGACGAGCTCGGGTCGGCCCACCGGATAGACTGTGTGTTCTCCGGGGTTGACGCGGTGACGAAGTACTTGCCCGGCTTCGACCGAGCCCACCACCACGCCATCCACGCGCATCTCGGCCGCTTCCCGAGATACGCGAAGCTCTAGCGTCGCAACCGCCTCTCGGATTTCGTGTCGAAGTTGCTCGATTTCGTGCTGCTGTTGTTGCCCGAGGTCTTGCGCTCGCTCCGCGGTGATCCACTGCAGCTGCTCCAGCGCATCGATCGGGCGACCAACATCGAGGAGCACGCTTGCCACGCTGTAGGCGGAGGACGTTCGGGGATGAAGACGGTGCGACTCGGTTAGCAAACGCAGTGCATCGCTGAGGCGCCCCTCGGAATGCGCGGCAAAGGCCTCCGTGGACAGGCGACTCGCTTCGGTTCGGGCTGCCGGGGAGACGTCTTGGGCACCCACTGGCCAGCTCGTCGCCACTATCGTGAACATCACGCATCCGGTAGCCCATTGACGGCGACGCATTGCCCGATTGTACAAGCAATCGTCTTCGAGCTCATCGCGGCAGGAAGAATTGCGAAGGGCAAAGTTTTGTTCCAGTCTGGTCGCGTGCGGAGTCGAAGGTGTTCGAACGGCTTGCTCGATGCGTGTTTGATGAGCCTGTTATGGCTAGGCTGCGGCACCGACTCGTCTGCGACGAGCGTGGTTCTGGTGGTGGACGCGAGCGAGGCACTCCGAGCGGCAGCCACCGAGGCCCGAATCACGACCCTGCCAATGGATGGGGAACCCGAGACCACATTGCACCCGCTCGGGGTAGACCTGAGTCTTCCATTCACTCAGCCGCTCCAGCCAATCGGCGGCGATGCAAGCCGCAGATTCCACGTCGCGGTGGAGCTGTTCGATGGAACGACGTTCCTCGGCCGAAAGACCGCGATCGGACGATTCACTTCGGGGGAGCGAAGATACGTCGAGCTACGGTTCGAAGATGAGTGCGGGGGAGGACTTTCTTGCCGCAACCACGAGACCTGCACGGAGGGAGCGTGCCGCCCGGCGTGCGTCGCAACAACAGCCGAACGTGACGGCACGCCCACGCCTCCGCAGTCATGCGCCCGATTCGAGAAACGGATCGATTTCCACGATCTGCAGCTTCCGGACGGGCCGCTCGAACGGTTCCCGGTTCTCGTGGAGCTCGATTCAGACCCGGACCTCCAGGTCATGGCGAGCGCGGACGCCTCAGACGTTGGCTTCGTGGGTGCCACTGGTGAGCCGCTCGATCATGAGATTGAGAACTTCGACCCGGCCACTGGCACACTTACGGCTTTCGTACTCGTTCCGAGCCTGACCGCATCGAGCTTCTTTTTTCTGGTTTTCGGAGGCGACGGCACGATGCCAGAAAACCCCGACCGAGTCTGGGGGGACTATCACGCGGTCTACCACATGACCGACCGACAGGGCGTCGTCATCGATTCCAGCGCGTCGAGCTGGGACGGGTCCAGTGACGGGGCGGAGTTCAATGACTGTGGTCCGATCGCGGGCGGCGCCTACTTCAATGGCAACTTCGATGAGGCCGGGGTTTCTTCAACCTCCGGATCCGTACCTGAGGACTTTTTGGGTGTCCTCACCGGCGGCTCGTTCTCGATGTCGGTGTGGTTTCAACTCGACCGCGTGGTCGACCAGCAGTATCCGGTCACTACGAATCCGACCGCGTTTACGTTGGTGACGACGGACGCGCGTCAGATCGATGCCTGTCTCTACCGGAACGGTGACTCCTCGGACCGTGTCTGCCATGGACTCACCGCAGGCGCGGAGTACGCGCTCGGCGAACTCACCCATATCGTCGTGGTCGTCGACCGCGACGCGGACACCGTCCAGTTGTTTCAAGATGGGGCGGCGTTCAGCGGCCCCGCAGCCCTCGAAGGCGCCCAGATCGCCACTCAACCTGCGGCCGAGATCGGGTTCAGCAAGGGTGGCGCACGCATGCAAGGATGCATTGACGAAGTTCGATTCCGAAGAGGGTCGCTCACCGCGGGTTGGATCGCGAGCGCCCACCGAAACCAGCGTTCACCGATCCGGTCGGCGGATACCGACGACGGCTTCCTCATCGTGGGCGGTCGGATGGACCGACCTCCCTCCCTCTGATTCGTTCGCACTGGGGTCGAACACTACTTCGAGGACTGCGGCGACTGGCCGGGGTCTCCGAATAGCCCCGTCCGCGAAAAGGAAGTGTCCTCCAAGGAGTACACCAGCCGCCGGCCGTCCTTCGCGACATCGATCGCTCCCTCTTCCGAGAGCTTCTGCAGCGCTTGCTGGACGGTGCGAAGCGGCACGTTGAGCTCGCCCGCGGCTTCTCGCGCGCGGCCCGCCTTTCGCTTTGCCAAGAATCGAAGCACGGAATCCTCGAGAGCGGCCTGTCCTCTCGGATCCACAAACACCACCGGACGGTGCCATACGAGGCGCATCCGGCCGCCCTCGGACTCGAGCGTTCCGAGATTTCCGATCAGCTTCCGCGCACGATGGACGAGCACCCGAAACAGCCCAGCGTGCACC
>JBCCZL010000048.1:0-26797 GCA_039187775.1 Myxococcota bacterium
GAAGGGGACCAACGAGCCCAGATCGATCAGGCCGGCAGATTCTCGGTCCGGTGGTAGATGGCTTCGAGCGACAGACGAACCCCCGCAAGCTCGACGTCGCCATTGGGTCCCCGATCGACGAGCTTCCAGCTCCCGTCCGCTTGACGCGTTAGCAGCGTGGCGGCCCGTGTCTCGGAGTGGACAAACAGGACACCAGAAATGGACGGGATCTGGCGATAATGCCCGAGCTTCGCGCCAAGGTCATGATCGCGAGTGCTTTCGCTGAGCACCTCGATGACCGAGGTCGGGTTGAGGAGAGACACCGGGCGAGCCGAGCTGTCGAACCGCGGTTCATCACAAATGACGACCACGTCAGGATAGATGTAGCTCTCGGTTGCTTCGACCCGCACCCGCTGGTCTTGCGTAAGCACCCGGCACGGGGAACCCTCGAGCCCATTGCCGATGGCTCGCGCCACATTCGAGACGAGCTGATTGTGTCGCGGCGATGCCCCCGCCGTCGCGACCACCACGCCGTTTAGTAGCTCGAGTTTGCCGTCCGCTTCGGCATCCATCTCGAGGTAGCTCTTCACAGAGACCTTTCCGGCCGCGACGTCCACCGACGAAGTATCGCGCGGCGGCATCGCTTCGTCCACTGCGCGACTTCGTTGGAGCGCTGAGCCTTCAGCCGCCAAGGCCGAAGGCCTTGACACAAAAGGAGCCCGGCGTAGTGCTAGCGAAGCTCAGGATAACCGAGTTCCGCCGCGTCATTCTCATCTTGGAGGAGTGGCTCATAGTCGGATTCGTTGGCCTCGAGGAGGCCGGTCAGGAGGAGCGATGTGGGCTCGGATCGCGCGAGCGCGGTCTCGAGCGCGTCACGAAGAATGCGCACCTGTGAGTCGCTTGCGTTCCGATCCGTCACGAACGGGAGGGTTGGCGCGGGGGCCGACCGCGCGATCACGGTTAGGCCCTCGCTCTCATCGGGCGCCACCGCTCGGAGAAGCGTCCAGGTCACCGAGTCGATCGACGCGACGTCTGCATCGCCGCGCCGAAGCAGGCGCATGCTTTCACGATGGCTACCGGACGCGTGCACCGTCTCGAAGAATGGCGCCCCGCCGGCGACCCGGGCTACGATCGCCCGAAGCGCGTTCATTCCGCTATGCGACTGAAAGTCGTTCACCACCGCACGGGAGCGTCGGAGCTCGCCGAGGCCGGCGGTGGCGAGGCGCTCCGGAACGACCACGAGCCCTACGTACCATCCCGCATCCGCATAAGGCGTCGTGTACGCGGGTCGTCCGACCACTCGGACCTTGCCCTGGAGAGTCTTGAGGAGGGGGTAGCCACAGGTCTGGCCGAGGATGAGCCCCGGCGCCGCGAGATCGAGATCGGGGCGCCGGGTCAGTTCGCGGGGTACTTCCATCCCTGCCTCGGCGAGCGTTGTCGCCAGCCCCCGCCAGAGCGCGTCGTGAGCTGACCGAAGCTCGGGGAGATCGTACATCGGCAGCGCGGCAAAAGGCTCCGGTGGCTGCTCCGAACGTGTGGGGTCCTGGGCTTCGCTCCTGCCTGAAGGCTCTCCTTTGGTGTCGAAACCTTCGGCTTCGACCGCTGAAGGCTCTCCTTTGGTGTCGACACCTTCGGCTTCGACCGCTGAAGGCTCTCCTTTGGTGTCGAAACCTTCGGCTTCGGCCGTGGAAGCATTCGATCGTCCCGGAAAATGCGGTCTTTCGTGGTTCCTGCCCATCGATTCGGTTGATCGTGTTAAATACGGAGGACGGAATGCGGTGGTTGGTCCGACAGGCGATGTGTGCGCTCTATCCGGAAACCGACGACCTTATGGGGATCGAAGCGGCCAACGTCGATGCGTTCCTTACGCGCTTTCGAAAGGAAACAACACCCCTGATGTGGACTGGAGTGGTGGCCGGCAGCGCGGTGTTCGCGGCCACGCCGATCCTTACACTGGGCATTCCTGCACCAGCGTTTCTCCTTCCGAAGAAGCTCCTCGATCGACACGCGGATCGCGTCGCATCCCATCCGGTGTACCTTGTCCGTCAGGCCGTGTTTCTCGTCAAGCTACCCGCGGGCCTCTGCTGGGGCGCTCATGACACGATACGTCAGCAGTACGGCCTGGATCCGTATCCCGACGACCCGGGGAGCTGGAGGCGGCAATGACCCATCTTCCGTTTCAGCGGCGCGACCTCGACCTTCGAGTCGACTACGTGGTGGTGGGAAGCGGCGCTGGCGGCGCCACTGCCGCGGTAACCCTCGCTCGTGCCGGCGCCAGTGTCGCGCTCGTCGAGGCGGGCGCGTGGCGCGACCCCGCGGATTATCCGAGCTCCACCTACGGCGCGATGCGCGACCTGTTCGACGACTGGGGCGTCACCATCACCCGCGGGCGAGCGTTCTGGCCGATCGTTCAGGCCCGAACCGTCGGCGGGACCACCGTCATCAACTCTGCGATCTGCGTGCGGACCCCCGAGGACATCTTTCGCCAGTGGAAGCGAGAGCACGGCTTCGGAGGGAACGGCTTCGCCGAGCGAATCTGGGCTTATCAGGACGATATCGAAGCCGATCTCTACGCCGAACCCGTGCCCGCCCGATCCGCGGGACGGTCGAACGAGCTCGCGCTCCTCGGGGCCCAACGGGCGGGCTACGACAGTCATGTGATCACCCGCTACGCGAAGGGCTGCGAGGGCCGCGGCCAGTGCCTGCAGGGCTGCCGGGCCGAGCGCAAGCAAAGCACCAACCTGAACTACATTCCGCAGATCCGGCGACTCGGTTCATACGTGGTGTCGAGCGCCCCGGTACACCGTGTGCTGTTCCGGGCTCGACGAGCCGTCGGGGTGGCCGGACGGTTCGTGCATCCGGACACGCGCCAGAAGGGAGGGACCTTCGAACTTCGCGCCCGACGTGCGGTGATCGTCGCCGCGTCCGCCACCCACAGTCCGGCGCTTCTCCAGCGTTCCGGAGTGCGAAGCCGCGCCCTCGGGAAGTTCTTTCGCGCCCATCCCGGAACTGGAGTGTTCGGCTGCTACGACGAAGAGGTCGACATGAACCGGGGCGCGACCCAAGGCTGGGCGTCCACCGCGTTTCGGGACGAGCCCGGCCTCAAGCTCGAAACCCTCTCGATTCCCCCGGAAATGGTCGCGAGCCGCCTGGCCGGCGGCGGACAAAAACTCATGCAGCGCCTCCGCGACTATCGCCACATTGCGATGTGGTGCCACGCCGTCCGGGCGGAGAGTCACGGCACGGTCCGAAATGGGCTCTTTGGCAAACCGGTGGTTCGATACACGTTGGACCGGGCCGACATGGAGCGATTTCGCCAGGGAATGTACATCCTCGCGAAGACCCACGTCGCGGCCGGCGCCAAGGCGATCATCCCGGGCATCTACGGCATGCCGTATCAGCTAAAGCCCGACGAGATCCACGTACTCAAAGACGCGCCGCTCGATCCTCGGCGTTACATCGCCATTCTCTCCCATCTGTTCGGTGGATGCGTGATGGGAGCCGACTCGAGGCAGGCGGTGTGCGACGAACGGGGCCAGGTTCACGACTACGAGAACCTATTTGTTGCCGACGCAAGTATCATCCCCACCAACCTCGGGGTAAACCCCCAGCACACGATTATGGCCCTCGCTCGCTACGTCGCCGAAGAAGCGATGGCCTAGCCCGCGAGGTCAACGGTCGCGAGTCAGGTCAGTTCGGAGATCGGGCCGGTGCAGAGGTCGGGCTCGCCGAACGTGGTGTCGGTCATCCCCACGCCCTGCATGAGGTTCACGTAGAGATTGGCGTGAGGAACGCTGTCGAGTTCGATTTTTCGGCCGGTGCGGAAGTAGCCGCCGAGACCGCCCGCCACGATGAACGGCATCCGGTTCCACCGGTGGATGTTGCCGATGCTCTGCTCCTGTTCATTCACCCAAACCACCGCGGTGTGGTCGAGGAGCGTTTGCCCGTCGCCCTCCATCACCGAGTCGAGGGCGGATAGCAGATGAGCAAACTGCTGGGCCTGCCAGCGGTCGATCTCGGCCGACTGCGCCTTGAAGTTCCCCTCGGTGATCCCCTTATGGGAGATCGAATGGTGGCCATTGTTGTGGCCGAGCCAGCGATGGTTGACCCCGGACTGACCGTTGGCCCACTGGATCGACGCCACGCGGGTCAGGTCACATGTAAACGCGCTAGCGATGAGATCAAGCTGGAGCGCGCCAAGTTCCTCGTAGGCGTTGCTGTCCGCCCGTGGAGGCAGATCGCACGACGTACCGGAGAGCATGGAGAGCCGGTCTTGGATGTCTTCGATGGACGACACATGGGAATCCAGACGCTGCCGGTCGTTGGTGCCGAGCTGGCCGCGAAGCCGCTGAAGGTCTCCGTGAACCCGAGCGAGCACCGCCTCCCGGCCGCGTCGTCGTTCCGCCTGCGCCGCCGCGTCACCAGAGAGCGGCGCGAACACTCGGTCGAACGCCTCACCCGCGGTGTGCATCGGAATCACCGGCTGACCCTCTGCGCGATACGAGATTCGGCTCGGAAGCGATTGACGAATGCCCTCCGCCTTCACGCCAAACTCGAGGCTCGCGTATGGGGTCATTCCGCGAAAGTGATTCGCCATGTGCTGGTCGATAGAAATGCCGCCGGCGGTGCCATCCCACAGGTGGCCGAACTCGCCCACGCCAGAGGGGCCAGCCACGATAGGGCGGGCGGTGAGGCAATGCGCGGTTCCCACATCATGCCCATTGCCGCCGTCGCCCCGCCGCTGCTTCGCGGTTCGCATCTCGATCCCATCGGGAATCAAAAGCTTGCTTCGGAAAGGCTGAAGCGGCTCCAGCGACGTACCGTTCAGGTCGAAGTCGTTCTCTCGCCCGCTCGGCCACCACATGTCAGGTACGACACCGCAGGACGTGAAGAAGAACACCACGCGCTTCGGAATCGCGCCGGCCTGAGCCACGGTCGCCCCAGGCTCGAGCATCGCATTCAAAAACGGCAGACCGACGGCCACGCCCCCGGCGCCGCGGAGCAAGGTTCGACGGTTGAGTCGCTTTCCGATGGCGGCCATCAGAGCCCCTCCGTCACGGTGTCTTGGTCTACGGCGCGATACAGGAACGCATCGCTGAGCGCGAACCCGACGATCAGCTCACGAATGTCGAACTCCTCGGCGGCAAAGCGATCGGCAAGGCGTTCGATCGTGCAGCTGTCGAGGCGCTGCTCACTCCGCGCCGCTCCGTATTGAAACCAGCGTTTGGCAAAACATGCCTGCGTCTCGGCGCTTCCGACGAGCCCGGCGGCAAGCTCGACCGCGCCATCGAAGCTGCCTTCGATATCGGAGTTGGAGACTTCGCCGCTCGCGTCGATCACCATGCCGTTTTCCAAGTCTCGGAACCGGCCAGCTCCGTCGAAGTGCTCAAACGCAAAACCGAGCGGATCGATTTGCGCGTGACACGACGCGCAGGTGGGGTCCGCCCGATGTTCGGCGAGACGCTCTCGGGTGGTCAGGTTCTCATCGGGGTCGGGCGGAGTCACGTTAAGGCCTTCGGGGACATCCGGCACGTTGTGGCAAAGGAGCGTGCCCCGAATGAACATCCCGCGATGAATCGGAGACGTCTCGTAGGCCCGCGCTCGCGTCGCCATGAGCGATCCCTGCGTCAGGATGCCGGCGTGGTAGGCCGGGTCGAGGTCGACCCGTTCGAACCCATCGCCCGACGGGCCGGTCACACCATAGTAGGCCGCGAGGTCGGCGTTCATCATCGACCACGGCGCCGACAACAGGGTGCGCCAGTCACCGTCGCCGTCGATCACCACCGCCCGAACGAACGCCTCGGTTTCCTGGTGAAACAGGTCGCGAATCCCATCGTTGTACGTCGGGAACACCGTTTCATCCTTCTGCAGGTCCTCGAGCTCTTCGAGCTCGATGTAATGCGAGAAGAATCCTTGGATCATCCCCTCGGCCTGCGGGTCCCCGAGCATTCGCCGAACGTGGCTCTCGACGCCTTCCGCGGTCGAGAGCTCGCCGGCCTCCGCCGCGGCGAAGAGCGTGGGGTCGGGCATGGTGCGCCAGAGGAAGTAGGACAGGCGAGTCGCCAGCTGGTAGCCGTCGAGGCGCACGATCTCTTGGCCCGGATCAAAGCCGGTCTCGACCCGATACAAGAAGAACGGCGACTGCAGGGTCGCTTCAATGACCAAGCGGATGCTCGCTTCGAAGTCGGCGCCGTCGCGTCCGATCGTATAGACCGCAAACAGATCCGCCTCTTCTTCTGGGCTCAGCGGCCGCCGATACGCACGACCGCCGAAATCGGCGATGAACTGTCGGGCGCAGGCTTCTTCTCCAGTGGCGGCCACATCACACCCGAGGGTCGCGCCGAAGGTGGCGCCTTCTGTCGCCCGGGCCGCGACATCCTCTGCGGCAAACATGTACTGTTCGGCGAGGAGCGGATCCACAACCCGAGCGTCCGCGTTGACCACGCCCCGCTCGTTGTCAACCAAGCGAAGCGCGGGACCACTCGTGTCTCCAAGGAGGTCCCGTACGGTGTTGTCGTACTCCTCGACGGTCATTCGCTGAAGCGGTGCACGGCCTGGCGAAACCAGCTCAGGGTCACATGTGATCGGCCCTGGACCGGGACCCGGACCGGGACCAATCCCTCCACCGCCTTCCCCAGCGTTGTCGAGCGTGCCCGTACAAGCCCCTAGCCAGCCGACGCTCAGGCCCACCAAGAGCACACCACCCAGTTTAAAGAGACCCACTGGGGCCGATTCTAGCATGGTGCGTACCACCTCTGGAGGTGGTCCTGCCTACGGTTCCTTAGGAATTGATCCGTGTTCACCGCAGTTTAGGAGCGCTACAGGTGCCGGCGTGGCGCAACCGAGGCTCCAACCTGGGCCCTTGCGGGCGACACCCGATGAACGCAAGAGACGCCGAATGAACGTGCGAGGCACCGGAACGGTGCGTTCGAATCCCGACGAGATTCACAAGACTCGAACGATCCGTTCAAATTTCTCTTCGTAACATTCTCGGTAACCCGCGCGTATGCCCCTCCGCGATGAGCGACCGCTTCGTCGCTCACACAGAGGAAGGACTTGATTATGCGTGCGAGATTTCTTGGGATGCTCCCTATTGCCGCGGCTCTGATGGGCCTCGGCATCGTTGGCTGCAGCGACGATGACCCCACCGGTTCGCCCGACGCCTCCACCAGCCCGGACGCGTCCGTGGGCGGCGCGACATCGACGCTCACCTATTCGGTGACCAACCTCGAGCCTCTCGGCGACGACTTCGTGTACGAAGGATGGATCGTCGTCGACGGCTCGCCGGTCACCACCGGAACGTTCACCGTGGACGCCGCTGGCGTCACCACCCCCGCCTCCTTCGAGGTACCGCAGGCCATGCTCGATATGGCCACGCTGTTCGTCATCAGCATCGAGCCCGCCGTGGGCGATGTCCCCGCACCGGCGGACACCAAGATCCTTGGCGGACCGATCGAAAACGGCACGGCAACGCTCACCACGAGCGCGATGCCGGCCCTCGGCACCGACTTCGCGGACGCCGCGGGCAACTTCATCATCGCTACGCCGAGCTCCGCAGCGATGGATGACGAGGAGTACGGCATTTGGTTCCTCGACCCGAGCGGCCCGAGCGCAAGCCTCACCCTTCCGACCCTCCCCGCGGGCTGGGTCTACGAAGGTTGGGTGGTTGATGCCGACGGACCGATTTCGACGGGCACGTTCACCGCGGTCGACGCCGCGGACTCGGACATGGCGGGCCCGCTCGCCGGGACCGACGGCATGATGCCGCCGTTCCCCGGTCAGGACTTCGTTACTACTCCCCGCGACCTCACGATGGGCCACATGGCGGTCATCAGCGTCGAGCCGAGCCCCGATAACTCAGCGGCACCATTCATCCTCAAGCCGCTGGGTGGGCCGATCGGCACCGACCTCGCCCCGGCCACCCAGTCGCTCAACAACATTGCGGCGATGTCCCTGCCTTCGGGCACGGTGACCTTCACCGCCAACTAGTTTCAAAGGCTCCTCCCCAGCCCCCCTGCTGTCCGGCAGCGACAGCGCTCCCCGAACGGCCGCGGAACTCCCTTCCGCGGCCGTTCCTTTGTGTAAAGAGAGCGGTTCGCCTCACAGAAGCGCGTCAAAACGATAGCTGAGCTTCACCGTGAGCTCGGCGTCGTAATCGCCATCGAAGTCCACCTCTTGGCGAAACACAAAAAAGAAATCGCTTCCCGGAAGATAGCGCCAGCGGAGCCTGAGCTGGGCGATCGTCAGCTCGGCTAGATCGTTCAGCTGAAACACGAGGTCGAACACCGCCGCGCTGCTCAGAGCCAGCGTCGCACTCGCCCCGAGGGTGAGCGAGCGGGCCGAGCCCTGCGCGGGAATGCGAATGAATGATTGGTCCGCCACAAGCGAGGTGCGAAAGGTCGGCCCAAGGGCGAGACCCACATCGGCGGAAACCGTATGAATGACCCCGCCAAAGAACTCGCTCGATGCGCTGTAATCGAGACTGAAGTTCGGATTGCGTTCGGAGGCGGTGTAAATCCCATAGCGGACTGTGGCCCCCGAGTAGTTTCCCGGCTGAATGTCGAACCGCTCCAACAGCGTAAACGCGTCTTCGACCACGTCCTCCGAGAACTCCGCCGACGCGGAAAAACCCCACGCCGGCCAATCCAGGGCGAGGCGGAGCTCGCCGCTTCCGCCGAGCCGTTGGTCGACATCCTCGTTCGCGTCGATGCGCACGCTCGGCGTGATGGAAAAGCGCTCGAGGGGGAGCTCCGTCGGGCGAAGCGTCCAGGGCACGCTCAGCCGGCCCCGGACGAGACCTCGGCGCGACACGAACCCCACCGCCGGATCGAACGCCGGCCCCACGTAGAGGAGAGACGCTTCTGGCGTCCAGGTCTCCCCCAGATAGCGAATTGAGAGAAACCCCGACGACGCGTCTTCGCCGTCTGGCTGTTCGGGGTCTGCGGTAGAACCGGCCATCGACGCATTCACCTGAAAGCGCTGATCGAGCAGCCGAAGCGACGTATCGAAGCCGTACGCGAGCAACGCCACCTCCCGCTCGAAGTCGTAGCGCGAGGTGACGATTCCTCCGATATAGGTGCCCCCGTCAAAGTTGAGGCGGAGCCGGGCCACCGTCCAGTTGGTCGCGGCATCGGCGGTCAGCACGTCGAGGAATCCAAAACCCACCGCTCCGACGCGGCCATAGAGCTTCAGCCCCGCCACCATCGGCACTCGTCCCCCGTCATCATCGAGGCCGATCCGACGCGAGAAGAAAAGCTGCGAACTTCCCGACGGACCGAATTCGAAGACGTCGATCCCCGTGAGGAAGAAGCGCCTTCGCTCCGGAAAGAAGAGTGGGAAGCGGTCGAGGTTCACGACCGGATCATCGAGATCCACCTGCGCAAAATCGGTGAGCACGGTGAGCTCTCCCCACACGTCTTCGCCGATCCGAAGCCGTGCGTCGCCGCCCACTTGCGCGCGGAACGGCAAGTCAAAAAGGAGATCATCGTCGGGATACCCGGCAAGCACGTAAGGCGTTAGCGATAGCGGCTGCCCTCCGCCCATATCGCGAACCCCGACGAGGTTCGCATAGCGGTTGGCCGCCACCGCACCCAGCTCCGGCGGAAGGTGGCTGAAATCATAGGTAGCGAACCGAAAGTTATGGTCGCGCGTGACGTTGATGCCGATCCGCCGAACTCCGGCACTGTCCGAGAGACCGATCGCCGCCACCGGAAGGCGAAACTCGGCGATCCATCGATCCGCGGCAACCGTCGTCGCCGATTCCCACACCGCATCGTACTCGCGCCGAAACGAGCGGCCGTTGTCGGTCGCGATGTAGTCGATCTGTGCGTTGGCGGGATTGACTCCGAAGCCCACCGTGGTGCGACGGTCGAACGCGGCATCGATCTTCACGGTCACCGCATCGTCGCTGTAGATGCGAAAGCTGTCGCGATTCCGTTCCAGGGCACGGGGCTGTTCGCCAGGCTCGAGATGAGACACCACGGCGACATAAAGCGCCTCCGTGTCGTAGAGCACGCGAACCTCGGTCCGCGCGCGCGGCCGACCGCGGACGTTGGGAGAGCGCTCCACGAAGTCGGTGCCCACGGGAGCCCGCTCCCAAATCGGTTCGTCGAGCGTTCCGTCGACCCGAATGGGATCGGCACCTCGGGGGATCGCGGTGAGCTCGCGCCGCGGCGGCTCCGGCTGGGCCCGGACGTCCGATGCGAGCGTCCACGCCGAGGCAACAACGGCCACGAGTGCCAGCCCGGAGGAGAGGCGGCAGCTCCGAGCGGAACCGAGACCGCAACAACGAAAGAAGCGAGGCAGGGGGCTGGACCGTTGCAAGGCTGGCCATAGAGGTCAAGTTCGCCGGCTCACAACCGCCATCCGAGAGCAATGTGCTCAACTCAGGCGGCTCCGCGGGTTTGTTGCGCAAGCTCCCTGGCGTCCCCGGACTCAAACGTGGATACTTCGGACTTGCTTCGTCTCCGTTCGGTAAGCCTCGGGCTTCTGTGTGTGGCCTTGACCAGCACGGTTCACGCTCAGGAAGACCGCTCCCTTTCCACCCAAGATGTGGGCGCCGAAGCACGGGCGCGGTTTCAGCTGGGCGCGGCCCTCTACGACCAGGCGCGCTTCCCCGAAGCGGCGGAGGAGTTCGATGCGGCCTACGCCATCTCGAATCACCCCGCCGCACTTTACAACTCGTTTGTGTGTTTTCGTGACGCGCTCGACACGGAAAACGCGGTCCAACGACTCGAACGATACCTCGCCACCGGCGCGGCGGAAGGAGCCGAGGAGCGGCGACTCCGGCAGACACTGGAAAACCTCCGGGCCGCACTTTCCGAGGCAGAGGACCGAACGGCCCCCCCGTCAGAAGACGATCCGGAAGTAGAGCCTACTCCGGCCCCGGAGCCGAGCCCGGTTCCCGACCAAACCTCCGCGAGTTTTCCGCTCCTGCCGGTTCTGACGATGAGCCTGGGGGGCGCGCTATTGGTGGCGGGCGCGGTCACCGGAATCCTCACCATCATGAAAGACTCCGACGTCTCGGACGCTTGCGCGATGGGATGCACGAACCCGGAAGACGATGTGAGCGAGGGCGAGCGGTTGGCGCTCGCGACCGACATTCTCCTGATCGGCGGCGCCGTGATCGCCGGCGCGGGTCTCCTCTGGTTCTTTCTGAGCGGCGGCGACGAAGAGCCTGACGCTTCCGTGAGCTGTGGTGTCGGGGGCTGTGCGGTGCACTCCCGATTCTGAGAAGATGTCCGCACGCTGGCGGAACATCCACCCCCCATCGGTGTCCGAAGCCCACGAGGCAACGGATGGGCGGATCGGGTTCCTTGAAGAGTTACGGGATGATAGGCTCGATCCTCGTCGCGGGGTGGCTGTGCGCTGGGCCCGTCGCAGCGCAACCCTGTCCGGAAGCGCCCGCGCCCGCGTGTCCCCCGGCCCCGACCACTGAAGCTGCGCAACTTGCCCAGGCGCGGACGATCGCCCAGCAGCTCGACGCCACGCGCACGAACTCTGGAGGCGCCACGCCTACGGTGCCGGACCTCGTCTGGCTCGCGTGCCATGGCGGTACCGAAGACCAGCGGCGGGCTCACTTCTCTCTCGGTCGACTTCACTTCGACGCAGGGCGGCTCCCGCAAGCGTTGCGATCGTATCGCACCGTGGTCGACGACGCGGGAGCCGGAGAGGCTCGCCACTATGCGGCGTCGCTCTACCTTGAAGCAGTCCACCAATCTCGGAACGTCGACGGGTGTGGTTCGGACGCGCTCGTCGCTCGCGCCGCGGAATTCGATCAGCTCCTCTGCATACCCCCTCCGGCTGATTCATCGCTCTGCGAAACGGTCACGCAGATCCGCTGCGCGGGGACACGGCTTCGTGCGGAGGCAGAGTTCGAAGAAGAACGATGGGACGACGCCATCGCGGGTTTTCTCGCCGTCGCGAACGACGCTGAGTGCAACGATCGGGATGGAAGCCTCTGGAATGCCGCCATCGCTTCGATCGCCGGAGGACGCACCGACTCGGCCTATGTTCTATTCCGGCGACTTTTGAGCACCTTTCCCGAGAGCTCGCTCGCCAACGAGTCGATGCTTCGGTTGGCCCACATCGAGGAGAGCATCGGACAGTTCGAAGACGCCGCGAGGACTCGATTGGAGATCGCTCGGCTGTTTCCGGGGGGCGCGGACGATTGCTCCCTTGGCTTCGACGACCCGTCCGATCAAGAAGCCGCCGCCTGGTGCCGAAGCGCCGAAGACAGCCTCGCGTGGGCCGCCCAGATGTGGACTCTCCTGGGAGATGTGGACCAAGCCGAAGAGGCCGTGGAGCTCTTTCGACGAAACTACGGGCGACGAAATCCCCAGCGGGCCACCGATCTCGCGTTCGCGCTCCTTGTCCATACGATCGAACGGGGCACTTCCCGCGCGCGGGGCCGCGCCGCATCCGAGTTTTTGGCGCAGCATCGACGGACCGCGACGAGCGACCAGCTCGCCACCGCCCACGTCGCCCTTGCCCGGCTCCCGCGTCCATTTCGACGAGGCTCCGCCGACCCGCTCCTCGAGGCGATCGCCGAATGGAACGACGGCGCGCTCCGTGTCCCTCCGAACGTCCGGCTGGACGAGAGCGAACGCCTACTTCGAACCGTCCGACTCCGGGAAGCGGTGGGAGAAGCTTTGTTTCTCCGCGCAGAAGATCTCTTTTCGGAGTTCATGAGTCGCCGCGCGCCCGTCTACCGAGGGCCCACCTCGCTCGACAAGCTCGGAGAGTGGAGCCGCGATGTGGTCGCTCCTTGGCTCACCGACAGTCGCGAAGCTCTGCTTCGGGTCGAGGAGGCCTACCATCGTATCGCCGAGACCGAAGCCCCGAGGTGGGAGGTGGCCGCCGCGGGACGGCTCGGGGAGGCCTACCGCCACCTTCGCGAAGCGATCGAACGGTCAGCGCTCTCTCCCCAGGTGGTCGACATGCCCGATTTTGATCGGCTCATGGAACAGAACCTGGAGCCGCTCCTCGCCCCTCTGCGACAGCGCGAACTTGGGCTCTACGAGTTTTGTGCGGTCACCGCGATCCGCACCCGAGTACTCACCGAAGCCTCGACTCGCTGCACCGCCGCCCTCACCGAGCTCGACGAGGAACGCTATCCCGCATTGGGCGAACTGATCCCAGACGTGCCTCGGCGTCCTGCGTCGGCCGCACCGCTTTCGCCGCTCCCCGTCGAACACCCTGCGCTTCATCGGCTCACGCGCGCGACTCAAACATTGATGCGGCCGATCGGTGGAAGGGAGTGAGCTAGCCTTCCAAGTCAGAACTCGCAGAACAGAATGCTCGGCGCTAGATAGAGGCTCGCCGACCCGTCGCTTCGGAGGACGCGGTAGGTCACCCCATCCGAGCCGAGATGGGTGACCGTGCCATCGCCCAAGAGCTCGTCGAGACTCACCGCTCGGGGGCCGAGATCGGTCCGGGGCCGGTCCACCGGGAGGGCAAACCCCAAAGTGCCGATGATCCCCGTGGCGATACCTGAGGAGTTGGCACCCCCAAGCGCAATCGGCGCCCCGAGTCGTGCCTCGTCCTCCGGTCGCAATCGAAACGCCGCGCCTTGGTCGATCACCGGTGGTGCTCCTGGCCCCGCAAACGCGAAGGGAATGTAGGACGTGCCGTCGAAGAACACCGGCAGACCACCGAGGAGAGACGGAAGCACTTGTCCTGGGCCCACCGGTTGCGCACTGGCCGGCGCCTCGTCGAACCGCTGAACCGTGAGCTCTTCGCCCACCATGAGGAACGCCAGGTCCCCGCTCATCGCGAGCGAGTCGACCGGACCGGCAAACGGGAACTCCCCGAGCTCCCAGCCACCGCCAAGCATCCGCGTCGCGTACATCACGCGGTCGTCGAGGGCTACGAGAGGGCCGGTCCGGGCAAGCACCGGTGCCGTCGCGGGACCGAGCTCGAACTCTGCCTCCTGGCCTCTCGCTCGGCTGAACAGCGAAAGCACCAGGACATCGCCCCGACGTTCGAGCACGCTGAATCCAAGGCCCGATCCCGATGCGTCGATGATGGCGCCCGGAACCGAAACCTCCTCCTCCGCGATCCGGATCGCCGTCCTCGTGACCCACACCTCTTCCTCGACGATCGCCACCACATCTTCGGCAGCCGGCTCGACGATCCGCGGCGGCTCGAGCGCGGCCTCGGCGTTTGGCACGGCGTAGGTCAACGTCCCATCGCGCCGGAAGAGACGTCCCTCGAAGACCACTGGCCACTCAAAGCCCCGCACCGGCACCGATGCCTGCGGCCCCGGGGAAGACACCGTGTCCCCCACCGACCAGCCCGAACGCGGGTCCGCCTCGACGACGCGCCAACACGACCGGAGCTCACCGATTTCGAGCGGGTTGGAGAGACCCAGAAAGGCGAGGATCGCGGGGCTTACGGGATACTGGGGCGGCTCGCAGGGCCTTCCCGCCAGGAGCACCAAGGGCTCGAGTGCGGGCGGAGTCGCCGACCAAATCGAAGGGTTCGCGCATTCAGGAGCTGGCGCCGCGTCGGGTGCCTCGGCATCGACCGAACCATCCACTGCCGCGTCGGTGACGCCGCGCTCATGAGACTCGAAACATCCCGAGACGAGCCCCAGCACGCCCGCCACAAGCCACCCGCGCATGCGTGAAGGAGTAACACTGTGCCTCGCCAGGCTCCAGCGAATCCAAGCGTGGGCCTCAGAAGCACATCCGTGTCTGGGAGGGACAACCTCCCAGTCCACACGAACGAACCCGCTAGGCGCGGAGCATGTAGTTAAGCGGCGCAACCCCTTGGGTGTCGGGGAAGCTATCGGCGAGCGTGTCGGAAACGCCAGCCGCCTTCATGACCGTGCGCCACACCGCCGCCTGGTCGAGGCGGTCGGAGTTATCGTTGACGCCCATGCGCGGCGCCCCACTGCTCACGTCGGGCGCGTGGTAGCTGTACTCGTGGCCATTGCCCCGGTCGCCCGTGATCTGCAGGTCGCCGAAGTAGCCTCCCTGCACCCGACCACCCGCAAGAATCAGGGTGTTCTTGCCGCGGTCGCCGGAGTGACCCGCCGATGGTGGACGACTCATGTCCGTCGTGTACATCGCGATGCAGGTTCGGTCCCACATCCCCTCGGCCTTGAAGCTCTCGATAAGGCGCACGAACGGAAGGACCGCCTGTCGGGTCATCCGCTCCATGATGTTCATGCGACGCGAACCGTGGATGTCGACAATATCGAACTCGATCGCCGCCGTCCGGCTCATTCCGCTCCGAAGGATCTTGAAGGCCCAAGCGGCCTGTTCCCAGATCTCGAAGTTGCCCGGACCGTTCGGCACGCCATCGCTCCAGTAGGCGCGCTCCTCATCGGTCAGCGGCACACTCACCGTCCGCGAAAGACCCGTGTAGAGAAGGCCTCGGGCCGCCTCCACCTGACTCGTATGGTCTTCCCGCGCCGCCTGGGCCAGTCCACGGCGCGCGAAGAAATCTTGGTCCACCCGACCGAGCACCCGCGTGAGAAGCTCCGCCTCCTCTTCGCTCGCGAGCACGTTGAGATCCTCGGTGGACTCAGGGAACGCCCGAAGAAGCTGATCGCGACTCTGAATCCGGTCGAGCTCCGCCCCGGCGAGAGTTCCGCCGAAGTGGTAGACGGTGTGGATCGATCGGCTGATGCCTTTGACTGTGTATCCGTTGCGAAGCGTCGGATCGAGCTGCTTCTGCGCGTAGTTATGAAGCGATGCGGGGGTCGGAGTGGCCGACCAGAACGCCTCGTTCCCGCCGGGGAACTTGGTGAGGAGCTCGCGCTCGATCGCGTGGATCGGCATGTACCCTGCCATTCCGGGGTCGTCTCGGCGCTTGCCGGGGGAACGAATCGGGTTACCCGATTCGTGGCCGTGAATCCCCTGATTGAACATCTCGCACGTGTCGACCATCGCGATGTTGTCGAGGTGGGGCGCCAGCTCCGCCGACTGCGGCGTCAGATAGACATTGTTGGCGTGCGAGGTGATTTCGTTCGGCTGAAAGAACATCGCACAGGCATCGCCGTCTTCACCCCGCCGGAGGTTCGCATAGGTCGCAATGCCAGGCGCAACCATGAAGTGGCCGTGGTCCCACTGGTCGCGAAGGTTAATCTCGACGAAGTAGGTCGGAAGTGACGCCTCCATCATCTGCGCGTGGGCGACGCCGCCGGCGATTTCGTTGCATGCGAAGCGAACGCCTGCGGGGATGAACGGCGCCGCCATGGCCGCACCGAGCACCTTCAGGAATCGACGGCGTTGAACGGGGGAAAGGGCCTCGATCTCCGGTAGCTTCACAACGACTCCTCCGGCGTCGACTGCACGACGCTATAGACAACCCACGGGTGAGAAAAGACTTCGGTCACGATCTGCGCAAAGGACGGGGCCATGCCGTCAAAGGCCGCCACCGTCGCCGCGACGCCGTCCTCGGGGAGTTCCCGGCCGGGGTCGAGGCCAAACACGTACTGAATCAGGTTCTGCGATGTGCAGGGCAAGAACACTTCGCTGTCCGCGAGTACCTGGGCGGCCTCGGACAGATTCTGCACCTCTTGGCCAAACATCCAGGAGCGTTCCGACGCCGCGTCGTTTTCTTCGATGAAGTGGCTCGCCATCAGCCCGTCGGTGGACCGACCAAGCTCGCCATCAGGGTCCTGAATACCGGTCGCGTTTTCGATCCAGCGCCCCGCCTCGTCGAACTTCACGAACAGCTGCGCGTGGGCGGAGAACTGACTGTGGCAGGTGTAGCAACCGAAGCCGTTGCCGAAGCCGTTGAGCGCGCGCTCATCCGTCTGGTCCGCCGCACTGCTCGCACGGAACATCTCGATCAGCATCTCTTGCGCAAGCGGCGGCTGAAGCGCTTCTTCCACCGGGTACTCCCGGCACACGAACACGCCGAGAATAGTGTTCGCACGGTTCAGATTGAACCGGCCGTTTCGGCCCACCATGAACGCGCGGGTGGTGAGAACGCCGGCCGAGTAAGGTGCGCCAGTATCGCAATCGGTCTCGCCGCCGCTCCCGTCGTAACAGCTCTCCGCCGTCACGATCTCGGACCAGGGCCGAGCACTTGCGGCAAGTACCGCCGCCAGATTTCCGGGAAGGTCAAAGTCGATCCCATCCCTCGAGCCGCTCGTCGAGAGCTTTCGCGTGATGAACTCGCGCGCCATCGTTTGAAAGCCCGGTTCAGCCGTCCACGCCTCGATGATCGGTCGAATCGCCGCGCCACCCTCTTCGTCGATCCGACGAAGCTCTCCCGCATCGAGATTGCGCCGGGTGATGTAGCGAACGATGTCGTTCATGTACGCCCGGGTCTGATCCGCGGTGAGGTCCTCGAGAGAGCGAAATCCAACCACCGGGTCTTGGCCCGGGCCGGGGTCGGTGATGGGGTTGGGATTTCCGGGGTCGGGGTTGTCGACCCCCGGCGTGGGCGACATCGCTTCGCCTTCGCATCCAAAGACGAGCAGCACGCCGAGCAAGGCGCTGAGAAGACTGGCCCGCCTCATCGCAGGACGAACTCCGCGGAGGACAACACGGTGAGGCAGCGAATGCCGTAGGACGCAGACGCGAGGTCGGTCGCAAGGGGCTCCGCTTCGGTCGTGGCAACCTCGCGGCCATAAGCGCTGCTCATCAGCGCGGCGAGCTCCGTGGCGGTGGTGAGCTCAGGGAACTGGTCGCGCATCTCCGTCGAGGCGCACACCGGCTGGAGCACCTCCACCCAAAGGGTCATCTTCGATGCGTTCCAGGACAGGTCCGGCGAAATCCCGTTGGCGAAGTCGTGGCCACCGAGGTCGGCCTCGAAGGATCGGACCGAGCTGAGCACGGCAGCGTCGCTGTCGACTCCGAGAACCGACGCCAACCGGGCGAGGCGGACATCGAAAGGAAGGAGCACCCGGGAGGTTCGCTCGACATTGAACGATTCCGGCTCATTGGCCACCGGAGGCGGAACGTTCGCATTCGGGTTCGGCGTATTTACCCCGGGCGACCGACTCGAGGTCTCTCCCTCGTCGATCAGCCCGGTGCATGCCCCGAGGACGAGGGCTCCAGCCAGGAGAACCAACGGAACCCTTCGGCGGTGGAGAGCACCAGATGCTCCTACAGGGCACGCGTTTCGTGCCGACGCGATCTCTTTGGCCTTGAGATCGCTGGGAAATACTCGAAAGGTTGGTCGTCCAGACGCCATCGCTCCTCCGCCCGTCGATAGTGCAAGACACGCGCCCACTCACCTAGGGTTTTCCGCCCCCAGATCGGGGGTTGAGTCCGAGCCTTGTACTTTGGACTCTTGCAGGGCGGAGAGTCGCACCGGGTGACGGCGGCTGCGGGCCACTTCGGGAGGGCTCGGTGGTCGGATTCTGCAACGATCTTGTCGGGTCTTTCGAGGGTTCTTCGGGGAGCCACCTTCCGGTTGCGGGAGGGCTTTTCCGTGACATGCTCGCGCGCGCTTTCGCCCGAATCTCGGGGACGCCCACGCCTTGGCGGCCCCACCCTCGCGCTAGCGCTTCCCCCGAACCGTAGAAACCACGCGTCTCCGACGAGAGGCGTGCGTTTCGAGCCCGCCCAGGACTGAATCCGACCATGGCCATCGAACACTCGAGCGCGTTTCGCGCCCGTCGCGCGCTCAACTGGTTTCCCCTCGGAATGGCGTACGCGTTCCTCTACATGGGCCGCTACAACCTGACGGTTGCGAAGAACGCCTTGGGCGAGCTGATGACGAAGGAAGACTTCGGCATCATCTTCGGTACGGGCACCGTATGTTACGCCTTTGCCTTTCTGATCAATGGTCCGTTGGTCGACCGGATGGGCGGACGCAAAGGCATGCTCGCCGCGCTGACCGGCTCCTTCATCGCCAACCTAGCGATGGGCGGTTTTCTTGTCTGGTCGCTCGGTTCCGATGTCGATGTATCGCTCCGCCTCGTGTTCAGCGTGCTGTACGCGGTGAACATGTACTTCCAGAGCTTCGGCGCGGTCTCGATCGTGAAGGTCAACGCCCACTGGTTCCACGTGAGCGAGCGCGGGGGATTCTCCGGGATCTTCGGGACCATGATCAGCTCCGGGATCTTCATGGCGTTCACGGTGAACGGGTGGCTCCTCGACCTCGGCGAACTCGCGTTCGAAGGGCCGTCGCAGTGGATCGTGTTCTTTGCCCCCGCGACGCTCCTCTTCCTCATTCTCCTCGTGGAGTTCCGGGTCCTCCGGGATCGGCCAAGCCTCGCCGGACACAAGGACTTTGACACCGGCGATGCATCGTCGGGGGATAAGTCGGAAGAGCCCATCCCGACCCTTCAGCTCTTTAAGAAGCTCCTCACCAATCCGATCATCCTCACGGTCGCGGGCATCGAATTCTGCACCGGCGTACTGCGGAACGGCGTTATGCACTGGTTCCCCATCTACGCCAAGGAAGTCTGGGCGCTCCCGGGCAGTCACCCGCTCCGCTACGGCAGCTGGGAGTATTGGTACCTCATCATCATCTGCTTCATCGTCGCGGCGATCTCTTGGACCCTCGCCGCCCGATCGAAATCCGGAACCAAGGGATTCCTGATCATCGCGGGAGCCCTCGCATTCCTGGCCCCGTTCCTTCAGGCGGGCTGGGGGGGTCTTCTCTTCGTGGCGGGGGTGATCGGCGGCAACACTGCGGGTTGGGTGAGCGACCTCTTCTTTCAGTCGCGCCGGGGACCGTCGGTCACGATGCTGTACGGGGTCCTTGCCGTCTGCACGATCATCATGGCGTTTGTCCTCGCGCCGGCGACCAACGAAGTCGAATGGGCCGGGGAAGAGAGCGGCCTTCAACCCGGCGACAAGATCCTTTCGATCGCTGGCGAGGAGGTCGAAGGATGGGAAGACATCGCGCGCGCGGTCACCTGCTGGCCGGCGATCTGCGAAGACTCCACGTGGGATTCGGCCGCGTGCGCATGCAGTACGAGGGCCGACGCCAGCGCTATGGTGGAAGCGTCCGCCGGGACGATCCCCGTGCGGGTGATCCGCGATGGAGCCACCGTCGCGATGGACCTTCCGGACCCCAAGCAAATCCAGCGCGCAGGCGACTCACGGCGCCTCGAAGCGCGGCCAATTCTTCCGATCAGTCCATTCTGGCTGGGCGCCATCGTGTTCTTCATGAGCCTCGCGGTCATCGGAAGCCATGGTCTCCTTTCGGGCACCGCGACGATGGACTTCGGCGGACGAAAGGGCGCAGCCACTGCCGTCGGGCTGATCGACGGCTTCGTGTACCTCGGAACCGCAGTGCAGTCCTTTAGTTTGGGCGCAATCACCAGCACAGACTGGAGTTATTGGCCCTGGTTCCTTGTCCCCTTCGCGGTGATCGGCACCCTTCTTTGCCTGCGGATCTGGCGCGCTCACCCCGGCGCGACCCGAAAGGGCGCAAAAAAGACCTAGGTTTGAAGGAAAGAAGGAGCGCGGTGAAAGGGCCGGAATTCAGTTCCGGCGCAGTAGCCCGTCCGGCAAACTACGGCTCGTGCGAGTACTTGTGACCGGCGGAGCCGGATTTATTGGAAGCCACGTGGCGGACGCGCTCCTCGCGGATGGCCACGATGTAGCGATCGTGGACGACCTCAGCAGCGGGCGTCGCGAAAATGTGCCGGAACGCGCAACCTTCTTTGAGGGTGACATTCGAGATGGCGATTTCGTCGAACGGATGTTTCGCGACTTCTCTCCAGAGGTGATCAGTCACCAGGCCGCACAGACCAGCGTCTCGGTCAGCACGAGGGAGCCGATCCGTGATGCTGAGATCAATGTCCTGGGCTCGCTCCACGTGCTGGACGCCGCGGTTCGGCACAAGACCCACCGCATCATCTTCGCGAGCACCGGCGGCGCGATCTACGGCGAGGTCCCGGAAAACCAGCGGGCGACCCCCGAATGGTCGCCCAAACCGCTCAGCCCCTACGCCTGCTCCAAGCTGGCGTTCGAGGGCTATCTTCGCAGTTACCAGCACGAGCACGGCTTGAACTACACGATCCTTCGGTACGCCAATGTGTACGGACCGCGGCAGGACCCTCACGGCGAAGCCGGCGTCGTGGCGATCTTCAGCGAACGACTGGCCAAGGGCGAGGGCATTCGGATCAATGCCATGCGCGAGGAAGGCGATGATGGTTGCATCCGCGACTATGTCTATGTCGACGACGTCGTGGCCGCGAACCGCAAGGCCATCGCCGAAGAGCTGGATGCTCCGATCGTGAACGTGGCAACCGGCGAGCCGACCTCGACGAAGCAGCTCGCCGAACGAATTTCGGCCGCATTGGGAGTCGAGAGCAGTTTTGGCTTTGGCGGGCGTCGGGCCGGGGACCTCGAGCGCTCGGTGCTTGAGCCCGGGTTGGGCACCAAGCCGGTTTCCCTTCAAGAGGGCATCGAGAAGACCACGGACTGGTTCAACCGCCGCCTGGGCTCGTAGGGAGAGCCGTTGGGCCACGGGTTTAGGGCTGGTAGCCGCTGATCGTCAGTTCCTGCTGCAAGAACACACGAAGGCTGGACTATCGGCTACTCGACACGCTGAAATTACTGGCAGAAAAGAGGGATCTGTCGGTGGAGCGACACTGCACACCCGACTCACCTCGTGATGAGTGCGTGGAGTCCTGCTGCATTCTTCCGAACATCGTGCATTTCTCGAACCCGACGTTGCCCTTCGGCTCCCATCTTGGAGAGGGTCGCCTGGTCGGCGCCGAGGACCTGGTCCATCGCTTCGACCAGGGCGTCGACCGAGCCCGCGGGGACCAGCCAGCCGCAGGCTTCGGGCTCGACCAGCTCCGGGATTCCCGCGATGTAGGTGCTGACGACCGGCCGGCCGAGGCCGAGCGCCTCCATGATCGCCACGGGAAGTCCTTCGGCGAAGCTCGGAAGAACGAGGGCGCGTGAATCGACGATGTGATCCCGAACCGCGTCGTTCGACATCCACCCAGTGATTTTGATTTGCCCTTCGAGCTGGTGGCGGTGAATGAGGTCTTCGACCTCCCGCCGCATTTCGCCATCGCCCACGAGGACCAGCTCGAAGTCGCGCCCTCGCGCTTTCAGCTTGGCGGTGGCCTCGACGAGGAGGAGCTGGCCCTTTTGTTCGCACAGCCTGCCCACGCAGGTCAGCCGGGGAGCTTCGGGAACCGGGGTCAGTTCCTGTTCGAGGAAGCGATGGTCCACGCCGCACCGGACGACGTGCACTTTGTCCCAGTGGCTCTGCGCTGCGTGCCGATACAGCTGGCTGCGCCCAAAACTACTGACGCCGGCCACGAACTTCGATTCGGCGATCTTCCGACCGAGACCGATGATGTGCGGCTTGTCGAACTCTTCCGGACCATGAACGGTGAAGCTGTAGGTCGGTCCCCCAAGCTCGTGGCAGAGCATCGCGACGGTGGTCGAGTTCGTTCCGAAGTGGGCATGCACATGCTCGCAGTCCGACTTCGCCAGCCAGTCTTCGAGGACGCACGCTTCGCCGAGATAGGCGAGGTGTCGAAGTACGCCCCGCTCCGATCCAATCCCCATCTCGACCGCGGTTCGGGTCGCCTTGGCGAATTTGAGAGGACTCTTCACCGCGCGTCGGGCCATGCCTCCGAGCAACCCGCGGACACCGTCCTTGAGGACCACGCGAGTGCGCAGCGCCTCTTCCTGGTCCTCCGGATCCTGAAGCTGGTCGGGACTTTCGCGAACCGAAAAGCGTTCGACCTCCAGTCCCTCTTCCTCCAGCGCCCGGATTTCCCGGCGAATAAAGGTATGGCTTACCTTGGGATACTGGTTCGTGAGGTAGGCGATCTTCATACGGCGTGTATCATCGTCGGCAGCGTCTGATGAGCAAGTGGAAGACGTTCCGAATCGATGGGCACCCCGATTTCGGGTCCCTGCCTCAGGAATACTGCACACTGATGATGATTCGCGGACCGACCCCCGGTGCCATCCAAGCCATTGGGTTGGAAGAGCTCGTGCTGGGTCGGGACGACAGCCTCCGATGCCGGATCGACGATCAGGGGCTCTCCCGAAAACACGCCCGGATTTTCCATCACAACGGGTGCTACTACCTTGAGGATCTCGGGAGTACGAACGGCACCCGAATCAACGGCGCGGCCATCGTCGGCCATCACCCGCTTGCCGAAGGCGATCGAGTGCAGCTTGGAGAGAACACGCTCCTCCGGTTCGGAATTCATGACGCCCACGAACTCGCAGTGGCCCAGCAGCTCTACGCCTCAGCGCTGTTCGACGATCTGACGGGAGCGTTCAATCGCCGGCATTTTGATCAGCGGCTCGCCACCGAGTTCGCGTATGCGCAGCGGCACCACACGCCCCTTTCGGTTCTCTTCATCGATGTCGATCACTTCAAGCGCGTCAACGACACATACGGCCACGCTGCCGGGGACGAGGCGCTCCGGTCGGTCTCGGCGTCTCTCCATCAGACGATCCGGCAGGAGGACGTGCTCTGCCGGTACGGCGGCGAAGAGTTCGTTCTCATCGCGCGGGGCATCGCGAAGGCAGGCGCCGCGATGCTCGCCGAACGGCTGCGCAGCACGGTGGAAGCCACCGAGACCAACGTGGAGGGGGCGTGCATTCGGGTCACCGTGTCGGTCGGTTACGCCACGCTGAGCGAGACTCAAGAGCACCCCAATCAGCTTGTTGCCGCCGCCGACCGGGCGGTGTACGAAGCCAAACACCAAGGTCGGAATCGCTGCATCGCAGGGTAACCATGCATCGGATCCTCGAGGTCGACATCCACGGCATGAAGGTCGCCTGCCTCGACGAGGCTGAGCTCCTTCATCATATTTTCCGGTCGCTGGACGAAGGGCGCGGGGGCTGGGTGGTCACCGCCAACCTCGACATTCTTCGACGTCACTCGAAGGACGCCACCGCGCGCGATCTCTATGAAGACGCCGACGTTCGGGTCGCCGACGGGATGCCACTCGTCTGGGCGTCGCACATCCAAGGCGACCCGCTGCCCGCAAGGATCGCGGGATCGACCCTGCTCTACACGCTGAGCGAACGCGCGGCGCGGGAGCGGAGAACCGTGTACCTCCTGGGTGGCGATCCCGGCACCGGCAAAGCCGCCGACGACGAGCTAACCCGCCGCTACTCCGGGCTCCGCGTCGTTGGCCGCTCGGATCCGTGGGTGAAGAGCCCGCCGACCGACGATGAGGTTGCGGACATGGTGAAGAGCATCGGTCCTGCTCCCGACCTCATCTTTGTGGGCCTCGGCTCACCGAAACAGGAGCAGGTGATCCGAGCGCTCCGCTCGCACTTTCCGAAGAGCTGGTTCTTCGGGGTGGGCGTGAGCTTTAGCTTCGCGGCCGGCACGGTGAAACGGGCGCCCTCGTCCATGCAGGTGCTCGGCCTCGAGTGGGTCCACCGATTGGCCCAAGAACCCAAGAAGCTCGCCAAACGATACCTCGTCGACAACCTCCCATTTGCCTTCGTCGTCCTCTCCAGCGCCGCCCAACGCCGCATCTTCCGTCTCTGACGGGGACGAGGTCACTTATTGCCCCACCACGATCGGTAACCTGCCGAAATCACTTGAGGCGGCACCTCCGTCCGCATCCAGGCGAGGAAAAATGACCTCGTCCGCTGGGGAGTAGGTCTATTGCGCTCGGAGGGCGCGACTCTCATCCACCACCTCCATGACCACCCCAGAGGTCACGTCTTGGAGGGGGCCTCGGAGCTCGTCGACGGGACCGGCTACCGCCACCGCGGGGTCACGGCTCAAGAGGCGCGCGGCGGTCGCCTGCAGATCTTCGACAGAGACCGCTGCGAGCTCCGCGTCTCGACGGACGATCGCGTCCACGGTGCGCCGAAGCACATAGCTTTCGATCGCCAAAAACACCACCGCTCCCACGCTCTCCACGCGGCGCGCAAGCCCCTCCCGGTAACCGACCTTTGCTGACGCAAGCTCGGCTTCCGTCACCGGCTCCTGGGCGAGTCGCCGCTGTTCCCGAAGCAGAAGCTCCACCGCCCGGCCAACCCGCGACAGGTCGACGGCAGCTTCGATGTACCAAACTGCTCCGTCGTGGCGCCATTCCACTCCGGTCTGCACGCCGTAGGTCAATCCTTCGTGCTCCCGAAGCGGCGCAGTGAGGCGCGAGGTCATACCGCCAACGAGAATGTTTGTCAGAAGACCGATTCGGAGCTGGTCTTCATGATCCGCATCCGGAGGCGCGGGATAGGCGATCGCAATATGCGCCTGCTCTGATGCCCGATCGAGGATGTCCACCTGACCATTCTGCTCGAGCGCCACCGGCGCGGTCGGCCGGTCCCGCTCCGGCGGTGGCCGCGGCTGCCAACGCCCAAAACGACGCTCGACCGTGGCCCTCACTTCGGCTACGTCGACATCCCCGCACACAATGATCGCTGCATCGGCCGCCGAGAGGCGATGAAGATGGAACCGCAGCACGTCCGCAAAGCGCAGTTCCTCGATCGCCGACGCCACGCCGGACGCCGGTGCCCCGGCCGGATGACGGTCGCCATACACTCGCCTCCGCGCCTGATCCCTCGCGGCAGCGGCGGCGCTGCTCGAAATCGAATGCACGTACGTGGCGCGTCGGTCGCGAGCTCGAAGAACGCGCGCCTCATTATAGTCGGGATGGATGAGCACCCGCGCAAGGTCCTCCAGCACCTCTTCATAGTCTTCGGCAAGTGTCGATACCGCCAGCCCGCCAGCCTCGGTCAGCACGACGGCGCCCGCATCGTGCCCGAGCTGATCCGCGAGAAGCCCAAGCACCAGCAGAGGAAGGCCACGCCGCGATTCGACGGTGTAGCGCCCCGCACGTCGGCTCACATAGCTGATTTCGACGAGGGGCGACCGGTGGTCCTCGACGACGAGCACCTCGAGCCCATTGGCGAGCTGTGACCGCTGCACCACCGGAACGGTGATCGGCCGAAGCGGCGGGAGCTCGGGCGCCACCTCCCGAAAGCTCTCCGGGGGCGTGAGCACAAGCGGCTGCCGAGGCGGCGGAATGTCCGCCCGCGAAGTGCACGCCATCCCGAGGAGAACGACGACACCGATGCCCGCGTGCCATCCGCACCTCGGCCGACCGAATTCGCTCGCGGAGGGCTTGCTCAGAGCGCCCCGCATCACCGAGCCGCACCTCTTCGGAGATAGGTCCCCTGAAGCTCGCCGCCGAGCTCTGCGCGGCCGTTTCGGTTCACGAGAAGGACCAGTCGCCGATTGACGGGCAGGTATCGGAGCGCGGCGTCTCGGACCTGTTCGCCGGTGAGCCGGTCGTACCGGTCCACGCCCACCCCCCGCCGCGCCGCGTCGCTCGTCATCGAGTACTGGGAGTCGCACGCGTCACCAAGCGGAGAGACCGACCGTCGCACCAGCTCCCGACGCCAGCTCCGGCGACGCGACGCGAGATCTCCCTCGGGCAAGACCGTCCGTTGGAGACGCCGAAGCTCCTCGTCGATGATTCCGAGAATTTGATTCTCGTCGTTGTCCGGGTGCAGGATGACCCGAATCGCGAACTCCGAAGTGAGCTCAAGACTCGACTGGCGAGCGCCGGCGTTGAGGACGAGCCCCGCTCGAATGAGACGCTCCCGAAACCGCTCGTTCAGCACGTCGGCCACAATATCGAGGGCAGCATCGCCGGGCTCGAGATAAGCCGGCGTGGGCCAGTAGATCTCCACGATGCGCTGCGACACCGGTGCATCCATGGCCAGGACGTACTCTCCGTCGAGGGTCACCGGCTGTAGATCGCGCGAAGGGCGAACGAACCGGTGAGCGCGAATCGACCCGAAGTAACGCACGATGTCGCGGCGAGCGGCCAACGGATCAAAGTCTCCCGCAACCACCAGCACTGCGTTGTCGGGGGTGTAGAATCGTTGGAAGAACCATTGCACGTGGCGGAGCTCGATCGCGTCCAGATCGTCGGGAC
>JBCCZL010000049.1:0-26600 GCA_039187775.1 Myxococcota bacterium
ACGGATGGAGGGAGAAGGCCGGGGAGAAGGCCCGGGAGAAGGCCGGGGGAATGCAGTGCAGTGCTTTCGGGCGCGAGAGACGCCGACGGGTGACCGATGCGGGTTAGTACCCCTCTCAGCGCGTCGCGCACGTTCGGCATTGCGGGTGCCAAACGGATGTAGCCCAGGCCTGTGCGCAACGAATGGGGCCGCGCTTGCACCCCGCTCGGAGAGGGGCATTCGGTTTGTCGACGGCCGAGATTCGTAGGGTCTATCGAGCGCCGTCCGAGCCGAGCGTTCGGTTCGAAGAGCACTGTTCGCGTTCAGTCGGTCCGGGGCGCGAAGGGGTCTACTTCACCCAAGAAGATCACCGGAAGCGTCTTCTCGAACCGATATCCCTCAGCGGTACGACTCAGAAACGGCTCGAGGCCCGCCGCACGCAGCTGGGCGAGTGCATTGTGCAGCCGGTTGAGCGCCGCAGACTTGAGCATTCGCTCGTCCGGCCAAAGGTCCGCGATCAGCGCCTCGCGGGTGCGGCCGCTGGCGCCCGCTCGCCCCAACCGCTCGAGGAGCCAGTAGGCATTTCGACGGCCGTCGGCGCGAAGTTCTGCGCCACCGGGCACATAGGCGCGCTGCCTCGCGCCGTCGACGACCAGCGAAGTGTCCTTTGGGTCACGAACTCGGCGCTCGACCTCGAGCTGGATCTCGTGCGGCAGATCTCGAAAGAACTTCTCCGCGGTTTGCCGAACGGCAAGGGAGTCGGCGACGCTGATGCCCGGTTGGGAACGCACCGCGAGCCCGTGAAACGAAGGACGAAGAGCTTCTTCGAGGCGTCGGAGCTCCCGAACGCCCAACCGTGTACGGGCATGGTCCATGGCGATGCCCGCCGATGCGCGGACCTCCGGACGGAGCGACGCCGAGAGCATTCGTTCCACCTCGTCCATCGCCGCCTCGGAGCTCGCCGCATCGCCTCGCTTGGCGTAGATCCGAGCTTGTCGCGCGCCGAGCTGAACGATCCCTTCCGCGTATTCGCTCTCGCGGGCACGACGCATGCCTTGCTCGAGCGCGGACAGCGCCTCGGCGAGTCGCTCTTGCTCCTCGAAAAGGTCGGCTCGAAGCCACTCGAGCGCGACCGAAACCAACGCGTCCGGGTGCTCGGCGAGCATCGCATCGAGGGTGCAGGCGAGGGCTTCGGCGTCGGCCAACTTTCCAGACGCGAGAAGGCACTCGGCCCAGTTGAATCGAACGAAACGAATCTGTTCGACGTAGTGGCTCTCCGTCAGGAGTGCCTCCGCCTCTTCGAAGTGCGCGGTGGCCGCCTCGAGCCGGTTGTGCTGAAGCGCAAGGATCGCGAGGTGGCCAAGGGTGGCTCCGAGCGCTCCCCGATCTTCGAGCTGTCGAAACCTCTCGGAGGCCTCTTCGCCTCGGGCGCGCGCACTCACCTCATCCCCGGCAAGGCCCAGCGCCAAGCAGAGATTGGTAAGAGCGATCGCTTCGGTGCGGTGCGCCCCAAGCTGCGCCGCTCGAGCTCGACCTCGCTCGAAGAACTCGAGGGCCTGGTCAATCCGCTCAGACCAAAAGTGCATCGTGCCGACATCGATCACATGCCGCGCCGCGCGATGACGAAAGCCGACCTTCTCCGCAAGTGCGATCGCTCGCTCGGTGTGGGCAAACGCTTCATCGACCTGACGAACCTGTCGTAGAAAGTGCGCTCTCTCGGCATGCCAGCGTTCTGCATTCTCGGGCGTCAGCTGATCGACGGCGTGTGCGTCGAGCTCGCGACCGAGCCCTTCGAAATCTCCGGCCAGTCGAAGGAGCCTCGCGTAGTCGAGGCGAAGCGCCGTACGGGGCATCGCTTGAACGACCGTGGAAAGGGCTCGCTCAAGAAGGTCTCGCTCGGCCGTCGCACCGGCCACCACTTCGCCCCAGGCCCGAAGCGCCAACACGATCGTCGCCAGTCGCCGCGCCGCGTCGGAATCCTCGCGCGCACGAGGCAGCGCTCGCTCGGCGGCACGCCGAAGAAACCCCTCGTCGCGGGAGATCGCTTCCAGCGCGTCCGAGCTCCCATGGGTCCACCAGCGCTTTAGGGAGTGGTTCGCGCGCGCGACCACGGCTTCGTCGAGGTGCGTTGCGGCGTCGGAAAACGTGCCCAAACGTGTCCGAAGACGCGCAACCAGGGCGAACGCCGATGCGATCGGCACACTCAGCCGACCGTCCCGGTGACGCCGCACGACCCCGGCATCGCGGAGCGCAACGATGGCGTCAAGGGCCGCCCCAATGTTGGTGGTGCCTACAAGCTCCTCGGCGAGCGAGGGCTCGATGGGCTCCCCGGCGGCAACCAACGCAAGCGCCGCGAGCTGAAGCTCGGTTGAAAGTGGGGGCAGCGAAGGAGCCGGGTACAGCGGATGGTCTACTGGCTCGCCAAACACTGTGAGCTTGTAGTGCGCTCGCTCCGCGCGGGATTGAAGATCCGCGGGACTGAGGACGCGAAGCTGGTCTGCAGCACGCCGAAGAACGCCGGGGAGGCCCCCGCTGTGGACGGCGATCGCCTGAAGTGCAGCGCGATCCGTCGAAGGCGGCTCCAGCCCGTCACGCGCGAGAAGACGGAGCAAAAAGTCGAGGGCCTCGTCTTTTCCGACCGAAAGGGGCCGGCATTCGATAAACGCGTCCGCTTCAAGGCCCCTTCGACTGATCGTGGCCACCACCGTCGAACCCGTGGGCGACGCTTCCGCGAGGGCTCGCGCCGCCTCCTCGAGGTCCGATGCCTCGACGGTGATGGCCTCGACGGTGATGGCCTCGACGGTGAGAGCCTCCACGGCTTCTTCGAGGCGGCGGAGGAGCGTCCGTTTGCCGACGCCCGAAGGCCCCCACACGACGATGCGACGCGCGCCGTCTCGCACCCGGTCAAGCGCTGTCTTAAGTGCGGCCCTTCCGACGCTGGGATCGAGCCAATCTTTCATGGTCGCAACGGATAAGCGTGAATAAGCCCGATGAGCTGAAGCGACCCCGTTCCTCGCGAGTCCAGTTTGGGCGCAGGACTAAGGCCCTCGACCCAAAGGAACATGTGATGCGACCCTATGACTACCCTCCCTTCCTCTTCGCCGCGGTGTGCGTTCTTGGCGCGTGCGGCTCCGACGACAATGGTACCGGTGACGCCACGGCTCGCCCAGATGCCGCGATCGTGCCTGACGGATCCAGCCGTCCCGATGCCGACCCCCCGGAAGACGCCACCGTCGACGACATCCAGTGGGCGGGCAGCTGGAGCGCTCGCGCGATCTACCCTGCCGTATGCATGTTCAGCTCGCTCGGTGGCGAAAATCGCGTCGACGCCAACTACGCCGTCGCGCTTCAGATCCGCGGATCGAACGAAGACCTCAGCGCAGTGTTTTCGAACGATACGGGCTACACCATGCTCGGCTCGGGAAGCGGCTCCCGGCTGACCCTGTCCGGCCCGTTTCCGGGACGCGATCACAACGACAATTCCGCCACGATCGTGGCGCGCGACAACAACGTCACCATCCTGATCACCGATGTTCAGGATGAGAATCGTGCCACCGGGACAATCGAAGGCACCTACGATACCCGAGGAGGTATCAGCTGCACGATCGGCGGTGGAGGCACTGTCGAACTGACTCGTTAGGGCGGCGACCGGTTTGAACCCGTAGGAGAAACCAAGCGGTATTTCCGTGAGAGTCAAACCGATTGCCGGACCCGCGGGGCGTCGGGAAGAAGCCATGAGCACTTCCCGACGTCCTCGCTATGGACTGAACTCCACCGTTCCCCTTCGGCAATCGTGTCGTGCCATCCATCGATCACTCCTCGAGCGTTGTTTGCGGCGAGGAGCCGAGGAGGGAGTTAGTGGGCGCATCGGAGTTCCTTTCCTAGGAGGCGCGACGACCGCGCGGAGGGTAAGGACGGGAGCCCGCCTACACCTCTTCAGAACCGGGCACTTATTTGCTCTTATTCGAGCTTATCGACGCGACTTAGACGGGCTAGCCCACCGGCCGGCGGGCTTCGTCGACCCGGCTTCCGAGGTTTCCGTAGCGATGATAGTCGTGACTGATGCTCTGCTCCTTTAGGTACCAAAGGAGCTCGATTCGGCCCTCGGCGAGAACCGGCGCATCGGCGATGTAGATGCCGGAGGTTCCGATCGCCTGGCGGACCGCAACCGGCACGCGGCTTCGCTGCGCGTAGCGCAGCCGATCGGCCTGCTGGTCACGCACCACCTCCACCAGCGCATCGTCGGATTCCTCGACGAACTCGACGTGGGCACCCCACGACTCGGTGATCCGATCGAGGAACGTGATGGCCGGGCTTTCAAGGTTCGGCGGGTAGCTTACGGTGGTTCGGCAACCCACTCGTCGCGCGGCGGCCACTCGAGCGATCACGTCAAAGGCGGAGTCTTGGGGATGAACTCGGATCCGCAGCGCGTCCGCGGGAAGATAACGCCGGACGTTGTCCTGACCGACAAGCTTTGTCGGGTCGTGCTCTCCGCCGAACTCTCGCTGGAACGCACCTTCATAACTCGCGATCGCCCGAACCAGGCGCGCGTCGTCGTCTCCGAATAGGCTTCCCGCCGCGTCCTGAAGCGTGGCTTGAAGCTCGGCGAGGCCATCCTGCGACGGCCGCATCGCCTGGACTGGCGCATCCGCGACGTCCTCGAAGTCCATGAGCTGCGCAACGTAGTTCGGACCGCCGGCCTTGATCCCCGGACCGAAAGCGCTCTTTCCCATGCCGCCGAAAGGCTGCCGTTGCACGACCGCCCCCGTGGTCACCCGATTGATATAGAGGTTCCCCGCCCGAATCCCGTCGCGCCAGAGCTCCTGCTCGCGATGATCGAGGCTCTCAAGCCCCGACGTCAGGCCGTAGCCCGTTTGGTTCACGAGTCGGATCGCGTGGTCCAGATTGTCCGCGCGGAGCACCGCGAGCACCGGGCCGAAGAACTCGGTCATGTGGGTGTAGCTGCCCGGCGAGACACCCCACTTCACTCCGGGAGTCCAGAGACACGGATTGTCGTCGCTCCGGCGGGGCATCACCGCCCAGCGCTCTCCGGCTTCGAGCTCTTTCAATCCCCGCTCCAGATCCCCGCTCGGTGGATGGATCATCGGCCCGACGCGGGTGTCGAGCTGCCATGCGGACCCGACCCGCAGGGAGCGCACCGCATCGCAGAGCGTCTCGCGAAAGCTCGGGTCGTCATACACCTCGGCTTCCAAGATGAGCAGCGACGTGGCCGAACACTTCTGGCCGACATGTCCGAACGCCGAATGGAGGACATGCTTGATCGCAAGCTCTCGATCCGCGAGCGCGGTCACGATGGTGGCGTTTTTTCCGCCGGTTTCTGCAAGGAGATTCATCTCGGGGTGGGCGTCGAGCATGCGAAGCGCGGTGTCCGTGCCGCCCGTCAGGATCACCGCATCCACGACCGGCGACCGGGCCATGCGAGCGCCGCCCCGAGACCCGGAGCACGGCACGAACTGAAGCGCGGTGCGCGGTACGCCAGCCCTCCAGAAGCACTTGCAGAACTCCCAGGCGACCAGCACGGTGTCGGACGCCGGCTTGAGGATCACCGTATTGCCCGCCGCCAGTGCCGCCGCGACCCCACCGCAGGGGATGGCGATCGGAAAGTTCCAAGGAGGAACCACGAGGACCACGCCCTTTGGGTTGGCGTTGACTCCAGGAAGCGCACGAAGATCGCGAGCGGTGGATGCGTAGTACATCACGAAGTCGATCGCCTCGGAGACTTCCGGATCGGATTCGGCGAGGGTCTTGCCGCCGTTCGCGAGCGCGGCACCCATCAGGTCGCCGCGGGACGCTCGGAGCTCATCGGCGACCCGGGCGAGCACTTTGGCGCGTTCATCTTCCGGCATGCTCCGCCAGCCATCGGGGTCGTCGCTGGCGCAGACGAGCGCCCGATCGATCTCCCCTTCGTTGGCCTGCCGGTAACGGCCCACCACCACGCCGGGCCTCGAGGGGTCTTTGCACTCGTGGGTCGGCTCCGCGTCGCGAAGTTCGTTTCCGGCGATGACCAGCGGAACGTCCGCCGCCCGCTCACCCATTCGCGGTTCCCAGCGCTCGATGAGCGCCTCCGCCCATTCGAGGTTCTCGATGAGCGAAAAGTCGGTGTCCGGCTCATTCACAAAGTCGACGGTGGAGACGGGAGGAACGGGCGGCGACGGAAGCTTCCGGTTCTGCCGGCGCCGAGGACCTTCTCCGAGCTCGGCCATCCGATCGAAGCTCCGCACAAAACCTTGTTCGAGGGTGCGCCACTCCTCGCTGTCGACCTGAAGCTTAAACGCATGGCGAAGGAAGTTCTCGTCGCCGGTGTTCTCGTCCAGGCGGCGCACGAGATACCCGATCGCATTCACAAACTGCTCTTTTCGAGTCGCCGGCGCGTAGAGCAGAAGATTGGCGCCGAACTCGCTGAGCGCGCGTCGCTGGTGATTGGCCATTCCTTCGAGCATCTCGAACTGCACCCCATCGAGTACGTCTTTTTCGGCGGCGAGGACCATCGCGTAGGCCACTTCGAAGAGATTGTGGGACGCGACCCCGAGGCGCACCGCGGCGATGCTCGCTTCGTCCAGCGCCACATGAAGCATGCGCTTGTAGTTGGCGTCGGTATCGGCCTTGACGGAGTAGGGCGCCTGAGGCCAACCGCCGACGGAGGCCTCGACGCGCTCCATCTCGAGATTCGCGCCTTTGACGAGCCTCACGGTGACCGGAGCCCCCCCACCTTCGACTCGACGCTTGGCCCACGCCTGAATGTGACGCAGCGCATCGTAGGAATCCGGCACATACGCCTGAAGCGCGATCCCTGCGGTTACGTTCTCGAGGCCCGGTCGATCGAGGGTTTGGGTGAACACGTCGACGGTGACCCAGAGGTCTCGGTACTCCTCCATGTCGAGATACACGAACTTCGGGACTTCGCTCCCGTCGGCACGCCGGTACCGCTCTTTGTTTGCGGCACGGTAGAGGAGCTCCATCCGATCGCAGAGCACGCGGGTCGCGTAGCGGCGAGCGAGCGGTGAAATCTGAGAGTAGATGGTCGAGACTTTGACCGAGATGACCTCGATCTGCGGCAGCTGGAGCGCCGCAAGATACGACTTGAGCCGCCCTCGTGCGTCGTCTTCGCCGAGGAGCGCTTCGCCAAGGTAGTTCACGTTCATGCGCACGCCGTGGTCGCGGCGCTTGTCGAGATGGGACGTCAGGAGCTCCTCCTCGGCGGGAAGCACCACGTTGGCGGTCTCCTCCCGCATCTTCTCTTTCACCAGGGGCACGGAGACGCCGGGCAGGTAGCCGCCGAACGACTGAAACCCCTTCAGGAGAGTGCGTTCGAAGGTGGAGAAGAAGCGCGGGACGCCCTGAACGTCGAGAATATGAATCAACTGGTCGGCCGAACGGCTCGGGGTTTCCGATCGAAAGGCCTGATCGGTGAGCTGCATCAAGGTGTTCTTGTCTTTGTCGCTCTTCATCATCCGTTCGAGCTCCGCCTGCTGACGACGCTCTTGGGGAGTCTGAAGTTCGGCCCCACGGGTCTGGAGGCGGCGGGCGAGCGCGATCGCCTTTTCGATCGTGGATCCGTCGGTGGCGGCATCGGAAAGGAACTGGTCGAGGACGGCTTGAATCGGCTCAGTCACAGAGAAAACGGTAGACCGGAAGCCCCGCCAGGACAGCTGTTTGTCGCTGTCCCAGAAGCGCTCCGTGACTTTTGTCTCGGCAGCGCGGCGCCGGAAATGTGAACCCGCGACCTACGGAGCGTCACACGGAACCCTCGGGTCGGCACGAACCCGATGAGCCATGTTCCGGTCCCGGGGCAGTAAGCCCATATGCGGGAACTTTCTGGAGCGTATTGGGCAGTGGCACTCCTTGTGGCGGGCTGCACGGGCGATGTGGTCAACGGCGCCGTCGATATCGACCGTAGACCTGGAGATCCGCCGGGACCCATCGCACCCGGCGCACGTCCTGGCGCCGACCCACGAGTGCCCCCCATGACGACGGGCCACGGAATGCTCAACTGTCCGACGGTGGCGGCCCCGTCCTACACCACCCTACCATCCGGTGGCGACCTGTCACCGGTGTTTCAAAGCGTATGTGCGGGCTGTCATGGTGCGATCGGCGTCGGACGGCCCTGGTACCCTTCGCTTCCTTCCAGTCGTTCCCTCGAGGAGTATCGGACCGTCGTCCGCGACGGCCGGGGAGCAAACATGCCGGCCTTCGGGCCGGAGGTGTTGACCGACGCGGAGATCGAACGTGACTACGCCATCCTCACGGGTGCAAGGGAGCCTGGAACGGCATCCGGAAGCGATGCACGCACTGCGCCGAGCACCTGGAGCGAAACGAAGATGGACGAGGTGCTCTCTCGTGGCCTCGCGGCGCTCCGTACGCCGGATCGCTTCGGCACCGCCTGCGCAAACTGCCACAGCCCGGACGCGATCGAGCTTGCGGCGATCGCGTTCACCGATGACGACATCTTGCGCCGCGGCCTCCAGCACGTCGACCCCGACACTGCGCTCGACCTGGTGGACTACGTGCACGCGTTGCGAAAGCGCTACGGCATCACCGATCCGTGCAGCAAGGACTGGCGCCCGTTCCAGCCGGGGGGCGAAGTTCTTCCCGGCGCCACGACGACCGAACGGGAGCTGGCGTTTGTCGAGGTTCTTCGAGAACGAAACTACCTCCTGCTGCGGGAGCCGATCGCGTCGCTCGAGATGGCGAAGGCCGCGGCCGAAGAGCTTCGCCAGACAAATCTTCGGGACCTCCCGATCGGGGTGGCGTTTCCCCGATGGTCCGAGGACGGCTTTCACGGCGAGGCCCATGCGTCCTACAACGACTGGATGCCCGGGGCGGGGCGGGTGCCGACGAATCCGGCCGAGTGGTATGCGCTTCACGACGCTTACCTTGCGAACCCTACGATCCAGAACCTCGCAAACATCGACAACAACCTCGAGGAGATGACCGAGCAGAGCTACGCCGATTCGAAGGGCCGGGAGATCCAGCGCGACTATGCGGCGCGCTACAACGCGTACGGATGGGTCGAAAACAGCCTTCTCATCAAACACGAGTCGGTTCTGCTCGGTGCGCACTTCTTTCGAATGGCCCTTACCGGTCAAGACGGCTGGGCCGAAGCGCCGCCGCTTCCGTTTCCTCACCTGAATCAGCAGCTCAACCCGTTCTTTCACCAGGGCTTACTGAATGCGGAAGCGCCCTGCTACGGCAACGAAGACTGCGCAGGTGAAGTGACCGAGCAGCTTCCACTGTTCATGCGCGAAGAGATGGACTCGGAGATGACGATCAATACGTTGTCGTTGTCGCTTAGTGATTCATGGTCGTACCTTGGCCAGCTTCTCGATCAGTCGCTTCTGACTGCAGAAAATAGTCGCGGGGCGACCCATGACGGTCACTATTGGAATCTCTTTACGTTTGAACACCGATTGGTTCAGCAGCCGTTCTTCAGTGCGCACCGGGTGGTGACGCAGGAGGCCTACGCGACGACGTATCGCGGCACCGAGTTCTACCCGCAGGCGCTCGAGGACGCGTCGCGGGCCGCACACGTGACCAAGGGGTTTCCGCGTCTGCCGGGCGACATTCACCCGCTCCTCCATGGCAACTGGACCGACATCCAGGGGCTCCATGGTCCGCGCACCGAGGACGATGACCCGCGCCTCGAGGCGTCGCTGTTTCTTCGGGCGAATATCGCGCTGATGTTCGCGTACCTCCAGCGAGAGCTCCTGCAAGCGGGAGAGCCCGTGACGGTGCGGGATCGACTTCTCCGCCATGTGGAAGTTCTCCTTCGCGCTCCTCAGGAAGATATCGAGCGCCGGCTCGGCGACGAAGACTGGGCCGCATCGCATCCTCGACTCCGAGGCCATGCTTCCGTGTTCGTCGATGGAGCAAAGGCGCTGATCGATGAGGTCGAGGCATTGATGGTTGCGGCCGAGGAGGTCGAGGATCCGAATCGCCGGCGTTTCTGATCTGGATTTCTTGGCCCGCTTGGTGGGTGGCGCGAGGAAGCATGCTAGACCCCGCGCAACTCGGGGGGACGAGGTAATTAATTGCCCCACCACGACGCGTAAGTAGCCGAAATCAGGGGTGGGCGATGGGCGAAGCTCGACGCGTCCGGGGTGAACTCGCGCGCCGACGTGAAGCCGATCGACTGAATTGAGAATGACTGGACGCCTTTTGGGATTCCCGGTACACGCGTTCTGTTCATAGCCTTGCTCGATTACGCCTGGGGGAGCGATGAAGAAAAGCAGCCTGATGGTGATCGTTTGTTGTGCGTCCGCAGTGGGCCTTCTCGCCTGCCGGACTCGCGCAAGCCGCACGGTTCTGATCAGCAACGGCATCGAGGTGTATTCCGATATTTGGGAGCGCACGAAAGAGGAACTCGCGCCTCGCGCCATCCTGGATCTCAACTGCCGTGAGCTATCGTTCGCGCTCCTACGAAAGGTAGTTCGTCAGCCGACCGAAGTCGCGGTGACGGGCTGTGGATCAACGGCGATCTATGCACGGCTCAGCATCGGAATGACGGTGTCCAACACCTGGACGCTTCAGTCGCTTCGGCAGCCCCAGCAGGTAGCCGTCGTCACCCAAGCGCCCGCACCACCACCACCGGAGCCCACACCCGCGCCGCCACAGATGACCGCGGTGATGTTTCGCGCGGGCTGGCTCAGCCTCGCGGGGACCGAAGCAGACCTGAGCCAGTTTCCGAACTGCGACGGGATGGAGAATCCGGATCTGATGAATCTCTGTTCGTCGCAGTGCAATCGCATCAACGACGGCAACGTCCGAAACCTGTGCGCCCGCGACTGCGAGGCAATTTCAAGTCCCGGCCTAGCCGCGTTCTGCGCTCAACGGTGTGACGACATCGAGGACCCTGCGCTCCACGACCTCTGCACCCTCTCCGATTCGCCCACGCTTTAGCGCGTTCGACGACAACTCGAGCAACTCGCGGGGACGAGGTAATTAATTGCCCCACCACGACGCGTAAGTCGCTGAAATCAGGTGCGGACGATGGGCGAAGCTCGACGCCTCCGCGGTGAACTCGCGCACGCCAACGTGATTTCAGAGGGTTAGAGATCGTGGTGGGGCAATTAATTACCTCGTCCCCGTTTGTTTCTCCGTGGGCGAAGGGCGAAGATCGACGCGTCGGGGGTGAACTCGCGCGCCGACGTGATTTCAGGGGGTTAGAGATCGTGGTGGGGCAATTAATTACCTCGTCCCCGTTTGTTCCCTCCCGTCAAATGATGGACCCGGCACGCGGCTCGAGGCAAAAACGCCGTCCAACTGCGCCCTGTCCCCAGAGACGCAGGCTCTGGCAGAGACGAGTTACGGCCAAGAAAAGCCAGGCACTCAACGTCGGTACGGGGAAGCCTGTCGCTCGCGAAGAAACCGCTGGACGCTCTTGCGATGGATCCCGGCATGCGCAGCCACCGCATCGATGTCGCCATCGAACCGCGCAAACAGTCCGTCGAGGTATTGGTCGGTGAGGTCGGCGATCCAACGCTGGCGCGCCTCCTTGAGCGTCAGCTCCAAGTGGATTTCGCCGATCGCCCCCGCCACTTCCGCGGCCGCCCGGGGCGCACCAAGAGACAGCGCACGTCGGATGCTCTCTGCACCCACCTGCGGGTTCTTTTCAAAGGCCGCAGCTCGGCGCAGCAGGTTCCTGAGCTCTCGCACATTGCCGGCGAAGGACTGTCGCTGCAGCAACAACAACGCGTCCGAATCCAGCACGTGTCCCGATCCGTGCGCCTGAAGGATCGCGGTGGCCAGAAGCGGAAGGTCTTCCATCCGACTTCGGAGCGGTGGCAGCTCGATCACTGCTTCGGCAAGCCGGTAATATAAATCCCCTCGAAACGAGCCCTCAGCGACCATCGCATCCAGATCGCGATGCGTCGCGGCCACCACTCGAACGTCGACGTCGAGCGGATCGTTGCTCCCCACCCGCACGACTTCGCGTCGCTCGAGGACTCGGAGCAGTCGCGGCTGAAGATTCGAAGGGAGCTCCCCGACCTCGTCGAGAAACACCGTTCCGCCGGCCGCCGCCTCAAACGCTCCCGCGCGCTGGCGCTCGGCTCCGGTGAATGCGCCCTTCTGATGACCAAAGAGTTCCGATTCGATCAGGTTGCCGTGAAGGGACGCGCAATCTACCACCACCAGCGGGCCATTTCGGCCACTGTGTTGATGGACGGCCCGTGCCGCGAGTTCCTTTCCGCTCCCGGTCTCCCCCACAAACAGGCAGGTCAGCGCCGTTGGCGCAAGCTCGTTCAAAAGCCCAAAAACGTTGAGCATCAGCGGCGAGCGACCCACCATGTCTCCGAATCGACCGGTGGCCGAGGGATTCACCTTGGTGAGCCGCGCGTCGGGTTCGAACTCCAAGACCGTGTCACCGACCCGCACTTCCGCGCCCGGACCGACGAAGGCCTCGAGCACCTGCATGCTCCCGACAAAGGTGCCGTTCGTCGACTGAAGGTCCTTCAACACATAGCGATCGTTATGGGCCGCGGTGATCGCCGCGTGATGGCGACTCACCGTGGGATCGGTAAGGCAGACTTCATTTGCCGCGGCCGTTCCGACGGTGACGCGGGCGGCATCGGCAATGAAGCGCTTTCCCTTGTCCGGTCCCTCCACCACATCGAAGACCTGGCGGTGCCGAACAATCGCAGGGGTACCGTCATCGAGGGTGAAGGCCGCCTTGCGGATGGTGCGCGCGTCGTCCACTGGAGGCCGGAGAATAGCGCTTCCCTCGCGATTCCTTCAACGAAAGCCCTGCACGCGCGACACCCATCGCCACCGGCCAATCGCCCGGGGTCGTCACTCCATCGGCGCCACCCTCCCAATGGCCCGAAGCTTCGCGGCGCGATAACCTCTCCCGGATGTCGGATGCTGGCGACAGCCGATTCCACACCCTCTTCGAGCTCGCCTCGGGAGGGATGGGCCGGGTGTACGTTGCGCAGCGCCGCGAAGGCGCGTTCCGACGCCTCTACGCGGTCAAGCGCCTTCCTCCCGACCGCTGGGACGACGAGGAGTCGCGTGCGGCCTTCCTCGATGAAGCACGACTCGCGGGTCTGATCACCCACAGCAATGTGGTGTCGGTGCTCGACTATGGGGTCGACGACGAGGGTCCGTTCCTCGTCATGGACCTCATCGAAGGCGTGAGCTTGATGCGGCTGATGAAAGCGTCCCGCCGAAAGGAGATTCCCTTTCCTCTGCCCCACGTGGTGGCCATCGGTGCCCGGATCGCCGACGGCCTGAGCGCGGCTCACCAGCTCACCGACGAGGAAGGCAAACCGCTCCAAGTCGTCCACCGGGACGTGTCGCCCCAAAATGTGCTCGTCGGCTTCGACGGGTCGGTCCGACTCACGGACTTTGGCATCGCGCGCGCTCGCGAACGCCACTCGCACACCACCGAAGAAAACGTCCTCAAGGGCAAGCTCGCCTACATGTCGCCGGAGCAACTTCACCTTCAGCCGGCGGACACCAAGTCCGACCTATTTGCGCTCGGCATCGTCCTTCAAGAAATGGCCGCCGGAGAAGCCCTCTATCGCGGAGATGATGCGGCGCGAAGGATCGTGAAAGAGCCGCCGCCGAACCTACGGGCCCGCCGGGCAGACGTACCGAAACCGCTTCGTGATCTGGTCCAGGCGCTCCTCGCCAAAAACCCCCAGCACCGGCCGGCCACCGCCGCGCGCGTCGCCAAAGAGCTGCACGCCCTTCACGCGGAGCTCGTGGTGAAACACGGATCGTCGAGCCTCGCCGATTTCATCCTCGAAGTCATGCCCGACGCGCAGATCGAGTTTCAAGGCAAGCTTCGCGAGGCAATGACCCTCGCTGGCCCCCGCCGAACCCGGAATCGGGGCATACAGCTTCCCTGGCTGGTCGCCGCGGGAACGTCGCTCCTCGCGGTCGGCCTGGTGGCGGCACTCGCCTTCGCCCTCCAACGAGAGGGAGCGCCGGCAACCGATGGTGCCCGGGCCTCGGATTCCAGCTCCGACCCGGTCTCCGCGCCGACTTCCGCATCGAATGCCTCCGCGTCGACTTCCGCATCAAATGCCTCCAATGCGAACGGCTCCGACACAAATGCCATCTCCGCCGCCAATCCAACGACCGAGGTCCTCACCCGCACCGTCGCTCCGAACCCGCCGTCGACTCCCCCGACCCGCGAAGAGGCCGAAGCCGATCCTTCGGAACCGTCAGAGCCCAACCCCTCGAACGTCGCGTCTCCAACGAACGCTCGCCGAAACCGCGCCAACCGCGCTCGAACTCCCCGGATGGTTCGCGCACCCCGGGCCCCAATGACGATGGTTCGCTCGCCGGACGAACCGTGGCAGTGGGACTGAGGTCTTCCCGAGTCTTGTGCTAACGTCGCAACCCGTGCAATTCGGTGCGCGAGCCGTAACCATCCTTGTCGTCTTGGGAACGCTCAAGGCAGCCGAAGCGCAAGACGTGGGGGAGGACGAAACGCTCGCGCGTGGCGAGTTTCAAGAGTGCCTTTCGGCCCTCGAGCGAGACCAACCCGAAGAGGCGATTCGCCACTGCCGAGCGTCGCTGTCGCTGCTCCCGAACGCGCCCGCGGCCTACAATCTCGGACTCGCGCTCAAGAGAATCGGCCAGCCCGCGGAAGCGCAAGAGGTATTCCAGCAACTCGTAGACGGCGAGTTTGGTTCCCTCGACACAACCCAGCGGCGGGAAGTCGAAGCGCAGCTCGCGGCGGTTCGAGCTCAGCTCGTGACCATCGAGGTCACGGTCCGGGGCGGCGACGGCGCGGTGTCGATCGGCATGGATGAACGACAGGTTCAGGCCGGCGAAACCGAACGGTTCGCGGATCTCAACCCCGGCGCCCACGAGGTCGTCTTCGAGAATGCCGACGGCATTCAGCGTCGCGACGTGCGCGTCGTTCAGGGCGCACAGGAAATCGTGTTCGTCGCCCAAGGGCCGGGACGACCGGAAAACGAAGGCGAGGGTTCGGGCTGGGTCGTGCCTCTCCTCATCGTAGCTGGAGTGGTCGCCGCGATCGCGCTTGGCACAACCATCGCAGTGCTCGCGACCTCAGGGGGAGAGAACGACGATGCCCTCCGCGACGACGTGTTCGGCGTCACCTTCGCGCTCGAGTAGTCCCCTCCTGGAAACTACGCCTCGATTTCACTCAAGGTGTCGGTGACCCGACGACTCGGAAATCCGGTGCGACGATCGCCGGTGGAGGTTCCTGCCTCCATCCCGACGTAGGCCCGCTCGACCCCGACCGCCCGGACCGCGGTAAGCAGCGCCTTCGGGCCGTCGTTGTTGCCGCCCGTCGCCCGCCAGTGTTGCCCCGCACGGATCCGACCGCAGGCTTTGCCGAGATAAACCAGGGGATGGTCGTTGTAGTTGTGGCCGTTGGCGTTGGCGTGCTCGGAGGTTCCAAAGATAAGGGTCCGGTCCAGCACATTGCCGCCGCCGGCTTCTTCCTTGCTCCGGAGCTGCTCGCCGAGGTACGCGAAGCCCCCCATGATGAGGCGCATGATTTCGGCGGCCTCGTCTGCGTTCCGGCTCAGATTGTGGGTGATGTCGTTGTGGTGCGAGCCAGTGACGCCCAGCTCGGAATACACGTGCTCCGACTGGTTTGCCGACCACTCAAAAGAAAACACTCGGGTGAGATCGCACGCGAGCGCGTTCGCCAAGATCTCCGCCATGACCTCGCTCTTTTCGCGAAGGGTGCCTCCCGCCCCACGCGGTCCGGGAACATCCTCACAGACCGGCCCCGTCACGCGTCCATCCCGAAGCTGCATCTCGAGTTCCATCACCCGTCGCTCGAGTGCGAATAGCCCTTCCAGGTGGTCCTCGACGCGCCGCCGGTCGGCCACGCTGACTTTGTTGCGAAGCTGCTGCGCGTCTTCGATGACCGCATCGAGCATGCTGCCTTCGATGGCGTTCTCGAGCCGGGCGCGGGCGAGCTCTCGCGGGTCCGTGGTCGGCGCCATGCCGCCCCCATCGCCAAAGAGCGCACTAAAGAGCCGCATCGGCGACGCCTCGTGCTCGTTAACGGTTCCTCCCGCACGCCACGAACTATTGCCCTCGTAGGGCCCATCGCTCGCGATCGACAGATGCACCGAGTCGCGGCGGGTGGCGAGGCCAGCCCACGCATCCCGAACGATCGTGTCCACGCTTGGCTCAGGCATGTTCTGACCGCGGTAGCCCGGACCTGCGCCGCCGTCGGTGTAACGGTCGGCGTGGGACGCCGACAGGCAGATGCCTCGCGCAGGAATATGTCCCGGGCGAGAGCCTTGATGGTCGATGCCGGTCACCAGCGTCAGGTAGTCGGTTTTTAACAACGGGTTGGTGTCGACAAAGGGCTGGAACGAGTCGGACACGGCCCAGTCGAAGCCGGTGTTGCTCGGGACCCAGGCGGAGTGAAGGATTCCGCCACCCCACACGAACGTGCCGAATCGTTCGGGCAGCGCATCCCCGTTCGCGAGGGCCGAGCCGCTACCGTTGAGCATTACGTCGAGCATCGGGAGGCCGATCGCAACGCCGGCACCGCTTGCGAGGGCCCCTCGAAGGAAGGTTCGCCGAGCGAGCCCGGCCTTGGTCACATTCCGAGCCTTCGACCGGTTCGTTCCGGCCACATTCCGCGCGTTGCTCACTCCGCTGCCTCCTCGATGTAGTGCCGGAACCCGACACTCGTCAGAAGTTGAATCACCAGTTCGTCGAACACCGGCCCCTCCGCGGGATAGTCGGCGGCGATCGCCGCGATCATGTCGATCTCGCCATCCGGTTCGGCGTTCCCCGAAGCGTATCGATAGAAGTGATTGGTCATGCATTCGCCGGCGGTCGGGCTCTGCCGGAGATACGCAGCGAGGTCTCGATGATCGAGAAACTCGTTGCCCCGGAACTCTCCCCGCGGATCCACAGGCGCGCCGTTGTCTTCGGTGCGAAAGCGACCGATCGCGTCGAAGCCTTCGAGGGCGAGGCCAAGGCCGTCAAACGCCTGATGGCAGCCGACGCAGCGGGGATCGTCGCGGTGCCGAGCGAGCCGTTCGCGAAGCGAAAGCCCTTCGGCCGCGGGATCGTCCTCCGGGAGTTCGGTCTGAACATCCATCGGCGCTTCGGGGACCGATTCGCAAAGCCCCCGCCACAGAAGGAACAGTCCGCGCTGAGCCGGCGACGTGCGGTTCGGCTTGGCGTTCGCGGCAAGGAATGCGACCGATGTCAGAAGTCCCACCCGTTGGTCATCGAGCATCACCCGCTCGAAGTCCTGGCCTACGCCGTCCACGCCGTAGATCGGCGCGAGGTCGGCGTTGATGTACGTCTCTCGCCGCGAAAAGACATCGAGGATGCTTGCGGACGGGTCGCCGTCGATGTCGAGGAGGGTCCGCCGAAACTCCTCTTGGGCTGCCGTCGCCACGGCGGGAGACCAGTCCGGAAAGAGGTCCGGGTTTTTCTGGATCACTTCGAGTTCGTCGAGCTCCCAGTTCTCCGAGAAGAACCGCACGACCAGCTCCTGGCCACGGGGGGTGTCGAGGAGGCGTCGAATCTGGGCTTCGATCGCCGTGGGGTCCGTCAGCTCGCCGGCTTCACCCGCGGCGAGGAGCTCCTCGTCGGGCGTCGAGTCGAGCACCACGTAGGCGATCCGGCTCGCCATATCCAAGCTCGTGTAGCGAAGACCCGCCTCCCCCGCTTCCCCCTCCTGGGAGATGTAGATGAAGTTCGGAGACTGAAGAAGGCCGCGGAACACCGCTTCCACGCCGAGACCGATCGCCGCCTCGACGCCTACTTCCGCCGCGTCTTCATGAGTCGCGGCGGTGCTCACGATGGCGAGGTACCGGCTCACTTCCTCGTCGGTGAGCGGTCGCCGCCAAAGGCGCCGGCCATAGCTGCGGATGTTCTCCGCGATGCATGGGTCGTCGGCAGTGGTCGGCGCACAGCCCGCAAGGCCCGGAAGTTCTGCTCGGCCGCTCCACACCGCCGCCGCAACGTCGCGCGCAGCATCGCCATAAAGCTCGACCCCACGCTCGGATGTCCCGACGAGCGCCGCGCCAATCGTGGAGAAGTCTTCGCCGCTCAGCTCCGCGGGTAGCGGCGCACTGGGTCGAGCCGCCGCTCCAAAGATGTCTTCCACGCTGTTCTCGTACTGGGCCGTGCTCATCCGCCACATCACCCGAGGCTGCGGAACCACGGTGATGCTTTCACCGTCTTTCCCTGGGATCTCGATGGGTCCGCCAGTCGACCGCTCGGTCGCCCCATCAACGACCCCAGTGCAGCCCCCGAAGAGAAGCCCCAGAGCCAGAACGAGGAGCCCACAGCTCGCTTGATTTCCACGCATCACCGCCGGGTTTCCGCAGGACTCGTGCCATCCGGATCTACGCCTCGCGGCGCAATTCGCGTGCTTTCGCCGTCACCCAGAATGTGACTCGCTCCGGGGCCGAGGGGCCATCTACCGCCATAAAATCTTGTAATTTATGACCAATTTCTCAGCAAACCTGTCCTCGGGAACCCACGTAAAACGCTCCCGTCGCGTGTGGGGCAAAAGTGGCGCATGGTTAGGCCTATGACCGCGATGGCCCGAGTCCTTCCTTCCATCACCGAATCCAAGTCCAACGTGATCCGCGACATGTGGCACCGACTCTCGCCCATCCCCGGGGGCAAATCGGTGTTCAGCCGCATGATCGGGCAGGCAGCCCCTTACACCGGCACGGTTGGGGCGAAAGTCCTCGAACTTCGGACCGGGTTCTCCCGCGTCGAAATGCGCGATCGCCGCGCGGTACGGAACCACCTCCGCTGCGTCCACGCCATTGCGTTGGCAAACCTTGTCGAACTCACTGGGAACGTGGCCCTCGCCTATTCGCTGCCAGACGACGCACGGTTCATCGTGGCGGGGATGAACCTCGATTACCTCAAGAAGGCCCGCGGAACGATCACTGGGACCTGCGATTGCCCGCCGATCGAAAGCAGCGACCGCCAAGAGTACGAGGTGCCGGTGATTCTTCGCGATCCCTCAGGGACGGAAGTGGTGAGGGCAACTCTTCGAACGCTCGTCGGTCCCAAGGAATAGGCTTCGCGCCCGAAACAGACATCGGTTTCGAATAGGCTGCTCTCGAGGAACGTCCGACCCACCGCGCGCTCCCCCGCTCATGCTTCGTCTCCTCACCTTCGTTCTCGGTTTGCTTGCGTCGCCGGCGTTCGCCCAGCCGTCCGACGGGGAGACGCTCGAATCGGCGCTGACCCGCCAGGGATTTCAGCCTCCGGAGGATTTCAAAGCGTGGGTGGTTCGGATCGACGAACAAGGGCGTGCGGCTCAGGGCTTCGATTGGCGGAACACGGCCTCAGACCGGGACAACTGGTGGCCGGCGTCGTCGGTCAAAATCTTCGCCGCGGTGGCCGCCCTCGAACGCCTGCACGAGCTTGGGTTTCCCATCCGGAGTTGGGCCACCTACCACTACGAAGCCGACGGCGAGCCCGATCCGGTTCGGCGTCGCTTCGACCACATCGTGCGTTTGGCGATCCAACGAAGCGACAACCGCGCCTTTAATCAGTTGGTGGAGCTCGTCGGCATGGACGACCTCAACCGCGAGTTCTTTGTTCCCGAGCACGGTCTGCACAACACGGTGTTCCTTCGGCACTACTTTGGCCGGAACCCCGACCCGGAAACCGAAGTGACCTCCGCGCGGCCTTCGCCGCGGATCACCCTCGTGCACGGATCGGAGACTCGGGAAGTCCCCCCACGCACCGCCACCGGGGAATACTCCTGCCCGGAGGAAGGCAACTGCACCACCCTTCGGGACCTCGCCGAAGTCATGCGCCGAATCATGGTTCACGAGCAGCTACCGGAGGCCGAGCAGTACCGGCTGGACGCGCGCGATCTCCGAGTCGTCCGAGAGGCGCTTCGAGAGGCGCGGAACCGACAGCTCGCCGACGTGTTCGAAGAGACCTGTCCCCGATTCCAGACTTGGCACAAGCCTGGGTACGCCCTCCGTTGGATGAGCGACACGATTTTTCTCAGCGACCGGCGCGGTCGCGAGCGCTACGTGGTGGCGATGGCCGGGCGGCACGAGCGGCGTTCCCTCGACGATGCGGGGATGCATATCGCCCGCGCGATCTGCCGCGGTGCGCTCCGCTGACCGCGGAGGCGGGCGCCCTCAACGCGGGCCGGGTTTGACCTCAGACAGGAGCCCTCCACTTCGGACGACCGCTCGCGGTTGCGCGTTTTCATAACAGTTTCCTATCCTGGGTTCCGGATGCGAAACCCGAATGTGCTACCCCAAACGATGATGCGGGGCATCGGCCTTCTGGTGGTGATTCTCGTCGGCTGCAACGATTGCGGCTTCGAGGAACGACTGAACCGCGGCGAAGGGTGCTCGCTCAACAGCGACTGCGCCGCGCCGCTGGTCTGCCGGCTTGAACGGTGTCGGATCGAGTGCGCGACCACCGCCGATTGCGCAATCCCTCTCGCTTGTGTTCAGGACCAAAGCGGCCTTGGCGCATGTCAGCTCGCGGATGAACGGGACTGTCTCCTCGACTCAGAATGCCCCGGGGTGCTCGTCTGTCGCCAACGCCAGTGTGTCAATGAATGCGAAGCCGATCGAGACTGCCTCGCGGGCGCCCGCTGCGTCGACTCGCCCGAGGGCAAAGCGTGCATCGACCAGTCGAACCGCGCCTGCGTCTTCGATTCTGAATGCCTTGGCAACGGCTTCGGCCCCGATCAGTTTTGCCTCGACGGCCGGTGCCGCGAGCAGTGTTTCGAAGATCGGGACTGCGGCGGCACTTGGCAGTGCCGGCAGGAAATCAACACCTGCTGCGACCCGGATTTGCCCGCCGCCGAGCCGCTGTCCTGCCGAGCCCCGCTTCCGGTGTTCATGACGCCCGATGCGGGGGACGGGGGCACCGATGGTTCGGCAGATGGCGGAGACGGCGCGATCGACGGTGGGGACGCGGGAACGCTCGCCTGCAGCGGGTCACCCCTCACCGGGGTGGTCGAAGTATCGGTCGGAGGCAACACCGGCTGCGCCCGGGTGGGAACCGGGGCCGCCGCCCGCGTCTACTGCTGGGGGGGCTATGGCAATATCGGGCTCCCGGCGGGGACGCCTGCCACCTTGTGCCCGGTGTCGGTTCCTGCGCTCGAGGGCCGCGACATCGTCGATCTGTCGATCGGCGGAGGCACCGGCTGCGCAGTGCTCGGCACCGGCGAGGTCTACTGCTGGGGCAACAACGGCCTCGGGGAGGTCGGGCTGGGCACCGAAAGCTCCGGCGAACCGCCGACCCTCGTCCCGGGAGTCACCGCCACCGGCATCGCGAGCAGTTTTGGGAACACCTGTGCCTGGGGCGGAGCCGACAGTTTTTGCTGGGGCACCGACCTTTGGTGCGACCTCGGCCGAACCAGTCGCGTGTGCAGCACCGCGAACAACTCACGACATCGCGCATTTCCTCCGGCGCCGGTGACAGTGGTGCCGCAGCCTGGCCCGATCGCGGTCGGCGCAGCAATGTGCGGAATCGTAGCCGGACGGGTGGAGTGTTGGGGCAACGGCACCCGCCAGATGCTAGCGATGGCGGGGGGTACGGTGATCGACGACGCGATCGATATCAGCTCGGGCGAGTACCACGCCTGTGCGCTCCGGAGCGGCGATGGGTCGGTGCACTGCTGGGGGAGCAATTTCTACGGAGGGCTCGGCGACGGCACGACCGACGACCGGGCGCAGATCGGTCCTGTTCTTGGCCTTCCCAGCCGGGCCATCGATATCGATGGCGAGGGGCGCCACAGCTGTGCGGTGCTCGACACAGGAGCGGTCTACTGCTGGGGTGACGGAACGATGGGGGGCGTCGATCCGAGTCTCGACATGTTTCCGATCACCACCCCGCGGATGATCATCGCGTCCGGAGCGACGTCGGTGGAAACCGGGTTCTTTATGAACTGCGCGCAGGTCGGTGACCAGGTTCGCTGCTGGGGACGGAACGGGGCCGGTCAGCTTGGAAACGGCGTAGATACGCCTCAGTCCACCGTCGTCACGGTGCTTGCACCATGAAGCCGCGAGCGCTCGCCGGGGTTCTTCTCATCGCTCTCTTGGGATGCGCCCCCGAGCTTCCCGAGGCCATCGGGGGCGGCTGCGAGCTCAATAGCGACTGCGAAGCGCCCCTGGTCTGCCGGCTCGCACGCTGCCGCAAGGAATGCTCGACGTCCCGGGACTGCGCGGTTGGCCTCGACTGCGTCCAGGACAATCAGACCGGTCTCGGAGCGTGCCAGCTTCCCGATGAGCTCAACTGTGTTCGAGATTCGGACTGTGCCGCCTCCCTCGTGTGCACGATGGGCGAGTGCACCAACGAGTGTGGCTGCACCGATCCGACGGTGCCGTGTCGCGACTGCCCGCCCGGTGCCGCCTGCGTGCCCCGCCCCGGCGGTCCACCGGCGTGCCTCGACACCGCCACCGACACCTGTGTACGCAATAGCGACTGCGAGGCGAGCGACACGTCGTTCGTGTGTGCCCCGGACCAGCGGTGTCGCGTGGAATGCACCGGCGATGCAGACTGCCGCTTCGGTGATGTGTGTCTACCCGTGAGCTTCGTCGAAATGGGCAGCGACATCGAGGGTGCGTTCTGCGTCGACGCGCTTCGGGCGGCAGTGCTTCAGGCCGACGGAGGGGTGGATGCATCCTTGGACGCGATGTTCGACGCCGACGGAGGTTGATTCATCCTCCGCCGCTGGAGTCGCCGGGGTCATGCCAGTAGAGCGCCGACTCGCTCTGCCACCCCACCCTCCGGTGGCGGCTACTCGGTCGGCTGGGCGGGAGATCCGCTAACCTCGACAAAACGAAGGCTATTGACGAGCTCGAGAAGCGCCTCTTCCCCGGCGAGCGACCAGACCTGGTAGAGGCACTCCTGGCCGCGAATCTTGATCGAGGCCACCAGCGCCACCGGACCCGAACCCGACGCCTCTTCGTTCGGCTCGAGGCGCCAAAAGCTTCCATCGCGAAACCGGTGTTCCTCTGCCTCCACCGGGTCCTCTTCGTCGACGCGCATCGCCGTCCCCGCGACCCCAAACGCGGAACGGCCGCAACGACCGCAGGCCCGACCATTGCTCCGAATGCCTGGCTGACCTCGAACATCGAACTCCAGAGACCAGCCCCCCGAGTACTCCGCGACGCGAGCCCGGCCTTCGCCGATCGAAGTGGGAGCCACCGGTGCGCACCATTCTCGGTTCTCCGCGTCTTGCCAAGCGGTGATCAGCCCGTCCGCTACCTCCGAAGAATTCACCGGAGCTCCCGCCCAGGGTGCCTCGGGTAGCGAGGGGTCCGCGGCTTCGAAGCCGGCCGCTTCGTCCGCTTGGGCCTGTTCGACGACCTCAGGGGGCGGCGCCGGCGGAGTCTCTTCAACCACCGGCGGGGTTGCCTCGGCGGCAGGCTCCGCCTGAGACGCGCCGCAGCCTGCCAGCGTCACCACGACCCACGCCCAACGGCGCAGGGAACGTTCGATTGCGATCATCTCGTCTCCACTCGGACCATGAGGGAGCCGCAGTCTACCCGGTCGCTTCGTCGGAGCGCTCGAGAATCTCGGCCAGTCGCTTGATCAGCGTTTCGGGACGGAACGGCTTCTGTAACCAGATGTCGGTGTCTTCATCCTGTAGGAGGGGGCGATCGTAACTCGCCACGAGAAAGGGCACCTCGGGGAGAGCCCTCCGAAGCTTGGTGTAGCTGTCGAGCTCTTCATCGACTTCCAGCCCTAGCACGACGGCTCGCACCCGATTTCGGTAGCCCGCAAGCTCGCCAAGAATCGGCCCGGCCGTCGCGGAAGCCACTCCCCGAAGGCCGAGGCCTTCAATGGTCCGAAGCGCGAAGGTCCGCACCGACTGCTGGCCGTCGATCACCAGCACCATGTCTTTCGACCGGCCGAGACCGGAGCGTCGGCGAGAGCGGACGTCCTCTTGCTTCGCAGGTAGCAGAACCCAGAACGATGAGCCTTCATTCTCCGCGCTTCGGACTCGAATCGCCCCGCGATGTTCCGCAACGATCGCAAGGACCGACGCCAAGCCGAGCCCGTGGCCGCCGGTGCGGCGCGTGAAGCGAGGCTCGAAGAGGTGGGCCAGGGTCTCCACATCCATCCCGCACCCGGTATCTCGGACTTCGATGAACGCATAGCGTCCCGGACTGAGCTCGTCGCCTCTGTGGTAGCGGTCAAGGGCTGCCCGGTCCATCGAGGCGGCGCCGGTCCGGACCTGGATGACGCCACCGTCCGGCCCCATCGCCTGCGCGGCGTTGATCACGAGATTCAGAATCACCCGGCGAAGCTGGCTCGGATCGCCTTCGACAAGGGCCTCGCTGACCTCCGCCATCTCCGCGCTCACACGCGGAGGTAGCGACACCTCGAGGAGGCGGCAGGTCTCGTGGGCGAGCTCGGCGATGTTCACTTCTCGTGCGGGCCCTTCGGACTGACGGAGGAGCCGACGAGCAAGCGCCGCCGCTTCTTGAGTCGCGTTCTCGACCTCGCCAAGATAGCGCAGAGCCGGCGACGAGGCGCTAAGCCTCCGCTTGGCCATGGCCGCGTTGCCAAGGACCGCCATCAGAAGGTTGTTGACGTCATGGGCGAGTCCCGCGGCGAGCACCCCAAGGCTCTCGAGCTTCTGGGCGTCGAGGATCTGATCTTTGAGCGCCTGCGTCTGCTCGTTGATCTCCCGGCGCTGCTCCAGATATCGAATCCGCGCGGACGCGGTGCCGAGATGCTGGCTGAGGGCCTCCAGGAACACCATTTCGTCGCGGTCAATGCCCCAGCGCGCGCCGCGCATGCACACGCCAAACACCATGAACGCGCCGTCTCCGACATCGATCGGAAAGAACGCGACGGTCTCGGCCTGAAGGGCGGCCATCAGGCCGAGGCTTGGCTCCTCATCGACCGTCGCCCGGTCGACCACTAGCGGGGCCTGCATGGTGAGCAGCCGCCGGACAAGCGGAGAATCGGCGGCGTCCACGGCCGGGGCTGACTCCGCCACGATCCTCGACGCGGGGCCCCGGACCGCCAGGAGAACGAGCTGCGGATCGGGTTGGTCCCGTCGCTCGTAAAGGCACACGTCGGCGTAGCCGAACCGCTGGACGACGTTCTTCTGCGTCAGCCGAAGAAGATGATCGAAGGACTCCGCCCGGTGAAGCTTCCGTGCCCACCGGATCAGATCGCGGTGATCCGTTGGCCCGATCGGGGGTCGCGATCCCTCCATAGATCGCAGTCTACGCGAGGTCCTTCCAGATCGCCTCCTTCTTGTGCCGTTGGCGAAAACTCACGCAGGTTCGCGAAATTGGAAGCGGCCAGGCGAACTCGCCCGGCCGCATCCGCTCTCGATGCCGGCGGCGCTACGCGGCAGGATCGAGCTTATCGAGATGCACGTCCATCTGCGGGAACGGAATGCCGATGCCCGCTTCGTCGAGGTGCATCTTTACCGCCCGAATCCCGGCTTCGTACACCGCCCAGTAGTCGGAGGTCTTGCACCAGACGCGAATTTGCCAATCGACCGACGAGCCGCCGAGGCCCTTGAGGAAAGCCACTGAATCGGGCTCTTCGATCTTCAGTTCGATCGATTCGATGGCCTTGGTCAAGACCTCTCGGGTCTTGTCGATGTCGGCCGAATAGTCGACGCCGACATCAATGTCGACGCGGCGAGTCTCGTAATGGGTAATGTTGGTGATCTTGTTTCCGAACACGTTGCCGTTGGGAACCATCACCAGCTTGTTGTCGAGCGTGGCAATGCCCGTGGTGAAGAGGTCGATCTGATTGACCGTACCCACTTCTCCGTCCACCACGATCGCATCGCCGACCTTGAAGGGTCGGAACACGAGGAGCATCACGCCCGCGGCAAAGTTGCCAAGCGTTCCCTGGAAGGCGAGGCCGATCGCGAGACCGAGCGCACCGATCACCGCGGCAAAGCTGGTCGTCTCCACCCCGAACATGCCGAGGATCGCCAAGACCGACATCAGCATGATGCCGATCCGAACCGCACTCGCGAAGAAGCGGGTCAGGGTCGTATCGAACTTTCGAGCCTCGAGCCCTCGCCGGATCAGTGCACTCGCCCATCCCGCCACAAAGCGGGCGACGAGGAGCAGCAGCAGAGCGAGGGCAACGTTCTTGATGGTGTCGAGGTTCGGCTCGACATAGGTCTTGTAGGCGTCGACCGCAGCTTCCTCCTGTGCGGAAGCCGAGGACGGCAAGAGCGCAACGAACCCGGCGGCAGCGCCGAGGAACAGCGGCTTCAGGTTCTTTCGAATGGTCGTAGTCATGAAATCTCTCCGAGCGAGCGTTAGAGGAGCGTGTAGACGAGGTTAAGGGTCGTGGTGGTGTCCACCTTCTCCGCGTCATCTGTGGGATCTGGAGTCTCCGCACCCGGAGGGCGGTTATCGAAGAGCAGAGTGAACTTGAGCTCGGCTTGGAGGTTGCCGGCGATCGCGACCGCGAGGGCATTATCCCAGTTCAGACGAAGGTCTTCCGGCTCTTCCAGGTTGAGCAGTCCTTCGACGCCCGTCCGATAGCGAACGTTCTCGCTCAGCTGGTTGATATAGCCGACGTACAGCCGGGCCGAGTGAACAACATCGTCCTGAAACCGCTGGTCGGGCATCGGCGACCCATCGTCGCCATCGACGGTGTCGTAGTTGTAGTTGTCGATGGTGACGTCGTAAGCGACC
>JBCCZL010000050.1:0-26423 GCA_039187775.1 Myxococcota bacterium
CCGCGAATGAGCTGTTCCTCGGCGTCGCTCGGCACAAACGTGACCTTGCCGGGAGGGGCCGGAAGTCCGCCGTGCTCGGGATCGACGATTGCCTTCAGCTCATTGAAGTTCCCGATCCGTCCGGTGATCGGTGCGTAGGGCCCGGGATAGCTTGCCCCGCTCACCACGAGGTGGGGCACCGCAAGACCCGGTCCGAGCTCCTGACCCACGATCGACGCCGTATCCGGGGCTCCAGGATTTGCCGTCCCCGTGAGCATTCGAAGAGTGCACGCGGGGTGGGCCACCGAGCGAACCCCGATTCCGTTGACGACAGCGGTGATCGACGCGTGACGCTCGAAGAATGCGCTCACCGGAGCGCGCGATGGGTCCGCGAAGATTCGAATGTCCTCATACCGCACTTCGGTGCCGGCAGGGCGGTCTACGGTCGTTAGCTCCGGCTTTGGATCGAAGACGTAGGTGGTGTCCCAGCCACCCTGAGCGAACAGCACGATCAGGTTCTTTCCGCTTGCCGGCTGGCCCTCTGCCTGCCCGAGAAGCGCCGGTGCAGCGGCGGCCGAAATGCCTGCGGCGGTCGTGGTAAGAAAACGACGTCGATTGAGTTTCATCATCGGGTGACTCCTCAGTAGTAGGCGATGCGCACGTCTTGAAGGAGTGCGGTCAGGGTGACTTTCCAGGCGCGTTCTGGGGTTCCGCCGTTGGTCAGCACCTGGGAGAACACGGCGTAGGTTTCGTCGATCTCGGGGTCGGTCGCTTCGTAGCGTTCGGCAAACAGGCGAAGGAAGAGCTCCGATAGCTGGAGACGAATCAGCGTCGGGTCGCGGTCCTGAGCATTCACCATGGTGAGGAGCCGCGGCTCGGAATCCGTCGCCAAGTCTTCGGCCACCACATGGTCCGCCGCTTCTGCGGCGTAGGCGCGGAGTACCAAACTCGAGGTTGCATTGTAGGTATCCATCCGCGTGGTCACGGTGGTGCTGTCGATGCCGCCGGCGAGGATGCCGAGCACGTCGGTGCCGACATCCACCCGACCCACCGGAGTTCCCCGAAGGCGGGTGGGAATCTCGCTCTCCCAATAGAACCCGGTCAGGTCTTCCATCATCGGTCCGAGCTGTTCCGGTCGGAGCCGGCGGAGTCCGACCAGGTCCGTGTCCTCGGTGGCGTGCGATTGGCGGAACCGGTCGGAAAAGACGATGGCGCGCACGAGCGCTTTGGCGCTCCATCCCGAGTCGACGAGTACTGCGGCGAGCTCATCGCGCTCCGCGAGTGCGACCTCTTCCATTGGAACGTCGTTAAAGAAGCTCCAGAACCGCTGGGCGGTGCAGGTGGGAAAACGTGGGTTCTCGGTGAGGAGCCGACCTAGGTCGGAAAGGCGATTCCCGCCTTCGACGCCGAAGAGCGCGGGGGCCCGGCCGGTGGCGAGCTCCCATAGGTTCTCGTTGTTGGGCGAGTAGAGATCGAGGGGGTATCCGCGGATCGAGTTCGGTGCGGGGAAGTAGCGATTCCAGCCGAAGAAGAAGCTCCCGATCGGATCGAGATTTTGATGACACGCCGCGCAGGCGGGATTTTCGACGACCGCACGCGATACGGCGTCGGGGTCCGAGAGGTCGACCGATGCGTCGATCACCACGTCGGCGGAAAGAAAATCGAAGCATAGGATCGCCGAAGAGACGGCGTTTGCCCGTTGCCGATTGAAGTTGTAACCAGGCGACGGATAGCGCTGGTTGAAGCCGTCGGTGGTGAGAATGCCTGCAGCCGGCCGGCCCGGAGGGAAGGGGACCAGTTGGAACTCCGGCCCTGTGGGATCGAACGCGTAGCCGTAAATGATCGCCGTCGGTTCGTCGACGATCGTGTAGTCGGCGGTCAGAATCTCTCCGTAGGGAAGGTCGTTCATCACCACATGCTCGATGATTCGAAGCGGTTCATCGCCGACGGAGCGGCTCGTTTCGAAGAGCCCGGCTTGGTCGAGGGGCTCGATGGGTGGGTACAGCCGGAGCACCCGCGTAAGGAGCGCTTCGTTGTGGAGCGTCCGAATCGTTTCTCCGAAGCGGGGATCTTCGAGGTAGGTGTCGACGAGGGCGAGGAGGGTCGATGGTTCGGCCATCACGCGGCGCACGTCTTCGGCGCTGGGCCGAACCCCACGAATCGCGAGCGACGTTCGAACCAGATGGTCCTCGGGGCTCAGGTACGCCACCGACCCCGTCGGGGGAGGCGTGTTTCCGGGGGGCGGGCTCTCTGAAGGTTCGCTCTCGGCGCCGCCGCACGCGACGAGCAACGCGGATAGGACGAGGGGGAAACGAGGCATGCTCTCTGCGAGAGCACGGGCCGTACCAGATGAAACCCTTCCGGATCTACGTCGCGTTTCAAGACATTGCGGGTCGTGTCCAGCGAGCTGTGGGGAAAGTCCCACAACAGTCGCGTGGCGCATCCTCTATGATCATGTTGGTGCGGCGCGCCCCCCTTTCTTTGGCTCTTCGCCCGGTCCTTCGCTCGGTGCTACGCTCGGTCCTTCGCTCGGTCCTTCCGATGGTGCTCCCGGTGCTCATCGTAGGCCTTGTGGCCAGCCGAGGGCGGGCGGAGGACTCGCTACCGGTCAGCGTCTTTGTGCTTGGGGACTCCGAGGAAGCCGAGGCGATTCGGAGCTACCTTCGTCAAAGCGATTTGGAGGATGATCTTGCGGTGACCCTCAGCGTGGCGGTGCTTCCCGACCCATCGCCTCCGGCGGAGTCGCTCCCCGGGCTCGACCGGCGCCTCCTCTCCATGCGCGAGGCCTACACCCACGGCGAGTTCGACCGATGCTTGTCCGATACCCGCGACGATCGGGAGCTTCGGGTGCTTCTTTCGACGGGCGATCGGAACCGCGCGGCCCGCATCCTTTTTTGGCGCGTGGCCTGTCTCATCGGGTCGCGCCGCCTCGATGCGGCGGCGGAGGTCGCCGAGCGTTTCTCGGTGTTTGGCTTTCCGATTCCCGAAGCGGCGCTCCAGGTCAGTCCCGAGGTCGAGATCGCCCTCGTTGACGCCCGTGAACGGGTTGCCGCGCGGCCGAGGGTTTCGCTCGAGGTCTCGGGAAACGACGAGCTCCTGGTCTCCATCGACGGAGATGCGCCGCGCTGCACGACTCCGTGCACCCTCGAGCTCTTGTCCGGTGAACACCTCGTGACCGTCTCCGCGGCCGGGTATGTGCCTGAAGCACGGCTTCATCGAGTCATTGAATCCGGCGAGCTTCGCTTTGCTCTCGACGCGGCTGGACCCGAGCTCGCGCAGGAGCAGTGGCGAGATCGGTATCTCTCGGCCAGCGACCGGGACGCGCCGGAGGCGCTCCGGCTCTTGGCTACCGCGGTGCGGGCCCGGCGCCTCGTGCTCCTGGCACCCCAGGACCGTCGCGTCGCGGCGGCGCTGTTTGTCGATGGAGGCGTCGAAGCGCGGAGCGAAGCTCGCTTTGACGACGGGCCCATCGGCGTCCAGACGGGAGCGATCCTTCGCGAACTGTTTGTGGCGGGAGGAGTGGTCGAGCCGGCGCCGTCGATCCTCGAGTCGCCCTGGTTCTGGCTCACCGTCGGCGCGGCAGCGGCAGCCGCCGCCGCGATCACCGGGGCTTTGCTGTTTGAGCCGGACGTCGAAACCCGGGTAGTGTTGGGGGGCGGCGAGTGATGCGGAGCGGGTGCGTTTTCGTGGTCACGCTGGCGGTTGGCTTGGCTGGGTGCGCCGCGGAGACTCGCGTGGTGTCGGTCGACCTTGCGCCAGGGGCGGAGCTCTTCGGTTGCGCCGACGCGACCGGTGAAGATCTGCTCCGTCGGGCGATCGACGAGCCGACGCTGGCCGTGGTAGTGGACTTCATCGCCACCGGCGACGTGCCGCTCTGTCAGCCGCTGGGCGTGAGGGCGTGGTGCCGCGAGCGCCAATGCGATGTGGTGGCGCGAAGTTGCCTCGAGGTCGACATCGAGGGCCTGTCGTCTGCGGAGGCGATACGGAAGTTTCAGGAGGCCGTCGACGGGTTTGTAGTGACGGAAAACGCGCCCGATGGCCCGGTGATCGTTCGGGCGATCGTCTCGGCCGAGTCCTGCGATGTGTCGGGCGGACTGGCGTCGATCGATGCACGTCCCAATCCGGAAAAGGGCATCACCTGCATGATCGGATGCGCGCCCGATCTCGACAGCGTGGCGATGTCCGTGCGGCTTGACGTGTTTCGAAACGAGGAGGGCGTGTGCGGGCTCGCCGAAGTGGCTCTCTGCGAGCGGCTGCCTTTCCAAGAAGAACTATAGAGGTCCCGTTCAGGATGGCCTTACGAGCCGCTCCGCACCGAGAGCGTGCCGAGGTCATTTTCGTTCTGTCGTGGAAAGCGCACATGTTCCCGACGGACCCAGCCGTGGGGAAGCACCTCGGGACAACGGCCCGCACTCCGGATGCCGGGGGCCTGCGTGACCATCGCCCAACCCGCATCGCGAACCGTCCGCACCTGCACCCGAACGTCGACGGGAACCGATGCCCAGGCGGCGGTCGCGGTGGATGACGGGAAGAGTTCCGCCCCGGCGACGAGGGTTGCGGCGCCGTGGTAGTAGCCCGCGTGGCTCGGAGAGCACTGTGTCCCGATGGTCTGCACGAGTTCCCGGGTCGGCAGCGGCCGAATCCGGTAGTCGCCGGAAGCCGAACGAACGCTGGTCGAAGCCACAAAACCGTGAAAACCTGCGCCGCTCGGAAAGCTTGCCCACACTCGAGTCCACCCGTCGCGCTCCGAGACCGCGGTCATCCGAACTTCGCGCGCCCGAGCGAACTCCACGGTGACCGACGTCTCGCTGTCCGGGGTTTGATGGACTGTGAGCCGGCGCCCGCGAGCGATCACGCCCTCGTCGAGGAGTCGGGCCGGAGGAAGGGCCGGCGAATGATCGGCGAGCTCGAGAAGCGCGCAATCGATCGGAATGTCGCGAACGGTGACTCCATAGGCGAGGGCGAAATCCGCGGTGAGCGCGTCGTCGTCGGTCCAGCGCACCGCGCGGACTTCGGTGCCGCGAGACACATGAAGAAGTCGACCGAGGAGGTCCGCATCACGCTGCACCGCATAGGGAATCGGTGCACGGGTGCGCGCCTCGAACTCGATCGGATGAAAGACGGTGACCGAGGTGGCGTCCCGGCCTCGCGGGATACGTGCGTTGATCCTTCGTTCGGAGACCGATAACTCCACGGGTCGGCGCTCGCCTTCGAGGGAAACCTCGAGTTCGGAGACCGAGGCGCGTCCCGAGACGATGCACTCTGGAGCGGGAGTCGAACCTTGCCCCAGGGCCCCAACCGGGGTGAACCAGACTACAAAGACAACCGCTGCTCTCTGCCACATGCCCCCTTAGGTGCCCTCCGCACCCACAGGCATTCATTTTCTGTCGCTTTTGCAGCTCGGACGAAGTCAGGAATCGAAGCCGAGGACTCCGGCAATAGGAGCCCCGACCATCGACGGTCGATACTCCGTGCAGTTGGGGCAGGGTACTTCGTTGTGCAGTACCAAGCCTCGGCTGGCTGTCCGAGGCAGCCGTCGAGGGACTTCGGCGTCCGGGACCCTCGCGTCAGCGTGCCGGTCGACGGTAGCGTCGGGGACGGTGACCGGTTCGCCAGCGGATCCTGCCGAGGGCGGTGCTCTAAGCGAGCTGCGGTGCCGGCGGTCGCTGTGAAGGGCGACATACTGCCCGAAGGAGCTTGCCGTCCTCCGAGCCGGAGAAGCTTCGCGCGGTGAGCCAGCGGGTGAGTTCTTCCCGCTCTGGATGGTCGGCGTTCACCACGTTGTAGATATAGTTGACGCCTTGCTCGAGGGCCTCGTTTTCGAGTTGCTCGAGAATGAAGGAACCAATGCCCGTCCGGCGGACGCCCGGATGGGTGCAGAGCAGGATCTCGGCGTCGCCCCAGTTCACATCCATCCAGCCGTAGCCGGCGACCTCTCGGTTGCGCTCCACGCGCCACCACTGGCCGCTCAAGAGGGTGCCGATCTCACTCGGAAACGCTTGGGCAAAGGTCCCCGCCGGGGCTGCTCCGATGATCGCCGCTTTGTGTTTGTCCCAGTAGGGAGGGTTTTCTTTAATCCAATGAAGTCCGGTCACAATAGGAGCCCCCATTCGCTCGTCGTCTGGCGGGTTTCGCCCGCTCAGACAACCTGGCGCCCGCTGTGAGAAAAGTCAAATCCCTCCCCAAAATGTTGAAAACGGGGACGGTTCGCGCTTACCGGCCGCGCCATTCCTCGACCGGGTACTTCTCTCGGATGCGCCGAAGCTTGTCGTGGGTCGCCTTCGGAAGGTCGAGGTCGATTCGGTCGCAAAGCATGAGGAGACAGATCGCAATGTCGGCGATCTCGTCGACGACCTTCGGGCGCTGCTCGGGGTCACGGCAGAAGCCGTCCGAGGCGCCTCCGTCGATCCAGCGAAGCTCCGCGAGCAGCTCTCCGGCTTCGCTGGCGATGGCCATCGCGAGGTTCTTGGGGTCGTGAAACTGCTCCCAATCTCGCTCATCGACAAACTGCCGGATGTCTTGTCGAAGGGTGTCCAGTCGGTCGCTCATTCGGGATCTCCCAGGTCGGTGGCTCGTTGCCGAAGCAAATGGTCTGCGAGCACCAACGCCATCATCGCTTCCCCCATCGGTACAAACCGAGGCAGGAGGCACGGGTCGTGTCGGCCGCGGGTGCGAATCGTGGTTGGGGTCCCGTCCTGCATCACCGTGCGTTGTTCCAGAGGCACGCTGCTCGTAGGTTTGATCGCGGCCCGAACCACGATGGGCATTCCCGTCGAGATGCCGCCAAGCATTCCGCCGTGCCGGTTCGTCTCGGTGCGAATGCCTTCGGGGGTGGCGACGAACACGTCATTGTTTTCGGAGCCCCGGAGGGTGGCGCAGCCAAAGCCGATGCCGTATTCGACGCCAAGGACCGCTGGCAGACTAAAGAGCGCCTTTCCGAGATCTGCCTTCAGCTTGTCGAACACCGGTTCTCCAAGCCCCGGAGGGACATTGCGCGCACAGATCTCGGCCACGCCGCCGATCGAATCCTGGGCCTTTCGTACCTCTTCGATGGTCTCGATCATTTTCGCGGCCGCGGCTGGATCGGGACAGCGCACGATGTTTGCGCTTCCGTCGGGAAGCTCCTCCACGTCGGCAAGCTCTACCGCGTCGGGAGCGGGGATCGTGGCGATGATGTCCCCGACCTGGCGGACGTACCCCACGACTTCGGTCCCGGAGAGAGCGCGGAGCAGCTTCTTGGCGACCACGCCCGCCGCCACCCGGACTGCAGTCTCGCGGGCGCTCGAGCGACCCCCGCCCCGATAGTCCCGAACGCCGTACTTCGCATCGTAGCTCTGGTCGGCATGGCCAGGGCGGTACTTGTCCCGGATGTCCGAGTAGTCCCGTGAGCGCTGGTCGACATTGCGAATCAAGATCGCGATCGATGTTCCGGTGGTGCGACCCTCGAACACTCCGCTCAAGATCTCGGGGGCGTCGGGCTCCTTTCGTTGGCTCACGATCCGGCTTTGACCGGGGCGCCGCCGCTCGAGGTCCGGGAGGAGGTCCTCGACGGTCAGGGGAATCCCCGGCGGGCAGCCATCGATGATGACTACATTTCCGGGCCCGTGGGACTCGCCGGCGGTGGTGATTCGAAACGCCTCGCCGAAGGAGTTGCCAGCCACCGGGCGATCAGACCATGTCGCTCAAGCCCTGTCACGGGCTCACTCAAGCCCTTAGATTCGATGCGGGGTTTGGAGCTCGAGCTCCGCGCGGAACGGGGACACGCCGGGACCGCTGTCCGCGATCTCGACCCGAGCGCTCTCGAGATCAATGCTGACTTTCGGGTCGCCGTCGGCGCTCGTGATGCCGTCGTCTACCGCCCGGACCACCTGTTCGCCTTCGAACGAGCAGGGCACGTAGCCGGCATGCTGATCCGCATCGGGATACAGAATGTCTTCGCCGCAGCGAACGCGCACGAGGCAGTTGAAGCGGGTGGTCCGTACCGGAAGGATTCGCACCTCGCAGGAGGAGCCCACCGATGCGCGGATGCCCTCGGCCTCGATCACCCGCGCGCGATGGTATTGCGGGTTGAACTCGTGATTGATGTCGATGCCTCGGACCGTACGCTGCATCGCGCGGATCTGAGGGTCGTTCTCGGCGGCGAGCCGAGGGGCGTCCCACGTTTCGTGGTCGACCTCTTGCTCTTCGCTCTCCCAGGTCGCATAGCCGCCGCGGCGTTCGTCGTTGGACGCGTGTTGACCGGTCGAGATTCGTTCCGAGGACGCTTCGGCGAACGTTTCGTCGTCGTACTCGACCGTCTGAATCGGATTCGCCCGAATCACAATGAACACCACGAGGCTCGCGAGGACGACCCCGCCGCCGAAGAGGAGCCATACGATGGGCCGAATCCCCCCCGTCGTGCCGGTTGCTACACCCTTTTCGCCCTTCACCGCGTCCTCCACCTATCTAACGTCATGACCCGCCGATATCTTTCATCCGCGCGTCGATTAATCGTGCGCGGATGGTGGATTGGACGCTTTTCGGCGGACGAAGTTCTCAAGCGATGCGCTTCCGGCCGGTCCCCAAGGGCGTCGGTGGATGGTTCGATCCTTATCATTCGGGCAAGAGGGCGCCGAGGGCGCTGACGGCGCTCGGAATATCCGGGGATTCTGTAAGCATTTCGGCCATCGGGTCCCCGAGTCGCTCCGCCCGTTCCACGACCGAAAACATCGTGTGATGGCTGGGATCCAGGGCCCAGCCTACCTCGTCCCAACTCAACGGCGTCGACACGGTGGCTCCAGGATAAGCACGGACCGACCACGGCGCCACGATCGTGCGCGAGCGGCCAGTCTGACCTACATCGATGTACACCCGATCGCCCCGCCGATCTTTCACCCGCGCCATCGTGCTGAGCTCGGGGTGACGCTTCTGCACGATTCGCCCGATGAGCTCATTCAGCATCTTGGCGGTCGGATAGGGGACGCCCGGGCCGAGCGGAATGAACACATGAAGGCCGCTCTGGCCGCTGGTTTTGGGAAACCCGCGGAGCCCGATGGTCTCGAGGACCTCATGAAGCTCCCGAGCGAGCGTCACCGCGTGCTGGAGTGGGGACTCTCCGAGGTCGAAGTCGATGGTCAGAAAGTCACATTCATCCAGCGATTCGATCCGGCCTGCCATGACGTGAATCGGAATGCACCCGAGGTTCGCGATGTACAGAAGAGTGTCCATGTCGTCGACGATGAAGCAGGTCTTGTCTTTGCCGTCGGCCTCTTCGGAGCGCACCGGAAACGAGCGTACCCACTTGGGTGCGGCGGGAGGAATCCGCCACTGAAAGAAGTTCTTGCCGTGGATTCCGTCCGGGTAGCGGACGAGGACCACCGGCCGCCCCCGAAGATACGGCAAGATGAATGGTGCGATGCGCTCGTAGTACTCGCAGAGGTGCCCCTTCGTGTAGCCCTCGTCCGGCCAAAACACCTTCGTCTGGTTGGTGAGGGGAACGCGTTTTTTGCCGGCGAAACGGTGGGCCTCGGGACGCTTTTCCGGCTGCTCCGCGATCGCGAGGACCGCGTCGTCGCCGAGTCGCGGCATCGTGGTGACCTCGTGCGGCTCGATGTCGTTTCGTTCGCCTTCGAACACCGGAAACCGAACGTGGCCGCCCTCGGTCCAATCGAGGTAGCGCACCCGCACGACGAGCCGCGGTTCGACGTAGGTCCGGCCGCGAACCGCCGAGTGCCATTCTCCGACCGCGGGCGATTCTTCGATCCGGATCGCTTCGAGACGCGGGAGGAGCTCGTCGATGGTGGCCTCGCTGATGCCGCTCCCGACTTTGCCTCGCACCACCAGGTCCTTGCCGTCGTACGACGCAATATCCAGCGCGCCGAGCCGCGCTCGACCTCCGGTTCCCACGGTGTAGCCAACCACGACGAAGTCATCGTCGCGCTCGCATTTGAACTTCACCCAGTCCGGGTAGCGGGTGGGGCCCTCGCGGTACGGACCCTCCCGCCGTTTGCCCACGACTCCTTCGAGGCCCTGCGCACGGCAAAAGTCATAGAGGCGCTGACCGTGCTCCACGATGTGGTCGAGGAGCTGCACCGGACCCTTTTGGGGAACGAGCTTTTCGAGGAGAGCCTTTCGCGCTTCGAGGGGGAGCTCCCGAAGGTCGTAGTCGCCGAGCGCGAGCAGGTCGAACACCAGAAACACGACCGGCACCGCCAGCGACGCGTAGTGAATGTCCGAAGGGCGGAGCGCGTGGATTCTCCGGGCAAGGCGCTGAAAGTTGGGGCGTCCCTCTTCGCCGAAGGCGACGATTTCGCCGTCGAGGACCGCCCGGTCGACGGCCAGCTTGGCGATGGCGGAGCTGATCTCGGGATAGGATACCGTGGCCGGTCGGCCCGTCCGATAGTTCAGGCGAACGGTATCGCTCTGTTTGTCGGCGATGATTCGGACGCCGTCGAGCTTGAGCTCGTAGAGGTAGCGATCGTCCTCGAGACCCGCGCCCTCCATCGCGCAGAGCATCGGAGTGATTCGCCGGGCGACCACTGGCTCCTTCTTCGCGCCCCCCGCCTTTGCCGCCGCGAGGAGGCGCTCCTGAAACGCGTCCACGTGGCGGAGTTCGTCGACGGTGAGCCCGCTGTAGACGCTCCGCGGCTCGTCCTCGACCACATTTCCTTCGGCCCGAATATGCCCGTCGGTTTTCTTCAGGAGGAGCCAGTGCGGGGCTTTGTCTTTCGGGATCCCTTTGTCTCGGTCTCGCGTCTTGATGAGGCCAAACCGCCCTCGAAGCTTGTAGCCGTGGAGCTCGAACTTTACGTCGCCCTTCTCGAACCCTTCTTCTGCGCTGTACTCCTCGTATTTAATGCGGCCCCGATCCCACACGATCATGGAGCCGGCGCCGTAGTTGCCGTCGGGAATGACGTCTTCGAAGTCGAGGTAGGGAAGCGGGTGATTTTCGGTACGTACCGCAAGCCGCTTGTCTTTGGGGTTGAGGCTCGGCCCTTTCGGGACCGCGAAGGATGCGAGCACGCCCCCGACTTCGATCCGAAAGTCCCAGTGCATCCGGCGAGCCGCGTGCTGGTGGACGACGAAGGCTCCGTGGAAGGTGCCGCGGCGCGCTTCGGGCTCGCTCGGATCGGCTTCGAAGGGCTCGTTCGTCGCCGCCGGGTCGCGTTTATCGCGATATTTAGCGAGCTTGGGGTCGGTGGGCTTTTTCATAGACGAGGTTTTCGCCGCGTTACTTGCCGCGGTGCCCGATCGCGGAACACAATATTCCTATGGCTGCCCGCGCAACATCTTCGATGACCATCTCCTTTGGTTTGGTATCAATTCCGGTCAAAGTTTACACCGCCGCGTCCGCTCAGAACGTGCGGTTCAACATGCTCTACAAAAAGTCGGGGGCTCGACTCAAGCAGCAGCTCTACTGCCCGATCAACGATGAGGTCGTGGACCGAAAAGACACCGTCAAGGGCTACGAGTATTCGAAGGGCCAGTACGTCCAGTTCACGGACAAAGAGCTCAAGGCGCTCGAAGCTCAGAAATCCACTACGTTGGATATCCTCGAGTTTGTGCCGCTCGAGTCGGTGGACATGGTTCATGTCGAAAAGTCCTACTATCTCGGTCCGGACAAGGGGGGCAACAAAGCCTATCGGCTGCTTAGCGGAGCGATGCTTCGGACCCAGCGAGTGGCGATCGGCCAGCACGTGAGCCGAGGGAAAGAGCAGCTCGTGCTGATTCGGCCGTACAAGACCGGTCTGATTCTTCATCAGCTCTACTACGCGGACGAAGTGCGCGCGTTCGAGGACATCGACCTCGGGGACGACGTCGAGTTTCGACCGGGCGAGCCCGACCTTGCGGATCAGCTGGTCGACCAGTTGGCGTCCGATAAGTTCGCGGTCGACAAGTACAAAGACCATTTTCGCGAGCGGGTGCTTCAGGCGGTCGAACAGAAGGTTGCCGGGGAAGAGATCAGCGCGGCACCGGAGCAGCCGGCGACGCAGATCATCGACCTATTCGATGCGCTCAAGGCATCGCTCAACGTGGACGAGGCGGCCGCCAAGGGACCAAAGAAGGCCAAGGCGCCGGCGACCAAAGCCAAGGGCAAGGCCAAGAAGGCCAAAACCGGTTAGACCATCTCGTCTTCGGAAACGTGGTGGTTTCGGAAGGGGTCCGAGGTCTGCTACATCGGGCCCCATGGTTCGCCTCGTATTGATTCCTTGGCTGGTTCTCTCGTTCGGCTGCGAAGGCTGTGGGGGGAGCGAAACGCCGGTAGAGACCGAGACGCCCGAACCATCGGCTGAGTCGAGCGAGTACGGAACGATCACCGGAGTGGTGCGACTTGCGGAGGGCGTCGAGCTTCCGACGTATCCGCCGGTGGAGCGGGCGGACCGGCCAGTGGTTGAAGCCTGCCCGCCGCCGCAGCGGGGGGATCGAAACCCGGTGACGCTCCTCGAAGACCGGCGCCTTGCCGGACTCATGGTGGCGGCCTCGGAGTTCGAAGGCGCAGCCCCGCCGCACGACCCGGTCGATCACGAGCTGCGAATCGAAGACTGCCGCCTGACTCCGAAGACGGTGGTGGCGACCCGCGGGGACACCCTGACGATCACCAATGGCGACGAGTACCCATTCATGCCCGGGCTCCGTCGGGGCGCGATCATGCAGGCCCTTCCCCAGAACGACTCGCGCACCTTCGAGTTGCCGCAAGGGGGAGTGCAGCGCGTCGAGTGTGGTTTTTCCGCGCCCTGCAACCGCGCCGACGTCATCATCCTTTATCATCCGGTGCACACGCTCACGGGCGACGAAGGGCGATTTCGCCTCGAACGAGTCCCGCCTCTACCGCTCGAGATTCACGCCTGGCATCCGCTCTTCGAGGAAGCGGTCCTCGAGGTCGAAGTCGAAGCCGGAGAAACCAAAGAGGTCGAACTCACCATTCGACCCGCCGCGACCGCGGTCCCAAACGAATCCGAACCCGCCGCGGAGGAGACCGACAGCCCCGTCACCGTCCAATAAACAACCAATGGGGACGAGGTAATTATTTGCCTCACCACGGTCCGTAACTACTTGGAATCGTTTGCCGCCGCAAAACAACCGATGGGGACGAGGTAATTATTTGCCTCACCACGGTCCGTAACTACTCGGAATCGTTTGGGCCGAGAGTTCGCGGAGGTGTCGAGAGCGAGGACTCACCGGCGACGTCCCATCGAGGCGGAAGCCGGAGCGAGTGATTTCAACGGGTTGCCGACCGTGGTGGGGCAAATAATTACCTCGTCCCCGATTGTTGCCTCCACGGTGGCAACAATTGACCTCGTCCCGAGGGTCAGCGGACGACTTCGAGTTTTCGTGAGGGTTTGGTCGAAGGGCTCGCGAGGGCTGAGAACGCTTGCTGGTAGTCGCGGAAGCGGCCCCCGCTCTTGACTGCGTCGTAGACGGCGCGGCCCTCGGCGATGCCGCCTTGGGCGAGCACGTATTCTACCCACGCCCAACGGGCGCTGGTCGAGCGGACGTCCACTCGCCCCTTCACGCCCCGGCGGAGCTTTTTGAGTCGCCGGTCGACGACGTCGATGCCGGCAAACGGCAACCGGTCGAGCGGGGTGTTTCGCTTGGACACGAACGGAGCGATGCCTAACGAGATCGGTGCGATCTTCGACAGCTCGGTCGAAAACTCGATCAGCTCGTCGATGTCGTCGTCCTCCTCGGTGGGAAGCCCGACAATGAGATAGAGCTTTAGCCGATCGAAGCCGTGTTCCCGCACCATCGTGGCCGCTCGCTCGAGGTGGTGGATCCGCGCCCGCCGGTCCACCGTGTCGCGAAGTCGCTGCGAGGCACCGTCCATCGCCGTGGTCAGGGTTCGATGGCCCGCCCGCCGGAGGGCCGCGGCAAATGGCGGTTTGATCTTGTCGGGGCGGAGCGACGAAAGCCCCACCTCCTTGCCCTGGTCGGCCAGCGTGTTGACCAGGTCGACGATCTGCGGGTGGTCGCTGATCGCGGCGCCCACGAGGCCCACGCGAGGAACGTCGTCAGGGATCCGCTCGAGAACCTTTTCCATCGGCACGATGCGCATGCCGCCGTTCGTCGAGCGACGCATCACGCAATACGCACAGCCCCTTGAGCAACCCCGCTCGCCCTCGATGAGAAACATGTTTCGAAGCTCGGTGTGCGGCGTCACGATCTGCGCAAACGCGGGAATCCGACTCGACTTGCCGAGCGGCGGAAGCGCATCTCCGTGGATCGAGGGGACAAAGCAACTATCGATTTCACTCGCGAGCGCCCGGAGCGCATCGTCCCGGCGCAGGCCCGAATAGAGAATATCGAGCGCCTGGTGCACGGTTTCATCGGCTTCGCCCATCAGAATCGCGTCGGCGTAGGGCGCGAGCGGCACCGGATTCGAAAACGTCAGGGGCCCGCCGGCAAGCACCACCGGATGCCGCTCATCCCGGTCTTCGGCAAACACCGGAATCGACGCCAGCTCGAGGCAGTCGATGAGCCCCGCAAGCTCGATCTCATACGCAACGGACACCGCAACCACGGGAAAATCGGCCACCGGCCGTTCGGACTCATAGCTAAAGAGCGGCGTCCGGGCCGCGCGAAATGCCTTTGCGTCGTCCGGCAAAAACGCGCGCTCGGCAACCCGGCCCGGCGTCTGGTTGACCTCACGGTAAATGGTCTGAAAGCCGAGGGACGACATCCCTGCCCGATACGGACTCGGGTAGAGAAGCACCAGGCGCTCCGGCGCGTCCTTCCGGATCGTTCCGCGCTCGTCCGCGAGGCGCGTCCGGATGAGCTTCAGCTCTCGATCCTTCGGGCGGCGGGACACGAACTGCGGTCTCCTAGGACACTCCGGACGGGCCTACTGGACGCCGTCGAAGATCCGCTCCCAGCGAATCCCTGTGGGTCCACTCGACCAGTACATCATGAGCGCTTTGCCTTTGACCCGCGAGATCTGCACCGGGCCAAAGAACCGGCTGTCGTTCGAGCGGTCCCGGTGATCCCCTAGGATATAGACGTATCCTTCGCGGATATCGATCGGCGGATGGTTCGCAGGAGGGCTCGACACGTCGTGGCTCGTGCGAAAGACGACGCCGTCCACTTCGCCTTCGATCCATTCACAGCCGGGTCCGGGCTCGATTTGAAAGGACTCCTCGCAAGGACCGATCTCTTCGTGCCGAATCGGGTCGCCGTTCCGATAAACCACATCGTCACGGATCTCGATCACATCGCCGGGCACGCCGATGACCCGCTTCACGATATCGATGCCATCGTGCGGGCTATTGACGATCACCACATCGCCCGGGCTCGGCTGCGACCACGTGAGCAGCGCTTCGTCGACCTTGGGCACCGACAGGCCATACATGAACTTCGCCACCACCACGCGGTCGCCGTTGAGGAGCGTCGGCTCCATCGATGGCCCTTCGATCTCGAACGCCTCGAAGAGCACGATCCGAATGAAGAACGCCAAGACGACCGCCCCGCCGATCGTTTTGACGTTTGACTTGGTCCGGTCCCACCGGGTCTCTTTGCCTTCGGTCTTGCTCACCCGCGCCGCCGCGTCGGGACCGCGCTTCCGCTTGGACTCGGTGGTCATCCATGCACCGTAGGGCCAAGGGGGAGTTCGCTCGCGATCTCCGCTTCGAGGTCGGCGAGCTTCTGAAAGCGGTCGCGGACCGCCGCCTCACCAAACGCCTGGCAGCCCAGGTCTCGAAACAGCCGATAGTGCTTGGCTTCCGAAGCCATGAGATCGGCGTAGAACGTACTCAGAGGCTCGTCATCCAGGTGTTCGGCAAGGAGCTTGAATCGCTCGCAGCTCCGCGCCTCGATGAGCGCGGCCACCATGAGTCGGTCGAGGAGTCGGGGCGCTCGGTCCGCTTGGTCGAGGGCGTTCGACGCCTTTCGAAGGGCCGCCACGTACGGGTCGCTCTCGGGATAGCTCAAGGCTCCGCCGGTAGCGCGGAGCTTCGCTTCCACCTGGCGAAAGTGGTCCGTTTCTTCCTCGGCGAGCTGAAGAAGCGGTTCGGTGAGCTCCGGGTGCTCGCCGCCAAAGCGGCCCACCAATGCAAGCGCGTTTTGCGCAGCCTTGAGTTCGCAGTGGGCGTGGTCGGAGAGCAGGCCCCGAAGGTCGCTCCGCGCGGCGTCTACCCACGATGGGTCGGTCGGTTTGAGGAGCCCTAGCATTCGCCCTTTGCCAGCCGGATTCCCCCTTCAGACGAAAGCGAAGGGAGCGGGGCCTCCAATGCATGCCACATATTTGGTGCGGTCGGGATGGGGCGGGGAAGATAGGGCGAGGAAGAAGAGGCGAAAAGAGGCCGATGAAGGCCCCGAGAGGCTCGACAACTAGAGCGTGAACATTAGTCTCCAGCGCGCCGCCCGGTCAAGGAAGGTTGCGAAATTGTGAGAGTACTGGCCGTCGACACCTCTACCGCTACCGGATCTGTTGCGCTCGTCGACGACGCCCAGATCGTTGCGGAAGTTCAGCTGGAGAGTCGGTCTCGGCATGCGGAAAACCTCCTTCCAGTGATCCGGACCACCCTCGGCTGGGCGGATGCGTCGCCCGAATCCCTCGCGCTCTTGGCGGTGGGAATCGGGCCGGGATCGTTCACTGGCCTTCGCACGTCGCTCGCCACGGTGAAGGGCCTCGCTTTCGCCCTCGATCGGCCGGTGGTGGGCGTCCCCTCGATCGAGGTGCTCGCGTTCGGCATGGCGCGGCCCCCTGCGGTCGCGATCCCCGTCATCGATGCGCACAAGAACGAAGTGTTCGCGGCCGCGTATCGCGTGCTCGACGACGAGGTCGAGGAGTTGGTTTCGCCCCGACACGGGGCGCCGGGCACACTCCTAGAGGATGTCGTAAAGGCGCTCGGGGAGTCGGACCCGCATCACGTCTGGTTGGCGGGCAACGGACTTCGCCGCCATCCCGTGCCGTCGGGGCTCGCCGCGGCGAGGGTCTGCCCTCCGAGAGATGATGTCCCGCGGGCCGCGCTCCTCGCCGAGCTTGCTCGTCGGCGGTTCGACCGCGATGGTCCATCCGACCTTGTGGCGCTCGAGCCGCTTTATCTCCGAGCGAGCGACGCAAAGTTGCCGAAGGAGCCGCTCTCCATCGATCACGTCGACTGAGCTCGGCAAGAACGGGGTTATTGCTCGACGACTTCGTGGTCGACGACCACCCAGGTGCCCGCCTGCTTCTGGAGAGATACCGAACCGGCGACACCCTCGATGGGATAACGGAATGTGACCTCCGCCTCCGCGTCGCCGACTTCGACCCGAGTGAGCTCCAAGGTGGGCCCGCCGTCGGTGTCGGTCCACGCGACCGGTTCGCCGAAGCGCTCGAGGGCGGGCCGGTCTTCGACGACGCCCGTGGCGAGCAATCGAAGCGGCCGGCGCTCCGGAAGCTCGGCATGCAAAAACGGTTCGAGGGCGGGAAGATCGACGACCGCCTGAAGCACGGCGGCGGTGTCGCTGTCCGACCGCGAAACCGCACTGTTGGAGTACGAAACCGAAGGGTCCTCGACGGCCGGTGCTTCCGGGGCGGGCTCGGACGCCGGCGGTGTGGCGCCCTCCTGGGATGTCCCCGAGGAGCAGGCGGTGAGGCACACGAGGAGGGCGGGGACGCGAAAGTTCATCATGGCTCGGCGGTACGATACACCGCCGCCCTCGGTCCTTGGGTGGCCGAAAGAGATCGCTCTAGTGGCGACGAATGAACCGCGGCGTAAGCCGCATTGTCCGTTCAAAGGGTGCCCGTCCAAAGCTTGTCCGTGCGAAGTGCGCCCGTTCGAAGTGCGCGATATCCCACACTCGATCCGCGTGCGCCGCGATCGACACTCGAACGCTCTCGTGACCGGGGCGTGGATAGACGAAAGCGTTTCCATCGATAGTGATGAGCGCGAACTCGATTCGTCGACGTCCGAGGACCGGGACCAGAGTAAAGCCGTCGTCTCCCGCCGAACACACCTCGTAGTACGCCTCGAGGCCCACGCGATGGGGAGGCCCCAGCCGCCGCCCCGATCGGTCGTGCGCCGATACGGTCCCGCTAAAGTTGTGGACATAGATGCGATCCCCCACCGCGGCTGCGGTGTAGCGGGGTTCCAACGGCTCGTAGTGCCCAAGCTCGCGCTCGGTATCAAAGGCATGATGCTCATTTCCGTTGTGCATCAGGAACACCCGCTCCAACCGGCGATTGCCGAGGGTCACCGCGCGCACCCGGAGCTTCGTGGTGCCGGCGAGAAGGGAAAGATCGATGTCTTCGGGGGGCGCGCGGTCCAGGCCGGGGACCGCCGCGGGCCCCGATTGCTTTACCAGTAGGTAGCCGCTCGGAGGTTCGCGCCGATCGACCGCCCTCCGGACTGCACGGGGTGCGCCAATGAGCAAACACGGCCCTGCACCGCTCGGACAGGTCCGCATGCCTCGGGCGAACTCGGTCACTGCGTTCGGTCGGCCAACAAACTCGGTGGGAAGGGAGAACGACGCGCCCCAGGGATCGATGATCCACGCTTCTTGCGAACCCGGGATCAGCACGGCGACCCCCTCGGTCGGGAGCGACGCGAATCGCACGGTATCGAGGTCCACCGCCGGCACGAGGACCGCCCCCATCGGCACCGATCCCGTCACCTCGGTGCGAAGATAGTCCCCGCCGTCCCTCCGGAAGTAGAGCCGCCCCTCGCGGTCGACCCGATAGCCACCGTGAGGAGACCGGCGGCGCGCCGCCGAACGCGGCACATCGGGAACCACGACTTCCTCGAGGCCCACGCCCTCGAGGTCCAGAAGCGACGGCTCGGACGCTTGCCCCATCGCGAACGAAGGCACACCCAGGCACCCCATCAACCCCACCGACCACGCCGTCCACTTCATTGAGCCACCGTCCTCAAGCCAACCCCGTGCCGTGGTTTCAGCAAAGACCGCGCCAGCGTCCGCCGCTTGACGGTGCGGCTCTTCTCCGCTCGTTCGACGCCCTGTCGCCCACCGACCCCAACGATCGTGGCAACCCTGACGCCCGATCTGTGTCCCTCACCGCACGGAGGTGAAGTTCCTCGTCGGACCGCGCAACTCGTTGGGGTACCGGCCGATAAATGGTGATGGATCTGAGATTCTTTGCGCTAGGAATGCGGGACGCATCCATCCCTTGCTTGCTCGAACGGGTGCGCTACGGTGTGCCGGGAAGGGGGAACGAGTGAGTGTCAACCAGGGGACCCACGCTTCATTCGTGGGGGCAGTTCACGCGGCGTTTCAGGGCCGGCTCGAGTGGTGCGATGGAGCGCCGGACGACGCCTACCTCCACGCGCACCGAACACTCGGCCTGCCTCTCGATCATTTGGACGGCGAGGAGCCGATCGGCTGGCATCTCGGCGGCGGATTCGAGGATTACTGGCGGCGGCGGCTCGCGAGCTACTTTCGGAGCGGCTTTGTGCTGACGAATCGGGCGCTCCATTTTCGCCATCGGGGCCTCGAGCCGATGCGGGTTCGCTATGAAGACATCGCCGCGGTCCGTGAGGCATCCATGCCTTCGCTTCCCGCCAAGCTCATCGTCAGCGCGGGCCGGGAGCTCGACCTCTACAGCTGTCGGGCGGGGCTTCTTCGCTCGTTTCTCGATAGTGAACCCTGGACGGGCAAGTCCGGGGGGCCTTATCGGGTGGCGTCGGCTCCCGATACGCACGAGTCTCCCAAGGCCCTCGCGGAACGCTTTGCGCTTCGAGACGAGCGGATCGAGCGGCTCCACGACCTTAGCGATGCGTTCGAGGACGCGGCGGGGACCCGGCGGCACCGAGAGCTCCTCGCCCAGCAGACGCTATGGGCCCGCACGCTGGTGTACGGCCGCGGAATGAAGGACGGTGGGCTCCTGACACCACTTCACCCCCGCGAGCTTCGCGCCGCCTTGGAACTTCTTCTCGGACCCCCAACCTGGTTTCGCGATTTCGGGGCGCGTCAGAGCATGCGCTACGTGTTTGGCAAAGTGGGCCTCGTCGAAAAGGCCGGAGTGTTGGCGACGTTCCTTGCGAGTGGAATCATCGGCTGGTTGATGCTCGACAAGGTCGGCCCGACCCAGGTAACGATCGAGGTCGATGCGGAGCGCTACGAGCACCACACCGGGTTTTCGCTTTCTGTGAAGAAGGAGCACGCGACCGGCAAGCGTGGTGAGGACCGGCTCCTTCGCGGCGACCTGCTCGATGCGCTGGCGGCGGTCGAGGGCCAGGCGCTCCTTCTTCGGAGCGCCTATGGCGACGAGCCAAGCCTCGATGAACTGTTTGACACCACTCCAGAAGAGGTCGCCGAGGTGCTCGCACAACGAGGAGTTTCCATGGACGTGGAGGCGTTTACGCATGTCTAGTTGGCCGGAAGGACCAGAAAAGCAATCGCGGACGGTGCGGCCGGGTTCCTGGCGCGAACTTTGGGCGAAAGCCCCTGCAGTGTCGCTTCCCGACGCGCCGAAGCAGGCCAAGGCTCGCCCGCCGATGCGCCGGCGGCTGGTGCGCTGGCTGACGATTGGCGCCTCTTCCTTCGGGGCGGTCGCAGGGGGGCTTCTTGCGGCCTTCGGGGCGTTTCGGGCCACCGGGAGCAGCAACGTTTCGAACGTCTTCCTCATGCTGTTCATGGTCTTTGGTGTCATCGTTCTCGGGTCGCTGGCGGTGATCGCGCATTTCGGCCGGGTGCCCCAACAGGTCAAGCCGCTTGGTTTGATCGCTGTTCCGGTGGCCGCGGTGACTGGGCTTGGGATGGTGCTAGGCCTGGTGGGCGGGACCAGCTGGAACCATGCCGTGCTCGACGGCTACGACCGCGAGATGAATCGGGTGCTCTTTAGTCCGCTCGCCAGCGATGCGTCGGATCGGCTTCGGGGCCCCAACATCGATCAGCAGGCCGAGCTGAACTGCGAGGCGGCCAGCGGAATGCGGATTCCGATCGCGGGCCGGGGCTTCATCGCGGAACTCGAGCCGCCGATGGCGAGTACCCACCCCGCGCAGCTCCGGCTCGACGACACCTGGCGGGCGGAGTCGCTGGGCGAGGTTCGCTGGGTCGTCTTCGCGCGCCACTACCGACTGCAGGACCGGTGGGAGTGGTCCGGCCACCTGCGTACCAGCGACGCCGAACAGATCGAGCTCGTGTTCTATTCGTACCCGGATCGGAACTACCTTGGACAGGCCATCGTGGAGGCGGTGCCACCTCGGAGAACCAAGAGTCCTCGAGCGTTCTATGCGATAGGCCTCGGCGAACTCGCCGACGCGATCGGTGACGTGGCCCGGGCGGATTATTGCCTGCCTCTGGACGGGAGCAGCTACTGACGTCTTCAGGCGCCTTTGCGCCAAAAGGGGAGCTCGGCCCCCGGACCTCGGCGACCACGTTGGACGTTCTGGTAGAAGTCGCTGTAGCGGCCCTGCGTGTAGTTATTGGCGGTGCACTCCCGCGTGCGGGTACAGCCGTAGGTACCGAAGCCTGGCTGACCGTCCACTTCATAGTCTGACGCCGGGACATTGAACGCGTTGAGGATCGAGATCATGAGCTCGTTGTGCGGCGGTCCCCCGCGGAGGTCGTAATTGCGAATGTTCTGGAGGAGCCCGTCGCCCGACATGTCCGAGTAGTCGATGAGCTGGCCCGTCTCGAACTTTCCGCCGAGGCTGCCGGCGACGAGGAACGGCGCGTCGATGCCCGTGTGCCCGCCGGCGCCGTAGACGCTCGACGCGAGGTCGCTGCAGAACACCACCAGCGAGTTATCGAGCATGGTTTTTCCGTTCGCTTCGACGAAGCCATCCATCGCCCGAAGAAGGAGCCCGACGTCACGCGAGTTCTCGCGCATGCGCGACGTGTAGAGCCCGGAGGCGGACTGGTTTGCTCCGTTGCTGGCTTGATGGGCGCCTTCCGAGTCCGAATGCGACGACCGCATGCGCCAGTAGCCGATTCGGGTGGCGCCGCACGCGAAGCCCTGGGTAAAAAGCCTGATGTGATCGTCGACGCGGGCGCTGTCGCTGTTGGCGACGCTGAAGTCCGAGCACAGGCTGGTGTCCAGCATGCCGCCCCCGCTGCCGTCGCCGAGCCCCGTCTGAAGATCGCGGTAGTGGTCCATGGTCTGGTCGAGGAGCTGCTGGTCGGCCGAGCCGATGCGCCGGTCGCCGCGAAGGCGTTGGTAGTCGCCGAGCACGCGGTCCACCAGGAGGCGCCGTCGTCGGGCTTCCGCCTCGGCGGGGGACGGTCCGCTTGGCGGCGGCACTTCGTTTCCACCCGGCGACATGACGCCGCCCGGAAAGAGGAGATCGAAGGCGTCCTGCGCACTGTCGAGGCAGTTGAGGTTTCGGAAGTTTCGGATCGAGTGAGTAAACCGCGTCCCGCCGAGTGAGAGCCGAAGCACGTCCACGGCCGGCGACGCCCCTCCGTAGACCGCGCTCGAGTCCGCGAGCACATTGTCGATCGAGCTCGGATAAAGGCCCACGATCGGTTCGCCGTCGCGCTTGTCGGGTTTGAACTCCGAGCAGCTGAGCGCGAGCGGAGTGGGATGTCCCCAGGCGCCGATCTGCGAGATGCCTCGAAGAATGCTGATTTTGTCGAGCAAGCCGTCGAAGTAGTTATCCATGTAGAGGCTCATCGACCCCGCCGAGAGTGGCCCACTCCGGACGCCGGGCTGGCCCGGCACATCGCTCATCGGAATTCCCGTCGGATACCAGAGCGGTTGATAGACCCCGTGGGACCACACCGCGAACAGCACGCGGGAGTAGTCGAGGTCCTGCGCGTCCACCTCGGGAACGAGCGACGGGAGGAGCGGAATGGACACCGACGCGCCGAGAGCGCCGAGGAACATTCGGCGCGACGAGGTGCAGATCCGGACGGGAAGGCGTTCGTGCTTTTTCATCATTAGTTGACTCCTCCCACCGCGCGGGCTTCTGCGATCACGTTTTCTACAAGCACGTCAAAGAGCGAACGCTCCTCCCGCACCGCCGCGCGGAGCGCATCGATATGGCAGGCGTCGCTGGCGCGAGGCTCGCGAAGATGGGTCGCTCGAAACACCTGGACCGCGGCGCAAGAGGTGGCTTCCTCGGAGACCGCGATGGCCGAGCCAAGGCCCTCGATGCCCTGCACTTCGGAGGACGCTTCATCCAGGATGAGGTCGGCTTCGTCGCGAATCTCGAGGGACCGGACGAACTCTCCTTCGTTCGTATAGACATCCTCCTGCCGGCGAAACTGCCCGAGGGGCCCGAACGACTCGAGGGCGAAGCCCGGCGGGTTGAGCTGGTCGTGGCACTCTGCACAGGCGGGCGGTTCGGTCGACACCGTCGCGATTTCTCGCGCCGTCATTTCGGTGAGGTCACGCCCCTCGAGGAGCGCGTCGGCGACCGTGTCGACGCCGGGAGGTGGCTCGAGCTCGCGGCAAAGCATGCGCCGCGTCACGAAGGTCCCACGCGTGATGATGTTCGTCCGTGGATACGGCGAGGTAAGAAGCGCCGGTCGGCCGAGAAGGCCGCGGGGACTCGGTCCCGATACGGGCCCGTCGCTTTGCTCTGCATCGAGGATCGTCGCCAGACGCTCGGTCCCTGGAAACACTGCGTCGTCGGTCATCAGGTCGGTGAAGCTTCCTCGCCGATCGAAGATCACATGTTCGACGTATGCGAGAGCCTCCTCGCGAAACTCCTCTCGGATGCCGTCGCGCGAGACGCCGGCACTCTCGATGGCCACCCGGTCCGGCTCCGGCCGGTCGTCGAGGGCGAGCCAGCGTGAGAAGAGCTGGCGCACGAAGTTTCGGCCTTCTTCGCTGTCGAGGAGGCGTTCCGCTTGGGTCCGAAGCTCGGCGGGGTCGGCGAGGCTGCCGGTTTCCGCGGCTTGAAGGAGCGCATCGTCGGGAGGGCCGCCTTGGGTGCGATAGCTCAATCGCGACGCCAGCGTGTACTCGTCCACCACCCGGGGGGCGTCCCCTTCCGTCGACGTCACATGGAAGACGAGTTCGGGGGCGTTGAGGAGCGCGGCGAGCACGAGTTCGATTCGCTGCGCATCGTCGGTGAATCCCTCGTCGTCGGTTTGATAGAGTGCGAAGTAGCTGTCGATCTCGTCGTCGGTCAGCGGGCGTCGCACCACGCGACGTCCAAACTCGCCGATCCATTCGCGGACGCATGGCGCTTCGGCATTGCTGGGGTCGGCGAGGCAGTCGGGTGCGATCTGTCCGAGCAGTGCCGGGTCCGCAACGATCGTTTCCGCGACCTCAGTGGACGTCCGAAAGATCGAATCGACGTGCTCCCGTCCGTGACTCGGATCGAACTCACCGGGAGAGATCGCCGTCGGGTCATCGGGAAAAAGCGCGAGGACCGGCCGCGCCGGCTCGAGCGCCGCCGCCGGAAGGAGGGCGCGAAGGGTGTTGAGGTACTCGTCGTGGGACAGGCGCCGAAGATCGCCCACCGACCGGCGATCCGCCTCGGAGATCGTGCACTGAAGCGCGGTCGGGTCTTCGACGGGCATCCGCTCGAGCGGAACGGTGCCGGGAGGCGTGCCTCCGGAATCGAAGCTCCCCGTGCATCCGTAGATGGAGAGTCCGCAAATAGAAACGAGTGCGCCGTAGCCGACGACCACCCGAGAAAAGGACAACCCGCGCCGTACCATGGTTGCATGGTTGCACCCGGGCGGTGCGGTCACCGTTACGCAGGTTTCGCGAAAGTGGGCGTGCGCTTAGTTCTATAAAGTCAGGTAGTTGCGATAGTGCTCGGGAACGCTGCGGCGTGCACAGAAACCGTGCCCGCCTGGCGCGAAACGCCGCGGACTCGGGTCCGCGTTGGAAGACTTCGGTCTGAGAAAACGCGCTGCACGAAGTTTGCACAGTTCGGTCGCATGTCCCGTGCAGTACCTCGTTCTTCATCGATCCGCTGGATCTCATTCCGTTCATTCGCCCTTTCCGGGGTCCTCATCTGTGGGTCTGCCGGATGCGCACTCGAGGTGGACAGCGAAGCCACCGAGCGTTCCGAGCTCACCGGTGTGCCCGCGCCGCGTTGCGATGTGACGATTCGCGAAACCGGTCAGCGCGTCGCCCTCGAAGAGGAGTATTTGCCCGGCGTGGTGGCATGCGAGAACGGGGCCGCGTCGGACGAAGCGCTTCGCGCTCAGGCGGTCGCCGCTCGGTCGTGGCTCTACGTGTACCTCGATCGCAACGGCACCGTCTGCAACTCGCAGGCGTGCCAGGTGTTCTCTTGCGGACGACCGCCGACCGAGCGTCACCGGAGGGCGGTTCGAGACACGCAGGGTGAGATTTTGATGCACAACGGTACCGTGGTGCAGTCGTTCTACGTGGCTGGCGTGCGGCGCGGTGGGCCGAGCTGCGGTACTGTGCTTTCGAGCTCAGCGGCGGGAGTCCGAACCGAGCCGTACACCACGCCGGGGCAGGAAAGCCGGACCGGCAATGCGGTGCGGATCGCCCCGCCCCCGTTGAGTTCGGGAATTCGCACGCCCGAAAATCGCGGCTGCATGTCGCAGAACGGCTCCGATTGTCTTGCGGGGATCGGTTACGACTATCGACGGATCCTTCGCTACTACTACGGTGGCGACATCGAGGTCGTCGATATCGGCGCGTGCGGGGACGCGCCTTCTGGAAGCTGTACCCACAGCACGACCGGTCAGCGGTACGACAACGGGGGCTGCACCGCCTCGTACCAGTGCCGGGACGGGGCATGGGTACGGCGCGACGGCACCGCCTGTCTCTGCGAGGAGCGGACCGGAGCCGGCTGCCGGGTCTCCACCGGGCCGTCTTGTACCCACACGTTTGGCGGCGAATACATCGACGGCGGCTGCACTGGGTCGTATCGCTGCGATGCAGGGACCTGGCGACGGCGTACGGCAAGCGACGCCTGCGTTTGCGAAGAAGTGACCGGCGAAGTCGGATGCGGCAACGCATCACCGCCACCGCCACCGCCACCGCCACCGCCGCCGCCGCCACCGCCGCCACCGCCGCCGAGCGGAGCCAGCTGCGTTCACTCCTTCGGCGGCACCTACGGCGATCGCGCCTGCACGGGGGGTTACCAGTGCCTCGATGGCGCGTGGATGCGCCGCGCGTCGGGCAGCGACGGAAGCGAATGTGTCTGCCTCGAACCGTCAGGCACGATCGGTTGCGGGGTGGCTCCCGCGGGCGACCCGTGCACGCATTCCTTCGGAGGCACCTACCGGCACCTCGGCTGCACGGGCGGCTACCAGTGCGACGACGGGCGCTGGCGCGTACGCACCAGCGAATCCCAATGCAGCTGCGAAGAAGTCACCGGCCAAGGCGGCTGCTAGCCCCCGCGCTCATTTCATCGGGCGACGCGAAGCGCTGTGGATCAGCGATCCGCCGGTGCAGAGAACACGCAAATCTTCGGAAACCCGACGAACCCTCCCGGGGCCACTTCCGTCGAGGGAACGCACGCCCATTGGTCGGGGCAGTCGGTCGTCGCCGCCGACCTTCCCGCATCGGCGCATACCCTCTCCGGTGCCGACCTCGTGCTCGACACGCAGGTGCTGATGCGCGACGGCCAGACCCTCGAGGAGATCGTTTCGGC
>JBCCZL010000051.1:0-26120 GCA_039187775.1 Myxococcota bacterium
GGGTGGCCGCGTCCCTCGGCGAACTCCTCAAATGGTGGCTTCCTTCCGCCCCGGGCAGTTTCCTGGTCACATCGCGGGCTCGACTCGGGATCAAGGGAGAGCAGGTGTTGCCGGTGGAGCCGCTAGCCGAAGCTGCCGCGGTGGCGCTTCTTCGAGCGCGCGGAGAAGAAGCGCGCGGCGAGCCGTTCGCTGAAGACGGGGACACCCTCGACGCACTCAGCCAGATCGTTCGAAAGCTCGACTTCATTCCCATGGCGATCGAACTCGCCGCAGCCCAGACCGTCGCCCTCGATCCGCGGGAGCTCCTTCCCCGTCTCGACTCGACGCTCAGCCTGCTCGTGTCGACCGACCCGACCGCCGACCCGCGGGCGGCGAGCCTTCGCTCGGCGCTTCGGAGCTCCTGGGATCTTCTCGAAGTTCAAGCGCAGAACGCGCTGACCGAGTGTTCGCTGTTCAGCGGCGCGTTCGACCTTGCCGGTGCGGAGGCGGTGCTCGGTGACGGCCCGATCCCCAAAGCCCGGGTGCTCGCACTTCTTTGCGATCGGTCGCTGCTCCGGACGCGTCGGAGTGAAACCGGGACTCGGTTTGAGATGTATGCCGCCGTCAAAGAGTTCGCGCGCGAGCGACTCGAAGCGCGGAGCGACGCGGCGAACGTGCATCAGGCGTGGGCGGGCTACGTCTTGTCGGCGACCGATACGGCGCGGGCTCGCGTCCGTCCGGAGGCCGTCGCCACCCTGAACCAGCATCGGGCGAACCTGGTCCGTATCGCGCGGAGCGCGCTCCTCCAACCGGGTCTCGATAAAGAAGGCCGAAGCTTTCTCGCGTTGGGCGTCCTCGCTCGGCTCCAGGGACCGGTGTCCGAGACCCTCGACTTGTTCGACGAAGCGCTAAAGCGCACCTCCCTTCCCACCGAGACCCGGTGTCGACTCCGTCAGGTGCGAGGGCTGCTTCGAACGCGAGACGGCCAGTCCAAGGGCGCGATCGAGGATTTCGAGCGGGCGAGCGTCGAGGCCGAAGCGCTTGGGGATCGGGTGTTGCTCGCAAAGATCACAACGGACTGGGCTGACCTCGTCCGCCACCTCGGCGACTATGATCTGGCCACCGACCTCTACCAGCGGGCCCTCACGATGTTCACCCAAGAGGGCGATGCGGAAGGAAGGGGGCTGATGCTGGCCGCGCTCGCTTCGGTGGCCCACGAAGCTTTCGAACTCCGACGGGCGGGCGAGCTGTTCCAGGAGTCGATTGCGATCTTGGAGACGCTTTCGGAGGCGCCCATCCTCGTCGGTATCCGACAAAACTATGCGTTGCTGCTCCAGGAGTCGGGCGAGTTCGCGGAAGCGGAGAAGACCTTCCGTGACGCGCTCGAGCGGCATCGGCGCCTCGGCAATCGGCGCTTCGAAGGGATCACCGAGTTTGACCTCGCCGGTCTTGCGCTGGAACAGGGGCGGCATCGGGAGGCCCTTGAACGGCTCGGGCGGGCGTGTGCCCTTGCGCAAGAAGTCGGCGACCGGCGGGAGATCGGCATGTCCACGCTGTTGCTTGCGACCACCCAGGCGCTCCTTGATCTGCCGACGGAGGCGGCGGTGTCGTTTCGTGCGGCCGAGCAGGACCTTCGTCGGGTCGAGGAGCCGGGCCTCCTGCACGCCCTCGAGGTGCATCGGGGTCAACTCGATCTCCTCGCTCTCCGTCGGCAGCGGGTTGGTGGAGGGGGCGATGAGGAGGCGCTTACCGCCAAGGTTCGTGCGACGCTTCGTACGGCCGCGGACTGGCAGCGAAGCGGGGACGAGCTTCGCCTCGCGGTGCGGGTACTGCTCGCGGAGTCCGAGCGAGTGCTCGACCGTGCGCAGGCGGTGATCGCCATCGACGGATCGTGGTTTGCGCTGCCGGGCGAGCACCGCGTGGATCTCACCGCGCGAAAGGCGCTCCCCGCGATCCTCCGGTGCCTTCTTGAACAGGAGCTTCGGGAGCCCGGGGCATCGGTGGCCGCCGAAGACCTGATTCGGGTGGGCTGGCCCGATACCCGGTCCGTTTCCCGGGCAACAAAAAACCGACTTCACGTCGCGATCGCGACGCTCCGAAAGCTCGGACTAGCCGAGCATCTTGCGCGGGGTCCCGCGGGCTACCAGCTTCGAAACGCACAGGCGCATCGGGGGTAGGCGCATCGAGGCCGAAGGCCTTGACCTCAAAAGAAAGTCCCTCGCCGTCGACTCCTTGCCGTTCATCACCCTGGCGGTGTGGTGGACGCGGCCGAGCGTCACCGGCTTCGACCTTGGAGGGCTAGAGCGGCTCCGATGACTCGCGCGTGAGGCCAAAGCGTTCAAGTTTGCGATAAAGCGTGGCCCGCGGAATGCCGAGCTCCCGCGCAACCCGGCTGACGTTCCACCGGTTGCGATTGAGAGCCTGGCGAATGCGGTCTGCTTCGGCGTCATCGTATTGCGCGCGACTCCGGGGAAGAGCTTCGGGGCTTGGCGCTTCTTCGATGGGTTGGAGCTGGAGGTCCTTTCGTCGGATGTGAGTTCCCCGCTGGAGCACGAAGGCGCGTCGAAGGACATTTTCTAGCTCTCGAACATTGCCTGGCCAACGATGGCGGCAGATCGCGTCCATGGCGGGTCGGTCAAGGATTGGAGTGGGCCGGTCGCTGCCCTGGGCGAGCTCGGCCAGGATCTCTTCGGCGAGCTCGAGGAGGTCCTCACGCCGCTCACGGAGCGGGGGAATGGGAATCTGAACAACCGCGAGTCGATAATAGAGATCCTCGCGAAGTCGCCCGCTCCGTACTTCTTCGCGAAGACTGCGGTGCGTTGCAGCGAGGACCCGAGCCCGGACGGGAACGGTCGTGGCCGATCCCACCGGCCGTACTTCCCGCTCCTGAAGCACGCGCAGGAGCTTTACCTGCATCGCTGGGCTCATTTCCCCTACTTCGTCGAGGAGAATCGTGCCGTCCTCCGCCGCCACGAAGAGCCCCGCTTTATCGGAGTCTGCGCCAGTGAACGCGCCTCGAACGTGCCCGAAGAGCTCGGACTCGAGCAGCGTCTCCGGAAGGGCTCCAACATTGATCGCAACAAACGGTTTTTCCCGACGCGGACCGTTGAAGTGGATGGCGCGGGCCACCCGCTCCTTGCCGGAGCCACTTTCCCCCTCGATCAGCACGCTGAAGTCCGAGTCGACCACCCGGTCGATGAGGCCAAGGGTCTCCCGCATGGCGGGGCTTCGGACCACGAACGCGGAATAGTCGTAGCGAAGATGAAGGACCGCTTTCTGTCGTTGCACGGTCGTCTCAAGGCTTCCAATCTGTACCGCCTGTGCGGCCACCAGTTCTTCGACCCGCGCCCGCTCCCGTTCGAGCTCGGCGCTTCGCTCCTCGAGCTCCCGGGTCCGGTGCTCGAGCTCTTCCATCAGTCGGGCGTTGCGAAGCGCGAGGGCCACTTGATCCGCGAACGCGGCGAGGATCTCCTCGTCTTCGTCGCGGAATCGCCCACGCCGAAAACGGTTGTCGAGATAGAGGGCGCCGAGGATTCCGTTTGGCGAGCGAATGGGGGCACAGATCACCGACCGGATCTTCATCGCGTGGACCGACGCGTGGGAACGAAACCGCTGATCGGCGAGCGCATCGACGGTGAGCACGGACTCTCCACTCGTCAGCACCTGCTCCGCGATCGACCGACTGAACTGAAAATGATCACGGTTCATCGATTCACGGTCGATGTTCTCCGCGACCGCCACCGAAAGTTCGGAGCCCTGGTCGCGAAGCAGCACAAAGCCACGTTCGGCGCCGGTGAGGTCGATCGCCGCCTGCATCGTGACCCCGAGGACCTCATCGATGCGGAGCCGGGAGTTCAGTTTCTTGTTGATGGTGTGGAGGGCGCGGAAGCGTTCGTCGGGCTCTCGTTGCGGACGCGCTTCGGCAAGGGCGCGACATTCTCGCCGAAGGGGAATCGACCAGAACGCGTCCAAGAGTTCCGCGTCGAGCGGAGCGGCGATCCGCTCCCAGATCGCGAGGGCCTTTCGCCGATGCTCTCGACTCAGCTGGGCGGCCCGATGCCGGTTCCAGTAGAGGCTCGCTTCGGCGTGCACCTCGGCGAGGAACGATGCTTGCTCGCTCCGGCTCGCCTCTCGAACCGCCTCGTCGAAGAGCCCGCCGGCGTGCTGAGGTCCGCGAACCTCGGCTTCCGCCAAGGCGGCCCGTGCGGCGGCTTCTCTGCCCAGGGAACGGGCCTCGCGGAGGAGCGTGTCCTCTGGCGGCTCTCCTTCGAGGGCACTTCGTTGAAGCGCGACCCCGCATGCTGGGCCATCAAGGGAGAGCTCGCGGAGCGCCGCTTCGGCCTCGGTGTAGGTCCGACGCGCATCGGACGAGTTGCCAGCCGCCGCAAGAATGTCACCGAGCACCGCGCGGGCGTTTGCCGCCGCCGCCCGCCGGTCGGCTTCGATCGCCTGACCCAACGCTTTTCGACACCGGCGCTCCGCCGCTTCCAGAAGTCCGAGGTCCGCTTCGAGCTTGCTGAGCGCGATCTCCAGACCGAGCGCGCTTCCGTGCTCGGTCCCGTAGGCGACGGCGAGGCCTTGAAGGAGCCGTTCGCGGGCATCGACAAACGCACCGAGAAGATGCGACGTCGCTCCCAAGTTGAGGGCGAGGGTCGAGAGCTGGTCCACCACCCCGTGCCGGGACGCATCTTCGAACGCCGCCCGGTAGTGCGCTTGCGCTTCCCGAATCGCACCGGCGAGATGCGCATTGATCCCTCGGTAGGTCCGGCGCCGAATCCGTTCTCGCGCGGCGGGTGAAGAAAAGAGCGCGTCGGCCCGGTCGAAGGCGGAGGTCGCATCCCCGGTTTGTCCGAGGTACGCCGCCGCGACGCCGAGGTCTTCTTCGAGGGCCGCCGCAACCCGAGATGGGACCGGCGGCGGGGGCCGGTCGAGGGCTTCGCGTGCAACCGATGCGGCCCCCGCAAAGCGTCCTTGGCGAATCAGGGCGCGGGCGTAAAGGTCTGCCGCTCGGGGATCGGAAGGGTCCGGCGCGCTGCTCGGCGCGGGGTCGCCGTCGCGGCCAAGAAGAGCGAGACAGGCTTGGGTATTGCCCAAGCGGAGCTCGACTCCCGCCGCGGCCAAGGCCGCTTCTTTCGACCGAGCGGCGAGCGGTGCGAGAATCGCCTTCGCGGTCTCCGGGTCGCCGGCGAGATCGAGCCAGCGCGCGCCGAGAAGCCGGAGCGAATCGCTCGCGGCCTCCCCGAGCAGCTTTGCCACCCGCCGCCAGGGCCGAGGGTCCGCGAGAATCGGCGTTTGCTCCGCGTCGAACGGTTCTTCGAGCCGGAGCTGGCAGTAGGCGATCGCCGCGGCGCACTGGTCGTTGTGGTCGAGGGCGGCCCAGCGCTGAAGGATCCAGCGGAGCTCCGCATCGTCGGTCGCTTCGAGAATCGGTGCGCCTTCGGCGGTCCGAGCAAGGCGAAGCACGCCGTCGTCGAGACGAAGCCACGCCCACTCGACGAGCACCGCGAGGACCGGCGTCGGTAGGCTGAGCTCCCGGGCCGCCGCGTTTCCGACGGCGCCAAGCAGCGATACGAGGGCGAGGGTACGCCGGTGGCTGCGGGGGAGGCGACGAAACCGCGAGATCCGGGAGCGTCCGACCGGACCGTCGACGCCGCGATAGAGGTCGGCCGGGGACAATGTCCCTTCGTTGAGCTCCGCAAGGAGTTCGCGGAGAGTGCTTGGAACTCCGCCGGAGAGCGCATAGAGCGCGGAGCTCTGCGGGTGGTTTCGACCGATCCACTCGTCGACGTCGTCTTCCGAGAGCGGGGGAAGGCGAACGCTGGGGCAAAAGTCGATGGGTTCACGGGAGGCGATGAGGAGCTTCACCCCCGAACCGCCACGCCGATGAATCGTTCGGGCGAGGATCGAGAGGAGGAGCGCCTGGTCCTCTCCCAGGGCGTCCGCGTCGTCGACGAGGAGGAGCGCGGGTTCCTGCCGATGAGCGAGCGCTTCGGCGATACGGGTTACCGCCGCGAGATCGGCGTGGACCTGGGTGAAGGAGTCGTCTTCGCGAACCGGATCGTCACGCTCGGTTTTCGTCGGTCCGTGGGCCGAGGCTTCTCGGCTCGCCCGTTCCACGAGTTCTTCAATAGCGCGAGGACGATCGCTTCGCGCCTCGTGCACGGGATAGCGCGGCTGGGCGTCCCAGCGGGCTTCCTGAAGGAGACGGGTCTTTCCAAAGCCCTCCGATGCCACGAGGGCGAGCGCGGAGCCTTCGTCGAGAAATGCGCGAAGCGCCGCTCGCTCGGTCTGCCGTCCGGCGAAGTGGTCGAGCGGAACCGAGATGCGAATGCGTCCGACGGCGAGCCCAAGGTGCTCGAGCGCTTCGCCTGCGGTTCGAAATCGTTCCGACGGATCGGGGTGAAGGAGCTTATCGATCGAACGGTGAAGGTGGTCGGGGGCCTCGAACGGCAAGAGCTCTTGGAGCACTACTCCGAGGGAATAGAGATCCGCGCGCCCGTCTGCCGCCTCGCCGGCGAGAATCTCCGGGGCCATGTACGCGAGCGTGCCGTAGAGGTCAGCGTCCGGCGGATCGCCGATCGTTCGGGCGCAGCCGAGGTCGATGACGGTGGCTCGGCCGTCGGTCATCAGGATGTTCTCGGGCTTTAGGTCCCCGTGTCGGATTCGGAGGCTGTGGAGGAAGCCGACCGCGTCGAGAAGGTCACGCGCGATCGTCAGGAAGTCGGAGAGTTCTTCGGCGTGTTCGGCACCAAGTGTCTCCCCTTCGATCAGCTCGGCAGTGTAGAAGCACGCGAGGGCCGGACCCTCACGGTGACGACCAAAATCGAGTACCCGGAGGAGGTGAGGATGGATTCGGCCGCGGAGGAGTGCGAACTCCGCGCGCAGGGTCGCCGCGAGCTGCGGTCGATCGGCCGAGACCAGCTTGAGGGCGACCGTTCGCTCTTCCACGGTGTCGAGGACCCGGAATGCACGCGCCCGACCGCCGGGAGCGGAGCCCTCGGTGATGGACGGTTCCTCTTCTCCCATCACGGAGAGCACCCGATAGCGATGTCCAATCCAAGCTGTCATTCTGCCCCGACCGTGGGTGTGCCGTACCGCGCCGCCAGACTCCTCGTGAGACAGTATCGGCGATATGAGACAATTTGAGACATATCGGAGATCGAATCAAGGGGTCCAGCTGGCGAGGAATTCCAACGATCATAAGTTTGGCGAGGCCTTTGCATGAACAGCGGTGTGGACATTTCGGGCGCTGCCTGTCGCACAACCAACCCATGACCCGCCGGACCGCACACTCGACGCTACAGCTCATCCTTCTCGGTTTGACGTTTGCCGCGATCGGCCAAGGGTGTACGGCAACCCCGCTTCCCGAGCCGCCCAACTTCGAACCGGAGATCAATCCTGAGTTCGTCACCACCCCGTCCAATGGACAGTTCACGCGGGACATCGACATCGATGTCATCGGAGCGCCGGGGGCGGTGGAGGGCGGCGGCAGTCGGATCTGGATTCTCAATCTCGACGCCGAGGAAAGCGCTCCCTTGGAGCGTCCGGTCGCGGTCGACGGCAGCTTTGCGGCCCGGCTCCGGGGCACCTATGGCGACGTCATCCGCGTCGAGCTCCTGCCGGAGACTTCGCAGGGGCCGATCGACCTCGTCACCAACCTCGAAAACGCCTCGCTCCTGCCGGCGCGGCGGCCCTTCGCCGACTGTCTCCAGGCGAACCCGCGCGCTCGCTTCGACTTTGGCGACATCGCAGTCGGTACCACGCTGCCCGCGCCCATCACCATCGAGAACGCCTGCGCCAGGCTGGTGTTCGAACAGCCGCGGCTGAAGTTCGGCGACGCAGGCTTCCGGGTCGCGCAGGTCGATGACGCTCGGATCACGATCGAGTTTGCGCCGACATCGGCCGGTGATGCGGTCGACATTCTCTTTATTGAAACCAGCGGCCCGTCCCGGGACCGCATTCCGATCACGCTTCGAGGCCGCGGCTTCTAGTCGCTCGCCGTCAGTTTGAATGCGCTCTCGAGAAGCGCGCGATGGGATGGCTCAGGGCCATTCACGGGAGGAAAGCATGCGTCGTTTGATTTACTTGATCTTGGGTTGCCTGACGGTGGTCGGGTGTTTCGATAGCACGCCGCCCGGAGATCCGGGCTGCGAGGCACGGGGAGACTGCGCCTGCGAAAACATCGCTCCAGGGGCGAACGGCTATCGGCTGACCGACCCGAGTCTCTGCTCGCCCGAGGCCATTGCGTGCGACGCCGATCGCTACTGGGCGGATGAGTGTGGCTGCGGCTGTGGAGACGCGCCCCCGTCGAAGTGTGAGGCCCAGGACATTCGGGGCGAAGGGCCGTGTCGAGCGATCCTCGGAGCGGCTTTTGATGGGACGTCGTGCGAGGAGATCTCGGGCTGTAGCTGTGCGGGCACGGACTGCGACGATCTCTTCGCCTCTGTCGAGGGATGCGAGGCGGCCTATGCGGAGTGCATTCCCGAGGAATGCCCCGACCCGAACGACCCGCGGGTGACGTACACATCGATGGACGTCAACTTCTGTCAGCGAGCGACTATCTTTTGCGAAAACGGGCAAGGATTTAATGACGACTGCGGCTGCGGCTGTATCGACACCCCATCGAGCTGCGATCCGCAAGATGCGGCGGGCATTGGCGCGTGCCGTGCGTTCTTCGGTTATGCGTGGAACGGTACGAGCTGTGAGAGCCTGGGAGGCTGCGAGTGCCAGGGGGCCGACTGTGGAAACCTCTACGGAAGTGAAGCCGAGTGCCTCGCGGCGTACCGCGGGTGCGCGGCGCCCCCTCCGCCGCCCCCGTGTGCGGCCCAAGACGCGGCGGGCGAGGGTGCGTGCCGTCGAATCCTCGGAGTTCGGTTTAACGGTTCGGCCTGCGAAACGCTGAGCGGTTGCTCATGCCGCGGCTCGGACTGCGATGCCCTGTACCCCACCGTGGAAGCGTGCGAGCGCGAGAACGTGGCGTGCCTACCGCCCCCCGGCGCATGCGAGGCGCAAGACATCCGCGGGGAGGGTCCGTGCTTTGCCTTCCTCGGAGTAAAGTTCAACGGTGCGCAGTGCGTTGGCGTCGGCGGATGCAGCTGCGTCGGGACCGACTGCGCTGATATCTATGGCTCGGAAGCCGACTGCGAGGCGGCGAATCGTTCTTGCCTCGGCACCTGTCCCGACCCGGATGATCCGGCGGTCGAGTACGCCTCGACCAACCCCGAAGAGTGCGCCCTGATTCGGTTCGCGTGCGATGAGGGAGAGACTTCCTTCAGCGACGCGTGTGGCTGCGGTTGCATCGCCAGCCGGCCCTAGCAGCAGGTTGCTGCTAGTCCTTCACCCGCGTGACATGGATCGCCCTCGCGACGGATCCACCCCCGTCCGCCGCACCGACCGCTTCGCTGCCTCCTCGAAATACCTCGGGTATTCCTCGTCGGCTCGGCACGAGGGCCGGCGGCGCCTCCACCCCGATCATCGACCAAGCTCACGTGGGTGAAGGACTAGTCGGTGGCTACCAGTCCTGAGGCGAGCGCCGGTTCCGTTTCTTTTCCGAAGTCTGGCGCTTCGCCTTGAGCCGTCGTTCCTTTGCTCGGCGGCTCGGCCGGGTGGGCTTCCGCCGTTTTGGAACCACGAGCGCCCGGAGCACCATGCTCCGGAGTCGCTCCCGCACATCGTCGAGGTTTCGCCGCTGATCCCGGGTCTTGTCGCTCACGATCTGGATTCGGCCTTCGCCGTCGAGGTTGCCTTTCGCGAGCATGCGAAGGCGGCTCTTCACCGCCGAGGTCAGGGCGAAGGTGCCTTCGAGGTCAAAGCGAAGGTCGACCTTGCTGGACACCTTGTTGACGTTCTGTCCGCCGGGCCCAGACGACCGCACCGCGCTCCAGGAAAGATCGGAGCCCGGGATGAGGATCGTGCCCCGGATTGGAAGGTCCTCGGCCATAGGCTTCTATACTGAGGCGCGTCGGAGATAGGTGCCAGCAGACTCGCGCCGAGCACCCGACGGTTCCGAACCGCCACTGCGGCGCGCTAGCCCTCCTCGCAGGGCGTCTCGGTGTCACGGCTTCGGGTCCAGAGGTCCGTGCCCTCGTCCCATACGTAATACGTGTGGGTCGTCTCCTCCGCCCGGCAGCCATCGTCTTCGCCGTATTCGCCATCGACACAGTGCTTGGAGCGAACGTCGATATCCGGGTGACCGTCGCCATCGTGGTCTTCGAGGCGGGCGGTTGCCCGGTTCATGGCGCCCCGGTAGCTTGACTCGATCAGGGGTATGTCGGCCGCGAGGGCGAGCTCGGGTTCGGCGTTGAAGATCATGTACCAGCGGTGGCTGAGCATGCCGATGCCGCATTCCACCGAGTCGTCGACTTCGACCACCAGCTCGAACTCTGCACGGCCGTCCGCGTCGAGGTCCCCCGCGCGGGTCGAGAGCACGCGAAAGAGCTCGCTCGATTGATCTTCGATTTCGCCGACGGAGAGCGCGAGATAATCGGTGACGGGAACGTGCTCGATCGGAAGAGCGCCGAGTCGTCCCACCGTTGGTTGGCCACCTTCGAGGAGCCAGATCTCTGGTCGAAGCTGTCCGATGTCATATTCGGCGCCGCTCGGTGGGTTCTCGGCGAAGGACACGAGCGCAACCGCATTTCCGTTGTCGAGGCTGCTTGGTCGACCATGAATGGTGGGTCGAGGAAGGCCTACGGCGGCGGCTAGCCGATAGACGACGCCAAACGTCATGCGTCCCTCACCATCTGCGGGCACCCGCGCATCCGCGCGAATCGGGCCGGGTGCCGCTTCACGAGGCTCTGCCGCTTCACGTGACTCTGCCTCTTCACGTGACTCTGCCTCTTCACGTGACTCTGCCTCTTCACGAGGGTCTGCTTCACGAGAGTCTGCCTCGCCCTCGGTGTTCGCGTGGGGCTCCGGATCGGTCGGTTCATCCGAGGGTGGGGGCTCGGCCTCTTCTACCGGCGGGCCCGGTGCGGGCGCGGGAGGCGAAGTGGCGGTCTCGGCCTGAATCGCCTCGGCCGGAGGCTCTTTATCGCCGCAGCCGAGCATCGACAAAAGGAGGACGAGACCGAGGATTCGAACCATCACCCGACCATCGTCCCATGAGAGGCGGAAGAACCGAAGTGCTCTCTGCGACGGTTCGTCTAGGCGTCGAGGGCGCAACGAAGGTCGGCGAGGAGATCTTCCGGGTCTTCGAGTCCCACCGCCAGCCGAACGAGATTGCCGTACATGCCGAGAGCTTCCCGGGCCTCGCTGGTTTGGTCGTAGTAACTCATCAACGCCGGCTGCTCGATGAGCGACTCCGGACCGCCAAGACTCGGAGCGATCTGGGCGATCCGACACGCATCGATGAAGCGGCTCGTGCCCTCGAGGTCGCGGTCGACCCGAAAGGTGACGACCCCTCCGAAGCCGTTCATCAGACGCCTCGCCACGGCATGGTCCGGGTGAGACGGAAGACCGGGATACCAGACCTGAGTGACCCGCGAGTCTTCCTCGAGGGCGCGCGCGAGTCGGAGCGCACTCCGGTTTTGCTGTTCGACCCGAAGGGCCAAGGTCTTGAGACCACGGTGAATGAGAAACGCGGCATGAGGGTCGAGTACGCCCCCGAGCACGTGTCGAAGCTCCCGAACGAGCGACACCGGACCGCGCTTGCCGACGAGGACGCCGCCCAGCACGTCGTTGTGGCCGGCGAGGTATTTTGTGGCGCTGTGAACCACCATGTCGATGCCATGCTCGATCGGCCGGAGGTTGATCGGCGTCGCGAAGGTGGTGTCGATCATCGTTTTGACGCGGCGCTCCTTGGCGATCGACACCAGAAGATCGAGGTCCACCACCGCCTGATAGGGATTGGTGGGCGCCTCGCACACGATCAGGCGCGTCTTGTCCGTCAGGACGTCGCCAAGCTTGCCGACGTCCTCGGGGGCAATCAGAGAACAGGTCACCCCGAAGCGATCGAGCACCGTGGAAACGAACTGGCGGGTTCGGCGGTAGCAGTCGTTGAAGAGCACCACGTGCGAGCCGGCCCGGGTGAACGCCAGGATGGCGGTGGTCACCGCGGCCATGCCGCTGGCGAATGCGACGCCCTCTTCGGTACTCTCAAGCTCCGCGACCTTTCGCTCGACGAGCGACACCGTGGGGTTTCCGTAGCGCCCGTACTCTTCCTCCTGATCGCTCCGGCCCTCCATGAACGCGCGAAGGGCGGCGGTGTTTTCAAACGCGTAGGTCGAGGTCTGAACCACCGGTGCGGTGAGGGCCCGGTGCGGATAGCGTCGAGGCTCGCCTCCGTGAACTGCGGTGGTGTGGGGGGAACGTTTGTCTTCCGGAGCCGTCATCGAGGGCATGCTAGCAGTATCCGGTAAAGGAGGGTCAGAGCCCGAGCCGCTTGCGGAGCCTTCGGGCGGACTGTCGCGACACGTCCACCACGTCCCCCGACTTCATCACCGCGTGATAGCCCCCGGTCTCGAGCGGCTCCAGGCGCTGCACCTGAAGAAGATTCACCACTGCGCGCCGGTGCACCCGTTCAAACACGCTCTCGGGAACCCGTCCCATCAGTTCAACAAGGGTCAGGTCGACGAGGTGGGTCTCCGGTGTATTGTCTTCGACGACCACCATGCTCACGAGTTGCCCGTCGAAGGTGGCGTGGCTGATCGAGGTGGGCGCCACAAGCTGGACCCCGCCCCGGGTGTGAAAGGCGAGCCGGTCGAACTGTGCGCCGGTCACCACCGGCGGCGCTTCGGCGGCCACTCGAACGAAGTGGGCGCGGGCTCGACCGAGGGCTTTTTCGAGTCGTACACCCTCCACCGGCTTGAGCACATAGTCGACCGCGCCGAGGTCGAAGGCCTCGACGGCGTGCTCCGAGTGCGCGGTGGTAAAGATCACGTACGGTGCGTCCTCGCCCATCGCTCGAAACGCGTCGAGGCCATTGAGTCCCGGCATATGAATGTCGAGGAGAAGGACGTCGATATCGCCCTCTCCGACCCGGTCCACTGCCTCCTGACCATTCTGACACTCCCCGGCCTTTTCGATGTCGGCAAGTTCGGCAAGCAAGCGAGTGAGTCGAGCCCGCGCGAGTTTCTCGTCGTCAGCGATGAGGACTCGGAGCACGTCATTCATGTGTTTACCTCAGGGTTGTTCCGGGGAAGGCCCACCGTGGCGCGGGTGCGGCCCTCGAGATCTTCGATGTTGAAGTGCGCCGCTCCTCGATATCCAAGCGAAAGACGCCGCTCGACCATTCGGAGACCGTCCCCGCCGGGCCAAGGTCCAAGGTAGGGCCCAGGGTTTTCAACGATCACTTCGACCCGGTCGTCGGTGGCGCGAACCTCGAGACGAAGCGGCCCCCGGTGGCCCTTCGCGGGGCCGTGCTTCACCGCGTTTTCCACGAGGGGCAAGAGAATGAGAGGTGGAACGTTTGTCGAGACTGTCTCGTCGATCGTCGCGTCGACGCGGAACCACTCCGGGTCTCGGATGAGGTGGAGCGAGAGGAGCGTTCGGCAGAGCTCGATCTCTTGGGCGAGGGGCCACTCGCTCGTTCGGACCCCATCGAGAATCGTCCGAAGCATCGACGACAGTTGAAGGGTTGCGCGTTCGGCAACCTCGCCGTCCTGACGGCACCACTCGGCGATCGCGTTCAGAGTGTTGAAGAGAAAATGAGGATCGAGGTGGCTTCGGATCGCAAGGAGTTCGGCCCGCTCCGCCGCCTCGCGGGCTTCCTTCGCCCGCTGTCGTTCTTTGGTGAGCTGGCTCTCGAGCTCGATGTCTCGGCCGAGTCCCCAGCCCCCGACGATGAACATCGCCCCCGCGATCGCGAGCGACCAACGGTCGGTCAGGAGGGTGACCGGCATATTGAGTGCTCGGGGCACGAGATACCCGATGAGTACGACGATCCACGTCGAAAGGGCGACGTAGCCGAGAAGTCGGAGCGCCGCCGGAGCCTGAGGCTCCGATCGAGGTCGCGCAGGAAAGAGCCAGCGCCACGCGAGCGGAGCAAAGAGCCAGAACGCGATGCACATCGCTACACCGACCGGTCCCGCCATCGGGTCGTGAGAGAAGCTTGCCTGAGCAATTACCAGAGGAACGCTCACCACCAACACCGGGACCAGCCGCCGGGGAAGCAGCAAAGCCCGAAGTGTATCCGCGGGGAGGGCGAGCGAGGCGGCCACCGGCTCAGAATGCCAAGGCGGAGACGCCAAGTCGAACCGCGGCTTGGGACGAGGTCGGAACCCGCGGACTCGACCTCAACCCTCGACCGGGCCAGACTCGGCGGGGCCAGTCTCGGCTAGGAGGATGTCTGGGGTCGGTTGAGGTCTCGGAGCACCGCCCGCGCCTCTTCGGAGCCAGGGCCATCGCTGTCACGGGCTCGGAGGAGGAGGCCCCGTTCGGGAAGCTGCCCCAGCACGTCCGCGACGAGGGCTCGGCGGGCGGGGTCTTCGCTGGTGAGTCCCTCCCACAGCTTGGCGCGGGTTTCGGCGGCGCTGACGCCATCGATTCCGTTCCATCCGCTCCGGAGCACCGCGAGGGTCTTGAGCCAGGTGTAGCCGTAGCGGCCCCGCTCGTTGCCTTCGGCAAGGATCTTCGAGGCCTCGATGCGGCGCCAGACCTGACCCGACTCGAACATCTGATGGGTCAGGAGATTGTAGTAGTCGGTCTGATCGCTCATCACGATCGCCTGGAGGTCTTCCTTCGCGCGGTTGTCGTCAGGAAGCGCCGCCACCGCGGCTTCCGCCGCCTCCGCGCTCCCGCCGAGCGCGATCGCATAGACCGCGACGGTCCGCGTCTCCTCCGCGCCGAGCATTTCAATGAGCCGAGCATTGGCGGCATCGTCGGCGGAGTAGCCCACCGCGAGAGCCGCGGAGCGACGCAGCGCGCTCGGGGCCTCGGCGTTCGCCATGAGATCGAGAAGGCTCGAGGTGAGGTCGGGGTGCGGCTTCTGCCAAAGCGCCTGCACATAGTAGCGCCGCGCGTTTTCGTCAGTGCCCGAGTCCTGCACTTTGCTCATCACCGCTTGCATCGCTTCGGTGTCGGCGGCCATGCCGATGGATGCGCCGGCAAGGGCGCGAAGCTCGTAGTCGTCGTCGATGTCCTCGACGACCTCCATGAGCTCGTCGACCGCGTCGGGATTGCCGTAGTAACCCATCGCCTGAATCGCGCCGCGCCGGGCCCGGAGAAGGTCCTCGTTTTCGAGGCTCCGCTCCGCCGCATTGGCCGCCGCCATTTCGACGTCTCGGGGCCGGACGACCTTGCCGAGAAGCGCGGAGTAGGCGGGCTCGTAGTTCATCTTGGCGAGCGCGACGGCGGCCACCGGACCATCGACGCCGCTGAGCGCGGTCTCGAGTCGTCGCCCGGCGTCGGGGCCGCCGGACGCGCCGATCGCGCGAAGGAATCCCGCTTGGCGGAAGCACATCGCCGGCATTTCAGGATCGGGCTCGTCGGGGCAGCTCGAAGGCAGCGCCTCGAGAAGCGGCGCCGCCGCGCTTTCCGCGCCGAGGGCTTGGAGCGCTTTCAGCGCCCGGTCGGACTGGCTGTCGTCTTCTCCGGAGGCAAAGGCGACCAGGGCGGGGACCGAACGGTCGTCACCCATCTCCGCGAGCGCGATGGACGACTCGAGGCGAATCTCCTCGTCCTCTTCGCCGAGGAGCCCGGCGAGAGTGTCCTTGACGCGGTCGTCGTGCTGTTCGGCGAGGAGCCGAACGAGCTCGCGCTTGACGTCGACGTCCTGCGCTTGACCAAGGAGCGTCGCGATCTCGGTCGCCCCGGTCGACTTCCGGAGCGCGTCGATCACTCCGTCACGCATCAGCGGCTGCTGCTGAAGCACACTAAAAAGCGGACTCGCCGCCGCCGGATCGCCAGTCCTGCCAAGCCCGGCGGCCGCCGCGCGCACCACCTCGGGTGACTGGTCGTCGCCGGAGCGACCGAGCTCGAGCTCGATGAGCCGGGACAGTGGACTCACCACCGCGGGAGTGGCGTTCTCGGCGAGCGCCACGGCGGTAAGCAGCCGAACTGAGACCTCGTCATGGTTGAGGAGCTCCTCCGAGGAGAGCCGGTCGGCGCCGAGCACGTCGCTGACCACCTTCGGATCGAAGTCGGGGACCTGCTCCTGAAAGCGGCCCGATGTGAACTCGGCGATGATCTCGTCGGATACCGAACCGTCGCCGAACACTGCGAGAGCCCACACCACCTGGGTGCGGTCCACATGGTCGGTGTCGTCGAGCACCGAACGGAGCTTGTCGGCGGTGCCACTCGGCCCGGGCGGACCGATCCGTGAGAGCGCGATCGCGGCGTGGCGACGGACCGGGCCTTTGACCTCGAGCGCTTTCACGTAGAGGTCGCCAGCATCCGTGTCCCCAAACGCATTGAGGTTTCGAAGCACTCGGAGCTGAAGCTCCTCCGACTCGAGGGTCGGATAGACTTCGGCGAGGCAGCCGGGAACCTCGGCCTCGGCGCGCTGCCCGCACTCGTTGACCGCCTTTTCCTGCTCGGCGACCCCGACGCTGCTCTGCCACATGAAGAACCCGATCACTCCACCCAGCGCGACCAGAAGGAGCACCACGATCTTTGTCGCCGGCGAGCTTCGTCTCCGGATCTTACGGATCGCTTGGTCGTCACTCCCCATGGCGTAGTTCGCCATCGGTTCCTCGGTATCGAAGGCGCTAAGGTCCTCTACCGGCTGTTGTTCGTTGTCGGCCATGGTGTGCCTCCCGCGGCGTCGGACCATAGCGACAAAAGGAAAGTTTGGGGAAGAGGTCATTTGCCTCTGCGTCCCCGGCGGATCGTTCAAGGTGGAGTGGAGTGAGGCAGGAAACAGTTTTTCGGTAAAAATCTGCTCTCTGCCCGTCTCGCGGAACGATCAGTCTGGCGGACCCTCGCCATCGGGGAGCCCGAAGACGCGGATGGCGTTGTCGCGGTAGAGCTTTCGGAGAACTCCCGCGTCGAGCCCGATGCCGTCGATCGTCCAGTCGCCCTGAATCGGCGTGGGATGGTTCATGCCTCGCCCTCGCGTCTCGAAGTACCGCCAGTGGGCGTCGAAGAAGAACGGCACCTGCTCTTCGGTGGCGGGCTCCGGCCCCGTCGAACCGAGCATGAGTCCACCGGGGTTCACCCCGAGGTCGGTGCCAAAGAGAATCCGATCCTGGAACCTCTCGAAGAAGGCACGCATCTCGTCCGCATCGTGACGACCGATCTCGGGAACCCGCGCTCCCGTTTCGATCACAAGATTGGGGCACCGCTCGAGAAGGGCGCCGACCCGCTCCGGATCCTCGGGGGCATTGCCGAAGTGCGCGCCGACGAAGGTCGTTTCGGGGTGGCGTGCGACCCGATGCTCGAACTGCCGAAAGAGGTCTTCCCAGCTCGGCCATTCGCCTCCGTCGGGCCGGGGTCCGTAGAAGCTCCACGAAGGGTGTGCCTGAAGCTCCGCGTAGCGCTCGTTATCTGGGGTGGGCGCTTCAAAGAACGCCTTGGGATCCCCGGTGTGGATCAGAATGGGGAGCCTGAGCTCCCCGGCCATCGCGAAGAGCGGGTCGAGGCGCGGGTCGTCTACCGCCAGGAGCGAACCGTCCTCGAGCAGCACCCCGAGGCCGAGGGCCTTCGAGATCTTGATGCCGACGCCGCCGAGCGCTTTGCAGTCGCGAAGGGTGTCGTTCACGTAGCGGGGAAAGTCCTCGGTGGCGGCCCAGCGAAAGGAGAGGTTGCAGTAGGGCCGAATTCGCCCGCCGGTCTGTCGGGCGATCGCGGCGCTCGCGTGGAGGCCGCGCTGGGGGGTGCCGCCGGATGCGTTCAGGGCGACCGAGATGCCGTGCGCGTCCATGAACCGGAGCGTCTGCTCGACCGAACTCGGCGCGAGGTGGGTGTGGACATCGATCTTTCCGATCTCCAGGTAGCCGGTCGACTCGGAGGGAGGATCGGGGGTGGGGTCTTCGGGTCGGAGCACCGCATATCCCAGGGCAGCGAGCGCTCCGATGGTGACCACTCCGATGAGCAGGCGTGCCCGTTTGCTCATCGGCGGAAGCCTCTCCGAGGCGTTCGCGTGGTTGCCATCCTGGTCGTTCCCTCCTCTTTGCAAGTACCTGAAATCGCTGTTGACTCGCCGGGGTCCCGCAGTATCCTGGGAGCCTACGGAGAAATCTCGACATGACCAAGTCCGAGTTGATCGACGCGGTAGCGCAGCGCACGAAGATCACCAAGAGTCGCGCCGAGCAAGTCGTGAACTGTGTCTTCGAATCGATGACCACCGCCCTGGAAAAGGGCGAAGGCATCGAGATCCGTGGCTTCGGTAGCTTCACCGTTCGTCACTACAAGGCCTACAACGGCCGAAATCCCCGGACCGGAAATCCGGTGCCCGTGCCTCCCAAGCGCCTTCCGTTCTTTAAGGTTGGAAAGGAGCTCAAGGAGCTGGTGAACAACGGCGAAGACCCGGACGCGCCCGCCTCCGACGGCTAGCCGCGCGGCGCCACCCCCGCCCAGGCTCCTGATGTCTCCCGAGGAACAGCTCCACGAGCTTCGCCGCGGAGTGGTGGACCTTCAGGTCGAAGGCGAGCTTCTCCAACGACTGCGGAGCGGTCGCCCGCTCGTGATCAAGGCGGGCTTCGACCCGACGCGGCCGGATCTCCATCTTGGCCACACGGTCTTGATGACGAAGATGCGCCAGTTCCAGAAGTTCGGCCATCAAGTGGTGTTTGTGGTCGGCGACTTCACGGCCCAAATCGGCGACCCCACCGGCCGCTCCGCGACGCGACCGGTGTCCACGCGGGAGGAGATCGAAGCGGGGGCGAAGAGCTATGCCGAGCAAGCCTTCAAGATCCTGGACTCCGAGAAGACGCAGGTGGTCTACAACAGCGAGTGGCTTTCGAAGATGGGCTTCGACGATGTCATCCGGCTTGCCGGCAAGTACACCCTCGCGCGCATGATGGAGCGCGACGACTTCAAAAAGCGCTACCGAGATCACAAGAGCATTTCGATTCACGAGCTGCTCTATCCGCTGGCTCAAGGCTACGACTCGGTGAAGCTCGAGTGCGACGTCGAGCTGGGCGGAACCGATCAGCTATTTAATCTCATGGTGGGCCGCGAGCTCATGCGAGAGCACGGCCAAAAGCCCCAGATCGTGATGACCACGCCGATTCTCGAAGGCATCAACGCCCGCGAGGAAAACGGCGCGATCGTTGGGGACAAGATGAGCAAGTCGCTCGACAACTATGTCGGGGTCATCGAACCACCCGTCGAGCAGTTCGGCAAGCTCATGAGCATCGGCGACGCCGTGATGTGGCGTTACTACGAACTCCTGTCCGCGCTCTCCGCCGAAGCGATCGCGGAGCGAAAGAAGCAGGCGACGACGGGCGAGCTCAATCCGCGGGACGCGAAGGTGGCCCTCGCCAAAGAGATCGTCACTCGGTACCACAGCGCCGAGGCGGCCGACGAGGCCGAGCGGGCGTGGATGGCGCAGTTTTCGAAGCGCGAAGTGCCGGACGATATGCCCGTGGTCGAGCTTGATGCGGCGGAGGGAGGCCTCTGGCTTCCGAAGGCGTTGTCCCTCGCGAGCTTGAGCAAGAGCACGAGCGACGGGAAGCGACGGGTTCAGCAGGGCGCGGTGCAGATCGATGGTGAGAAGGTCACCGACCTCGACACCAAGCTCGGCCCGGGACGCTACGTGGTCAAAGCGGGCAAGCGCGCGTGGGCCACGATTCTGATCCGGTAGCGGTCACGGAAGGCCGTCGCCGAGGTCGGCGGTGCGCTTGAGGAGGCTCGTCATTTCCCACCGCTCGAAGAGGCGGCTGAGGCGGCCGATCGCATCGGCGCGAAGCGGTGCAAACGCGGGCTCCTCGAGGGGCGCGTCTTGCCGGAGGCGGGCGAGCGTCTCTACCTCGCGGGCCTGGTCCCCGTAGTCTCGGAGCGCGGTTTGCAGCTTGGGAGCGAGCGAGGCGAGGGCGGCGAGAATGCTGTCGACACTCCCATGCTCGGCCACGAGCTTCGTTGCGGTTTTGGGTCCGACTCCCGGCACTTTGGGGAGATTGTCCGAGGGGTCCCCGACGAAGGCGACGTAGCTGGGAAGCTGGTGCGGCAAAATACCGAAGCGCTCAGTCACCGCCGAACGGTCGTAGCGAACGGGGGGCTTGCCTCGTCGGCCGAGGAAGAGCACCCCCACGCGATCGTCGACGAGCTGAAGGAGGTCCCGGTCTCCGCTCGCGATGAGCGCCGGGCCCTCGGTCCGCGAGACCAGGGTGGCAAGCAGGTCATCGGCCTCGAAGCCCGGTGCCCGGTGTGCGGGAAATCCAAACGCCGAAAGGAGCTCCGGGAGCTCTCCGAGCTGGGCCTGAAGATCGGGATGGAGCGGGCCTCGACCGTCTTTGTAGCCGGGGTACCGTTTGTGGCGAAACGTCGGGCCGGGGGCGTCGACGGCGAATGCCACTTCTTCCGGTTGCTCCTCCCGAAGGAGCTTGAGGACCAGCGTCGAAAACCCGTAGAGCGCGCTCGTGGGCCGATCCCCGGAGCTCATCGCGGGAAGGCCGTAGAACGACCGGAAGAAGATCGAGTAGGTGTCGAGAAGAAGACGAATGGCGGAAGCCCCGTTAGTCGAACAACGAGCCGGCCTAGCCGTCGGCGAAGTCCCATCGGAGATCGATCGTGCCTTGGGCGCCGGTAAAGCGAAGAAGAATAAACTCGGCGTTGTTGGGAATGGTCCTGCTTCCATCGGCCCGCGCCACCGGGAAGACCACTCGAAACGCGATGCGGTGGGGCGAGACCGAAGGAAAGTAGGTCCGGGTGGCTGCGTCAGGCCGGTCCACCTTCTCGATCTCTACTGGAACGGTGGTGTTGCCCCGCTCGTCGACCATCAGCACTCGCCAGGCGGCTCGCGCGCTGGTGAGGTCGCTTTCCCGCAGATTGTTGCCAACCAGGGTGACGAAGAATCGATGATTCTCCGCGGCGTCGTCGAGCGTGGCCCGGAGCATGTCCGCGCGCGCCTCCGTCCGAAGACTGTGGTCATGGGCGTAGCGCACCACGTACGCCCAGCGCTGCTCCCAGCTTTGAAACGTGGCGGTCACGTGGAGCACGTCAGCGAAGCGTCCGAACGCAAACTCGTCTGCGCCGCGGGTCCAATCTTTGTAGACGCCCTCGTAGTCGGCCGGCGTGAAGGAGCGTGCCTCCGGGGTCATCGTGACCTGGGGGGTTCCACAGCCCAGGGTGATCGTGCTCATGACGAGCGCAGCCAGGGAGACTTCGGTGATGACTCGTCCTTGGCACCGTCGGCTTTGCGGAGCGCTCATAGGGCTCATCCTGGCATGAAGTCGGCGCGCCGGAAGACGCTCGAAAACTCGAGCGACGCGGCGCTAAGCCGATCCCGACCCCCTTCCTCACGGTCGACGAGGGCGACGACGCCCACCACCTCGTAGCCCTTGCTTCGAAGCTCCGCTACCGCATCGAGAGTCGAACCACCGGTCGTCACGACATCTTCCAGCATCACGATCCGTGCGCCTTTTGCCAGCCGGTCATCGCCTTCGATGTTCCGTTTGGACCCATGGTCCTTCGCGCCTTTCCGCACGTACAGCGCGTCGAGGGGAGAGCCTGCTTCGAGCGACATCATCGCGACCGCAGAGGCCAGCGGACAACCACCGAGGGCAACTCCGGCGACCGCGTCCGGCTTGTTCCGTCGCGCTTCGCCCAGGAGGAGCTCGCCAGCGAGGCGGTGGCCGACCGCGGTGAGCACCGTCTGTTTGCAGTCGATGAACCAGTCGCTGGTCTTGCCGGACGCGAGGGTCACGGTGCGTCGGTCAAAGCTCCGCTCCCGGAGCATCTCGAGGAGCCGTTCCCGACTGCTCATGGCTCGACGGAGGCCGACGCCCGACGCCGTCCGCGCGCTCTCCGAAGGCTGGGAATCACTTTCGGAGGAGGACCTCGTCGAGATCGCGTCGCTTCGCCGGAGGTCGACGCGTTTGCCGCTTCGGCAACCGGGGTTTCGACGGTTTCACCTTTGGCTTTCCTGGCGGTGCGAGATTCGCCGCGCTGCCGTCGGTTTCGTTTGCCTCGCGATCGCGCCGCAGGGGGCCGCTCCTCGCTCGCTTTCCGAGGGACGGGACCTCGGTCGGACGGTTCGTTGGGCGCATCGGCCGTCGAGGCGCTCTCCACCTCGGGGTGCGGCGCCGCAAGATCGACCTCGGTCGGTCCGCCGAGCGAGTCCAACGCCGGCATCGTTCCCGGTTGGGTCGGCGCTTCCTGGCGACGCCGGCTTCGTCGGCCGCTGGCGGGTCGACGTCGAGCCGTCCGGGACGGAGCGCTCGTCCCGGTCATGTGCACGTGCCCGCGGAACTGCGCGCCCTTCACGATGTTGACGCGAGGCGCGTGAAGGTCGCCCACCATCTTTCCCGTCTCGTCGACCCGGATCGTTTCCGAGGCGGTCGCGTCCCCGACCATGACCCCGCGGACGATCACGTGCTCCGCCTGCACATTGCCCCGGACCACGCCGCCCTCTTCGACGATCAGCGTGCCGTCGAGGGTGATTTCCCCGTCAAGGGTGCCGAGGATTACCAAATCCTCGGCCCCGGTCACGTCGCCGACGAGGCGCATGTCCTTAGGCAAGATCGATGGCCGACTCATAGCTCCTCCAGCTCCGGCGTCTCGGGAAGGTCGACATCCATGTCGATGCCTCCGTGGAGTCGGCCGCCGTCATCGATCGCCACGTGCGGCGCGCGCACATCCCCGTGAAGGTCGCCCCCGGACCGAATCGAGACCTCCTCGGCGGCGGCCACGTTTCCCCGGACTTGGCCGGAGACATCCAGGGAGTCGGTCGCGACGGCCGCGAGCAAGACCCCGTCCCGTCCCACCGCCAGGGCGCCGTCGAACGCCACATCGCCTTCCAGTCTTCCATCGACCGTCAAATCTCCCTTGCCGCTAATCCGCCCGTGCACCACGAGACTCGGACCGATGTAACCCCGCGCCGATCGACTAGTCACCTTTCTTGCATCCCTTTCTTGGTCGCCCTCGTCCATGACAACCCGGTCAACTCCGGGACCGATCCACCGGAAGGGTGAACCGGGCTGCACTGACATCGAACCCTTTTCATCCGCCAGCGGATGTCTTAGGAGCTCAAGGCTTCGTACCTTAGATATTCCCCGACTCCGATGGAAGCCCACGACGACTCCCCCCTGCGCGCCCCCGAGGAGCTACTCGAGCCTTTCCGAGAAGCCGAGACCCCTAGGGCCCGGTGGCGGGTCGGAACCGAGGCCGAGAAATTCGGCGTGTTCATCGAGGACGGTGCTCCCTTGCCGTTCGATGGACCGAAGAGCGTTCGTCGGGTCCTTGAGGCGTTGGTCGAAAGCCACGGGTGGTTCGAACAGCGGGAGCTCGAAGGAGGCGAGGTGATCTCCCTCCGGCGCGGAGAGTCCTCGATCACCCTCGAGCCCGGGGGCCAGCTCGAGCTGTCCGGGGCTCCGCTCGAGACCATTCACCACACCTGCACCGAGTTTCGGGGCCACATGGCTGAGCTCTCCGCGATTTCGGAGGAACTCGGCGTTGCCTGGCTTGGGCTCGGTTTTCACCCGACGGCGACGCAGGCAGCGCTTCCTTGGGTTCCCAAGCTTCGCTACCGGATCATGCGTGACTACCTGCCGACCCGAGGTGCCCTGGCGCTCGACATGATGCGCCGGACGGCGACGGTGCAGGCGAACTTCGACTTCGAGAGCGAGGTCGATGCCATGCGAAAGCTCCGGGTGGCGCTTCGCACACAGCCGGTGGTCACTGCGATGTTCGCCAACAGCCCGTTTGCGGAAGGCGCGCGGACGGGTGACCGAACGCGGCGGGGCCGTGTGTGGTTGGAGGTCGACCCGGATCGTTCGGGTCTACTCCCCTTTGCCCATCGCGACGATGCCGGCTACGCGGACTACGTCGGGTGGGCGCTCGATGTCCCGATGTTTATGCTCAAACGGGGAGACCGGGTGCTCGAAAATACCGGGCAGACCTTTCGGGCGTTTATGAAAGACGGGTTTTCGGGAGCCACCGCGACCCGCGGTGACTGGACAACCCACTTGAATACGCTGTTCCCCGAAGTCCGGCTGAAGACGACCCTCGAAGTCCGTGGTGCCGACGGTCAGGGCACGTGGCTCACCTGCGCGCTACCCGCGCTTTGGAAGGGCCTGCTCTACGACGAAGCCGCACTCGACGAGCTCGATGCGCTCACCCGGAGCTGGGAGCTCCCCGCGCTCAACGCGCTCCGTCGTGAAGTCGCCGCGAAGGGCCTTCACGCGGCGTTCGAGGGAGAGAGCGCCGGGCACTGGGCCCGTCGGGTCCTCGCGATCGCGTCCGGAGGGCTGAGTCGACTCAATCATCTGAACCGGGACGGCAAGGACGAGCGCATCCATCTCACGGAGCTCGAGGGGTTGGTCGCGGAGGACCGTACGCCGGCTGACGTTCTGCTCGACTCGGTACGGGAAGACCACTTTCTCGAAGACCTGCTCAAGCACGCGCGGGTCTGACGAAAAAGTGCTCGCCCTGACGCCGAAGACGCCAGGGCGAGCGAGGGTGGGCCCGAGCCCTAGGGGGGCAGAAGCTCAGACCCGTCGAGGTACTTCGCAGGACCCGTGCCAGAGCTTTCGCTTGAGATCTCGGGGGTTGAACCGGTCTGGGGGTTTCGCGTCTGCAATCGGGAGCTTCGTCTGTGAAATTGTGTGATTCCACGCAATTCGCGATCGTGAAATTCCGTTGACACCCCTCGCGGAGCGTGGGATAGTCTCGCAAGTTCGCCCGTAACTTAGTGTTTTAAAAGAGGATTTTGGATTCGAGTGGCCGTGGAAGGCCAGCGGTCGGGCGTCTTGTGGGGGCGGCCCGACGATCCAAGGCAGCGACGCCGGGCGACGCTGGAGGTGAGCAATGGGACGGGTCTGCAACGCACTTTGGGTATTTGCTGTCTTTGGGGCGCTGGTCGGATGTCACGCCGATGCGGATGACCCTGCCGGTCAGGCCGGTGAGCTCTCCGATCCGGTTCGGCGTCACAACGCCATCGCCAACATCACCAAGATCTACACGCGGGCTCTTGCCGACGCGGAGGGCGACCGAAGCAACGAGGATGTGAAGAAGGTCGCGGACGCCACGGTCGAAAAGCTGGTGGCGACCTACATCGACTACCCCGAAGACAACCGGGCGGGCCGAGAGATCATGAGCCTCTTCGAGGAGATGCGTGATCCGCGCTCGCTCCCCGCGCTCCTCGAGGCGCTCAAGTGGCGCACCGGGGTGAACGAGCAGCACGCCGAAGTCTCGGCCCGGACCCTTCGGTTCGTCGAGATTCCGGAAGACAAAAAAGGCGACGTAATCGAAGGACTCGGCGAGTCGCTGGGCCGCATCACCACCAATCGCGGTGAAGACAACCGAATGCGAGAGCAGTTCATTCGCACGCTTGGAGCACTTCAGGACAGTCGGGCGACCCCCGCGCTGTCGCGGGTGATCACCACCCAGAACGAAGCGCAGGACTTCTTGTTCAACCGGCTCGCCGCGATGCAGCTCGCGGAGATCGGCGACGAGGCGGCGATCGACGTATTGATCAAGGCGCTGTTCATCTTCGATCCGGCGCGGCCCAACATGCGGATGAACGATGTCGGGGCCGCAGGCCTCGTCCGAATCGGTCGACCGGCCTACGATCCCCTGGTGGCCCTGCTTCGGGGCGAGAACGAAGAAGCCAATGCTCTCGTCACGACCTACATTGCGGCGGTTCGGCAAGTGAATGAAGAAGCCGCGTCTCGGATGAGCGTCGAGCAGCTGGTCGGTGCGGAAGCAACCTTCGCGCTCGGAGCGCTCGGTTACGGTGAAGCGCTCGAAGCGATCAAGAGCGAGACCGATTCGGAGGACATGGGCCGAAAGGTCAACGGGGCGATTTCGCTGGTTCGGCTGAACCTCTCCGCAAACGACCTCGAGGCGGTGCGGACGATTCTTCGCGACACCTACCAGGCGGTGCCTCTCGAGATGAAACCCCAGCTCCTCGCCGCCATGCGGCATCTCTACGACTCGGCGCTGATGCCGTTCTTCCTCGAGCAGGCGAAGGATCAGGAGCTCCACACCCAGGTTCGGAACCAGGCGGTCGCGGCCTTTGCGCTCCTGGCGAACGCCGAGGAGGCGCGCCAGATGCAGGCGCTGATCGAAGAGGAGCCGGAGCCGCCGGAGGGCGCCAAGAC
>JBCCZL010000052.1:0-26046 GCA_039187775.1 Myxococcota bacterium
CGCCGCTCTCGACCTCGGTGGTCTGGGGAGTCGCAAACAGCAGCTCCTGCGCCGCGTCGTAGGTCACGGCCCGAGCCAGCTCCACGGTTTCTGTTACGTCCCGGGAGAAATCATCCGTGAGGATCCGGTGCCCCAGGTCGAGGCAGAAACCGTGGAGCTGGCTCGGGCCGTGACCTACGACGCGGCGCAGGAGCTGCTGTTTGCGACTCCCCAGACCACCGAGGTCGAGAGCGGCGCGCCGGTGTTCTCCGAGATCGCGGCGTTCGACAGCGTGACCGGCGACGAGCTGATCTTTCGAAGCCTGAACGATCCGGGCTTCGCGGCGGGGGGCCTCGACATGCTCGCTTTCCCGAACTTCCTCGCCGGTGCGGGGAGCAGCCTTCACCAGATCAACTTCGAGACGGGTGACAAGCAACAGGTTCTCGACTTGTCGAGTCTCGGAATCGGCAGCATCGAGGGTCTCGAAATCGACCAGGAGAACGGCCGAGTCTACGTCGTCGATGGTCGCAACCTCGAGCTTCACACCCTCGACCTCGCCGAGGTCGAAGCCGCCATCGCGCGTTAGAAACGAGTTCCAGGCCGAGAAATCGGCTTCCCCAAGCAAAAGCGAGGGGCATGGCAATGGTGCCGTGCCCCTCATCTAATTCCGTCGCTGTTCTATGGTTATGGTTCTGTCTCAGGGGCCTCTCGACGTGTGGCGGCCGTCCGCTTATCGTTCGGCGTGACTACGGTCGAGCAGGAGATCGAGCGGCATCGGGGAGCCGGGCGGATGCTCTCGGTGGATGGTGTTTCGATGTTCGTTCGCGACGAAGGCACCGGTCCTCCCGTCGTGTGCATGCACGGCGTTCCGGTTTCGAGCTACGTCTATCGCCACGTGCTCAGCGGCCTTTCGACGCGCGGACTCCGGGGCATCGCCTTTGATTACCCGGGCCTTGGTCTGTCGGACCGCCCCCGCGATTACGACTATCGATGGACCAACCTTGGCCGCATGTCGACCTTGGCGATCGATGCCCTCGGCTGCGAGAAGTTTCACCTGGTGGTCCATGACATCGGTGGCCCGGTGGGCTTCGAGATCGCCACCACGGTCCCTGAACGGATCCTGAGTCTCACGATTCTCAACACCTTGGTGAATGTGGCGTCGTTTTCGCGACCGTGGTCGATGCAGCCGTTTGCGGTTCCTGGCCTCGGCTACCTTTGGCTCAAGAGTGCGGTTCCCCCGGTATTTGCACAGCTCTTCTATCTCCAGGGGTTTCATCGATCCGTCCCCCCCGTGGTGCCGAAGACCCACCACCGACTTCTCGTTCGGGAAGACGGGGGTCGAGCGTTTCTTAAGATCATGCAGCGATTCGAACTCACCGCGGAGAAGGAGCGCCTCTAACGATCCGCCCTCGAGAGTGCGACCTATCCCATGCAGGCGGTGTGGGGCCGCGCCGATCCGGCCCTCAAGGTCGGCACCTTCGGGGCGGTGGTGAAGGACCTGGTCGGTGCAGACAACTTCCACACCGTCGGCGGCAAACACTTCCTTCAAGAAACCGACGCTGAGGCGATCGCCGACCACATCGCGGAGGTCGCGAGCCCGTAGACTCGCTTCTCGAACTCCCGAACGGTTGGTTATGCGTCCAAGAACTTGCGGCAATTGGCGCGGAGGGTTTCGATGACGCGCTCGTGGAGCTTGCTCCGATACTTTGATTTTCGCGTCACAAGAAACACCCCGGTGAGGAGCGGTTTGTAGCCTTTGATCCGGCGAATCTCCGGAAACTGAGGGATCAAGTGCGCGGAAACCACGGCGCGGCCCCAGCCCTGAGCCACCCCATCGAGGATGCCGTAGATGTCATCGAGATAGGTGCGCTGCTCGTGCGCGAAGGTCTTTCCATTGAGTCGGAAGAAGCGCTCGGTGGTGGCGTCGTCGGGATCGTGGTCGAGATAACAGCGGGTTCGCACGATCTCGTTTCGTGGGGCGACAAGAACATTGCGCTCGGTGCCAAGCTCGATGCTTGTGACCCCGGCGTCGGCGAGCTCCCGGTCGATTACGACGAGGTCAGCCTCCCCCGAGCGAAGAAGATGAGGCAACTCTCCGAGCTCTCGCGAGAACGCGTGCACCGTGAGATCTTCCGAGCGTGCGACGAGCGGCGAGAGCGCCGGCATGATCACCGATCGGGTGACCGACGAGAAGCCGGCGATCCGCAGCACGCCGGTCAACTCTTCCCGACCGGGATCGTCGGTGCCGAGCCGCGCGAGGAGCTCGCTCTCGAGCCCTTCGCGGGCACGCGCGTAGCGGAGTACCGCCTCCCCTTCGGCGGTGAGGCGCGCGGCGTCGCGGCTTCGGAGGAACAGGGTGACGCCCACGTCCTCCTCGAGCTTGGCGATCCGCTGGGAGATCGCGGACTGGGTGATGCCGATGCGGAGTGCGCCTTTCGTGAAGCTCGCTTCGGCGGCGACCGCGGCGAACGCTTCGAGTCGGTCGGAGGGGAGAAGATGCACTCAGAACATTAATCAGATTAATGGGTACATCACAAACATTCGTTGGACGCGAGCGTAGGCTTCGGCACATTGAGGGCATGCTGGGACGAAGGCGGTCGCCACTTTTACTTATGATTTTGGGGCTTGGCTGGGGAATTGGAGGCTGCGGCGAGTCCACCGAGTCCATGTTGACCGACTCGGAGATTCCTAGCGTCGGTTCCGACGCGGCACCCGACGCCGAGGTTCCTGACGGCGGTGCGGATGGGACGGTCCAGGATGCCGAGTGGAGGCCCGATGCCGAAGCTGACGCATCCGTCACGGATGGCACCTGTCACACCGAGACGGTCGCTCTCGGCGCGCCCCGTGGTTCGGTTTCCGGGCTTGCGGTTGCGGGTCATCCCGACGGATGGCTTGTCGTGTCTGCCGATGACAGAGGCACGCGTCTCTGGTTCACGAACCGGGACGGTAAGGTGTTGGCGGACGAGCCGCTGGCCGCCCTTTCCGGCACCGATATGCGAGCCATGGTTCAAGGAGACAACCTGCTGCTCTTCACCGGAGACGATGTCCGGCGGATCCGCTTTGCGGTGGATCGCGTTGTCCGAGCTTATTCGCCGGTGCCAACTGTGCCCTACGATCCTCGATCCGTTGGGAAGGGCTTCGGCGACCGGAGCTCCGGACGCGGGATCCCAGATTCGAGCCCTGGTTTCTGGCGTTTTGCCGGCCACGACACAGCGAGCGGCTGGGAGATTTCGGAGGTCCGTCTCGATGATGACCACCCGTCTGGTCTCTGGCTAGCGTCCGGGTCTTTGGAGCTCCTGACAGAGAACCAGGTCTTTCGCGGGGTCGACCTGCAAAACGACGTGCAGATGCTCGCGATCGGCGACCACGTCCGAGTGTTGATTCGAGATGAAGCTCGAGGGGTCGACGACGCCGTTCGCACTCTCGATGTCCAGCTCGGGTTGGGGTACTTAGGAGTCTTCAACGACCCGATTCAGTATCGGATCTGGGAGCGGCTTCCGTGGCCTGGAGGCCCGAGGGAGATTCTGGCGACAACCGAGAACGGGCTTAGGGTCGTAGGCGTTGGCCGTGAGGGACGTGCCGAAGTCGCTCGTGGTTATGAGCTTGGCCAACCTCGCAGCGAGGCGGTCTCGCTGATCGAAGACCCCTCGAGCGTGTTGATCGACGACCGCGAAAACTACGTGGCGGTCGCGGATCAGCAAGAGATTCGTCTGTTTCGTGAGTTTGGCTTCACCCCGGTGATGCCGCCAGTGGTGATCGAAGGTTCGCCGACCCTCGGTAGACAATGGGACCGGGACACCCCGTGGGGACTGGCGGTGGCAGTCGTTCGGAACCTGCGCGACGGGAGAGCCTCTCTCGGCCTCCGCTGCGTCTCTCCGTGAGCCAGACCGTTAGACCGTGTCCTCAACTCCGATAGTGCTGCTCCGGGTTTACCGGGCGGAGGCCATGGAAACGAAGCCAGGGTCGGAGGTCGCGAAGTTCATTGACCAGGTGCTGCACCGCGAGTGCGTACCGCGCCTCGAGTCGACTCACCCGTGCCTCCATGAGGCGACGCGCGAAGAGAAAGAGCGACGCGAAGGCGATGCCGATGAGGGGAAACACGAGAGCCTCGGACATGCTTAGAGCGAGGCACTCCTCTCGCGTGCTGCAGTCGCGTGGGGGGACCGTGCAAAAGGGCTGAATAAAGGAGACCGTTGCCGCATGTGCTTCGACACTCCGAGGCGCCGGAAGTTCCGACGCGGCTACCCGTCTCCCGGGAGCCGCCAAAGCGCGCCGAGGTCGAGTTCGACCGCGTCGAATGGCTCCGCGCGAATGACCGTGGATGCGGCATGGCTCGCCACGGCGAGCCAGAGTTCGCTCGACCGTCGATAAATCTCGAGGGTCTGTGCTTCCGGGTCGATGAGCCATAGATGCTGCACCCCAAAGCTGGCGTAGAGGGGCATCTTCTCCACGCGGTCGAAGCGCGCGGTGCTGGGCGAGAGAACCTCGCACACCCAGTCCGGAGCCACCACAAACGGCTTTCGCCCGTCGGGGGCGACAAAGCGCTCGGTCCGCCATCCCGCGAGGTCGGGGGAGCGGAGCTCGTCGCCGATCCGGAGGTCGGGCTCATCGAGAAGGACCCAGCCGCCGGGACCGCCAGCGTCGAAGCCAAAGGAACCGTCCAGCGAGGCGCCGAGCTTGGATGCCGCTCGGGCGTGACGGAGCCCCGGTCGGGGAAGCACGCGGACTTGTCCCGCAACGATCTCGGCGAACCTGCCTTCCGGCACCGCATCGAGCTCATGCCAGAGCTCGTCGAATCGGTCCTTGGCGGCAGGCTTCGTCACAAGAAAAGCGTAGCAGACTCGACGGTCCCGATCGGACCGCGTGGCCGATATCGCTTGGGGGGCGGCCATGGTAGACCTGGCTCGTGGAGGAAGGCTCGACGGGAACTTCGGTGCTCCCCGACTCGGTGCGGACGAACCTTGTCCCTCCCGCCTCTTCGTTCGTCGGGCGGATATCTGAACGCCGGCTCCTCTCCGAGGTTCTCGACACGTCGCGCTTGGTCACCCTGCAAGGTCCGGGCGGCATGGGGAAAACCCGCCTCGCGATTCAGTGCTGTGAGGATCAGCTTCCCGTGTACACCGGGGAGGGTGCGGGAGGCCTGTGGTTTGTGGACCTTTCCGTGGCGACTTCGGTCTCGAGCGCGATCTCCACGGTAGCTGGAGTTCTTGGGGTGGAGCTCGTGGGCTTATCGCGCGACGACGAGATGGAACGGGCGGTGGGCGAAGGGATTCGCCGGCTTGGACCCGTGCTTATCGTTCTCGACAATGTCGAGCAGATAGCCGATGCGCTCGCCCCGGTCATCGACGGGTGGGTGCGCCGCGCCCGAAGCGCGCGATTCCTCGTCACGTCCCGAGTTGTCCTCGACGTTCCCGGAGAGCAGCTCCTCGCCCTTGGACCGCTATCCCGCGATGACGCGGCGGAGCTCTTCGTCGGTCGCGCCCAGCGGATCGCGCCGAACGGGCCCGTCGAAGAGCGCGCGCTCATCGAAGAGATCGTCGAGGCGATCGACCGGATGCCACTCGCGATCGAGCTCGCCGCGTCGCGCACGCGAGTGCTCTCGCCCACCGATCTCCGGGACCGCCTCGAGCGCCCCCTCGAAGTTCTCCGGGGCGCGAAGTCCGACGCGCGCCACGGTTCGATGAAGCGCACAATTCTCGACCCGGTGACGCTTTTGGCGCCGTCGGCGCGTCGGCTCTTCGCCCTTGCGTCGGTGCTTCGAAACGGCTTTACCGCCGAGGACCTCGAGGCGATCGTGGGTGACCGCGGCCTGGCCCGAGGCGAAGTGCTCGACGCGTTGGATGCGCTCGTTCGAACCTCGCTCCTTCAGGTCCGCGCCGAAGCGGGACAGGCGGCCCGCTATCGTTTCTTCGAGACGATTCGAGGCGTCGCGGAGGAACTTGCCCTGGCGGACGAAGCGCGCGAGGCGGTGGTGATGACGCACGCCCGACACTTTGCGCGGAAGAGCATCGATCGGCCGGCGATGGATCGAGAGCTCGAGAACTTCCTGTTTGCCCATCGGACGGCGCTTCGACTCGCCTCCGATGCGCAGGATGTCGACGCGGCGGAGGATGCGCTCCGAATCGCCCGGCGGGTCGAGCCACTCCTCTCGGCTCGAGGGCTCTCGCAGCTCCGAGCGGAACTCTTCGAGGGGGTGCTCACTGCGATTGAGACCGCGGAGGGCTCTGCTTCGAGGTCAACGCCTGCGGCCTTGACGGCTGAGGGCTCCTTATCCACGTCGAACTCGTCGACCTTCGAGGTGCGGGCTCGTGCGCACCTTGGCCGAGGGTTTGCTCGACGAGAGCTCGGAGAGACCGCGCTTGCCCGAGAGGACTTCGAGCGAGCCCTCGCCCTTGCCGAAGAGGCGGAACTCTCGGACCTCTCGGCGGTCGCGCTGACTCAGCTCGGGGGAATTCAGGATGTTGCCGGAGATACGGGCGAAGCCCGGGCCTGTCTCGAAGCGGCCCTCGCCCTCCTCAAGGGAAGCCAGAGCGATGAGCGCCCGGTGCGCGAGGCCGAGGCGCTTCTTCTCCTTGGCCACGCGCATCGCCGAGAAGGAAACCTTTCCGACGCCCGCCGGGCGATTCGTGCGGCGGCCGACCGCTACCGATCGCTCGCACACGACGAGGGACTGGCGGCCGCGCTTTATGAACTCGGCGCCGTCGAAATGTTCGGGGGAGCGATCGAAGCATCTGCTGCGTGCTTCGATGAAGGGTTATCGGTGGCGCGGCGACGCGGCCTCCGGGTGATGGAAGGGGCGCTCACGACCGCGCGCGGTTGCCTTCTTCAAGACAAGGGCGAGCTTGCGGATGCGCTCGAACATCACGCGGCCGCCGCCCGAATCTTCGGAGACCTGGGGAGTCGGTTCCGCGAAGCCAGTGCCCTTTTCTATCTCGCAACGACGTTCGTCGAACGTGGCGAGCCCGCGGAAGCCCTCGCGGTCCTCCACCAGTCGCGGGCCCGCGTGGCGGGAGTCGGAGCGCCGCGCTACGACGCGCTATTGAGTGCCTGTTCGGCCACGGTCCTTGCGATGCTGGATCGGCTCGGCGAAGCGGAGGAGGAGCTTCAGCGAGCTGACGCCGCTCTTCGGGCGGTGACCAACGAGCCGTCGTTGGGGGTCGCGGTCGCGCTGCATCGCCGGATCGTCGAAGTGCGGTCCGGTCGCGCGGAGGCGGATGTGCTTTCCTCCGCGGAGACACTGGTTCGCGATTGCCCAAACGACGACACCCGGTGTGCGCTTCGAGTGCTCCGCGGCCTCGTCGCGGGGGACGCTCCGGCATCGGTCGACGCGCTGGTGGTGTGGCCGGAGGGACGGGCGTTTCAGACGCCGAAGATGACCAAGCCGGTGGTGCTGCCGGATCGTTCGCCCCTTCGAGCCATTCTCGATCGACTGGTGGTGTGCCGTACGGAAACTCCGGGGCGCGGGCTCGCCATCGACGAGATCATCGAGGCCGGCTGGCCTGGTGAGCGAATCGGTGCCACGGCGGCCCTCAACCGCGGCTACGTGGCGCTGACCACCCTGCGGAAGAAAGGCCTTCGAGGCATTTTGGTGAAAACCGAAGGCGGCTATGCGCTCTCACAGGCGGTCATCGTGCGTCGCGGAGAGTGACATCGACGTCCTCGGGCGTGAGCAACCGCTGTCCATAGGCTGAGCGCGGGGTGCTCAGAGGGTGAACGCTCCTTCGTTCTCGGGGGCTGTTTTCGCGTTGGCCCAACTATTGATAGTCCCCCGACACAAGCTGAGGAGGACCAGATGCAGAAGAACAGCAATACCGCCGCATGGAAGTTCCAGGTGTGGGCATCTTTTGTGATTTCGTGCGGAACTACCGCGATCGGAATCGCGTATCTGCCGGTGGACCTCTGGACCAAAGGCTTCATTGGGATGGGCCTGCTCTTCACCGTCGGCTCGTGTTTCAGTCTCGCCAAGACGATTCGCGACGACTTCGAGTCCGACAAGCGCGGCAAAGAGACGGTGAGCACGCCAAACCACCCCTTTCGAAACGCGGCCTGACGCCGCGCAACGGAGAACCCGGGCTCGGCAAGGCTGCGCCGAAACTCCACCCGGCCCCGTTCGCTCGCTCCGCAAGGCTTGAGTCCCGAAGCGGCAGCCGTGCGCCAACGTCTGAGGAGTGCCTCCAGTCCGTCTGCGCACTAAGTCGGGACCAAGTCGTCCCGACAGTGCTCGTGGACAAGCCGTCGCGATTTGGCTTGAGTTGGCACGGCTAGATTCGAGAAATCACACGGACATCCGTCGATGACCTCGAGAACCGGCCTGGCACAGGCGGTGCTTCCTTGGGCACTTATGTCCAATCGCAGCTGCCTTGATTCGAATCTTCCGTTGATGTGCCAAGTGCTCCCTCGGGTGGTCGTGCTTGGTCTTCGCATCGCTGGTCCGATCGTCGTTTTGGCTCTTGGCTCAGGATGTGACGAGTCCACGGACGGGGAACCCTCTCCAGACGGGAGTTCGATGGCTGACGCAGCATCGGACGCGTCGTCAGATGTGGTGGTCGACAGGGATTCGGAAGCTCCCAACGACTGCACCGATCGTACAAGACCCTGCAACATCACCTTTGAGGCGTGCTGGAACGGTCCGGGCGCGACTTGCACGCGACCCGAGTCGGACCGCTGTCCTGTTCAGGCCGCGGTATGGGCCGGCATCTGGGATCTGAACCGAGTGGAAGAGGGGATGTTCCGAATCGCCTCCGCCTCTCTCGGGTCGGTGACCTTGGAATCGTCACGCACCATCGAAGCTCCCATCGAGTTCGACGCGTACTTCTCACCCGACGACATCGTTCAGGTCGAGAACACTGACTATGGAGAAGTCTGGCAGAGCACCCGCAGCACCTTGGTGCGGGCGTCTCGGCCATCGGGGGGGGCGGTGCCGGACGGCTTGGTCGAGCGCCGAGGGCCAGTTCCGCTTCCCGATGGATCTCTCTTGCGGACCAAGACCCCGACCTGTGCTTACGTCGCGCCCACGATGGGCAACGGACCGCTGGTGCAGCGGCACGGACCGTTTGACTTCATCGCTCCCGACGGGACCGAACAAACCATTCCCGCAGGAGAACCGGCCACTGTGGGGGAGTGGGAGGTCGTGGGGATGAGCTATGAACAGGACGTCATCGATGGGGCGGACCCGATCATTCTCCGAATGGTCGCGGTCGCCGTCACTACCACGAGATGAGCGCTAGCCGCCGAACACAAGGTCCGAGCTGCTGTAGGTCGTGCCGAAGGTAAGCTTCAGGCTTGCCACCTGATGCAGGGCCGAGCGGAACTGCGCTTCCTCGAGGGGGCTCAGCGGGTGAATGTACGCCGCGTAAAGAATGCCGCCGCTCGTGGCGTAGCGAGCATCGAGCGCGCTATGAAAGTTCGCTTCGAGAATGATGCGCCGGAGCTCGTCGGTCAGATCTGCTTCGGCCGCGACCGGAGCCACGATTCGCATGCGGTCCGCGCGCGTGTCGGTGACCATGGCGACCTGCACCCCGTCCACGACCGCTTCCCACACATTGGCTTCTCGGCGGACGAGGGTGGCCTCCTCGCGGAGAATTCGATCCAGGGTTTCGAGGTCCATCATCGACGCTTCCACCGGGGCGACGCTTGGCTCGGGTTCCGCCACCACGGCTTCACTCGGAACGGTAACCGGAGTCGGAGGAGTCCGCGACGGTTCAGCCGACGATCCGCCACACGCGGCAAACATCCAACCTCCCAAGATCAGGACAACACGAGTCGTTGAGCACATAGGCGTGCCTGTATGTACGAACCACCGATGGGGTTACTCCCCAAACGCGTTCAACACCGCCCACAACGAACACTCGCAGCCCTTCGTCTGGACCAAGCGCCGACCAGATTATCTCCGTCGCTCGCCATTGTCCGCGTCAACTCGATCTGTACGAGAATGACGCAGATACAATCGATGTCGCACACTCAGGACGCTAGCGCTGGGAGGAAGAATGCTCCCCGCATGCCGCAAGCCCTTCGTCGAGCCGGTCGCGCACGTTTTGACCAATCTCCCGTTTGGTGACCCTTCCGTCCTGGTTCCGGTCAAGGTTCCGATTCCGGTAGTACACCCGGGTGCCTCGTCGATAGAGCACCTGGTGGCTCGGCTGGCCGACATTCGCGGGTCGAAACACGGCCATGTACACATCTTCGAGGGTCTCGAGCTGCCCTGCCATCGGCGCGAAGTACCGCTGAACCCAAGTGAGCTGCTCGACCGCGCTCATCCGGCCAAGCGCCCGATCGGTGGTGCCCATGCGCCGCGCGGTGCTCGGCATGAACTGGATAAGCCCGATCGCTCGGGTGTGTCGATTCCGAATCGATGGGCTGAAGGTCCCGCCGGTTTCCCAGTGCATGACCGCCATCAGATAGTTCGGATTGATCGACAACTCCGCGGCGACTTCACGGACGCGGGTCCGAAACGCATCACTCGTGCGGTCGGCGTAGATGAGTCGGTCACCACAGCCCGTTTCTCCGTCCCCCGTTTCTCGGTTGCGCGTCTCTCCGTTGCCGGATGCTGGGTTGCTGGGGGCGGGGTCGCGGGATGCGGGATTGCTCGTGGCTGCGGCGCGCGAGGGAGCATTTGCGGGCGAGCGACGTGGTCGCGGCGCGATTCGAATCACCTGTCCTACCCGAAGTCGGTTCGGATTGCGAAGCCGCGGGTTGAGGGCGAGCAGCGCGTGCGGCGAGCGGTCGTACCGGGCGGCGATCGACGTGAGGGTGTCCCCGCTCCGTACCCGATAGGTCAGCCGCTGGGCAGCGACGGGAGCCGCCGCGCCTGCGCTCATGAGGAACACCAGAAATGCCGTCCAAAACCGCACCGCGTCGAACGGTGGCACACGACCGAGGAGCCGTCGAACCGCCACGATCGAATCGGGTTCGTTCAATGCGGCCCGTCTGACTGCCGATTCGTTCGCAATTGCGGAATGTTGAACTTGGCAGAACGAGCTACATCGGGCCCGAGCAGTCGAACGAGATCGGTTCGCCGACGTTGTTGCTTTCGACGCATTCGCTGTGCGCACTCGTTCCCAGCCCGTCGTCATCGGCGACCGCGTAGAAGCGAAGGAAGTTCATCGCATCGAGAGGAAGCATCGTGGCCATGGCTTCTACCCATTCGCCGGCTCCCGCCAGGATCGGGCGGGCGGTCGTGCCCACCGCGAGGAGCTGGCTTCGGTCGGGCGGCGTTCCCGCGAAGAACGCCACCGGTACCCCGGCGGGCACGCCTCGGCCTCCTCGGTTTTCGACGCGAGCGCGAAGCGTGGCCCGCGACGGACAGCCGTCCACGCGTGCATCCGCGCTGACGATCACCAGGTCCGGAGCGAGGGTCACCGCGTCCGGGTTCGCGAGGTTATTCCGGCGGTAACTATTGTGGGTGGTCCAGCTCGCGGTCTCGCGCGTAGGGATCGTGCCGTCGTCGCGAACATTGTCGATGTGGTAAGTGTGCTGGTTCCAAAGAGCCCGGGTCGGCACCCAGTTGTCGAGCACATCGCGGAATACGCGAATGCCCTGGGTCGCTCCGCTGAACGGGAGGCTTCGGTTCTCGCAGTTGAGCGTGGAGGAGTTGCTCGGAACGACAAGCTCGGAGTTCCCGTCGCCGTCGACATCCGCCACCACCGGATACTCGAACGTCGTGACGCTCGTGTTCGACTCATGCCACAGCACCGACCCATCGCGCCCACTCAGAATACGCACATGGCATTCGTCGGCATAAATGACCTCCGCGGAGCCGTCCGCCTCGAAGTCGAATACCGTCGAGCCCACCGATCCGGTGGACGCGTCTTCGCTTGGAATCGACCAAAGAATATGGGGCGGCTCGGCGATATCCGGGTCGAAGACGATGTATCGATGCTCGCCGGCCGCTCCGATCTCTGGCCGCCCGTCCCCATCGAAGTCCGCGATCGTGGGAGCGCCGGCCAGGGAGCCGCCCCGGCTTTCGTAGGTGACGGGGCCGAGCAGGGTGGCTCCTGTTCGTCCGTCGAGGATCTCCAACATCGTTTGGTTGATCGCCACGATCTGAGGTCCTGGCGGACCGCTCGAAATCAGGCGGCCGACCGCGGTGTAGCCGCGACCCACCGATCCCCGGCGCCACAGCACCGATCCGTCGGCGCGATAGGCGACGGTGCTTGCGATGACCTCCATCTGACCATCGCCGTCCAGATCGGCGATCGTCGGGGCGTCGGCCGCGAGCGAGTTCAACACGTGGGCGAGGTCCGCGGCGCGCCATCGCACCGTACCGTCGCTCGAGAACACCGCGCCGCCTACCACGATCTCAGGGCTCCCGTCGGCATCGAGGTCGGCGATCGCCGCTGCACCATATCGAGACTCCACGGTGGTGGACGACATCCACTCGAGGGTGCCGGTGTGTGAGAACGCTGCGATTCGTTGGCCGGGGGAGCCGCAGCGACCGTCGTTGGCCATGGTCACGACGATTTCGACGGTGCCATCGCCGTCGAGGTCGCCCGCGGCGGGGGGCGCTCCTCCGCAGAGCGCAAGGCTCGCCGGCGATGTCCAGTGGACCCGGCCGTCGTCGCCACTCAGCGCGGTGAGATGCGCTTCCTGCTGGGTCGCAGGATAGGTTAGGGTCACGACGTCCGGCACATCGGCGCCGTTGATCGCGCCATCGCCGTTGTCGTCGGTCACTTGAATGACCAGCGGGATCGTGAGCGCGTTCTCCGCCGAGTAGTGCCACTGTACCTCGGGTTGAAAGACGCCGGTGGGCGGCACGTAGCGGCAGACTGAGTCTGGGGGAATCGGCACGCAACGCTGAACCAGCGGTTCGCACGTTTCATCCTCTCCGCAGTCGCCTTCATCCACGCACGGCGCGCCGGGAAGTACGCAGCTTGCGCCGAGGCATAGCTCTTCGCCTGTGCAGCAAAGCTCATCGCTGGTTCCACAGCGCGAACCCTCGCAGCGAGGGAGGCACATGTCGCGGACGCATTCTTCGCTCTCGTCACAGCAGATGTTTGCAGGTCCGCAGCGCACTGCACACGCGTTGCCCGCGTCCGGAAAGGTGGTCGCGTCCATTCCCCCGTTGGCATCCGGTGACGCGTCGGCGGCGCCTGCATCACCGGTTCGTTCCGCTGAGCAACCCGAGCCGGCAAGCCCACCGATCAAGACTATCGTGATCGCGCAACACCTTCCCACGGGTTCATCTTAGCAGGTCAAAGGCGCGCACGACGCTACCCCTCTAGCCTCAGAATTCGATAGTATTCCGTCAAGGACGCGATGGGTTTGCGACAGCAAGTGATCGGTGGATGGATCTTGGGGCTGGTGCTTGTTTGGGCGCAGCCGGCGTGGGCTCAACCGTCACTCGATGCAGCAGAGGAGGCATACCGCGCCGGTCGGTTTTCCGAGGCTCAGGAAATGTACTCGGCGGTGCTGGCGGAAGGGATCGATGACCCGCGCCAGCTCCAAGAGGTGTACCTACAGCTCGGGGTGCTCGCCGCACTCTTTAACGAGCGGGCGGACGCACAAAAGCAGTTCGCGCTCGCGCTCGCGATCGGACAGGACGTCGATACGCCGACCGAGCTTGCGGCGGAGTGGCGGAGGCTCTTCGAACGACTCCGAGACGATGCCGAACCGTTTGTCGTCCAGGCGAACGTAGGGGAAGTTTCGACCACCGGTCCCACACGCGTCGCCCTTTCGGTGAGTTCACCCGACACGATTCGGTTGGGGGGCGTTCGGGTGAGGGCCGGCGGAAATGGGTCCGAGCCGTGGCGGACAACGGTGCACGGCCCGTTTCCGACAGACCTGTTTCTTCCGGCGAGCGTGTGGGGCGACCAGCAAGAGATCGGTCTCACGATCGAGGTCCTCGATGAGCACGGCGGGACACTCGTCCGGGTGGTTCGGGACGTGGACGCGCAGGAAAGCCACAGTTCGGAAGAGGAAGAGCTCTTCGTGCCGACGTCGACGCCGAGTTCCCCAGGTGAAGCCGATGAAGGGTCGAGTGTGTTTGCGAGCCCGTGGTTTTGGATCATCACCGGAGTGATCGTGGCGGCCGGAGCGACCACCGCGGTGCTCTTCGCGACGCGGTCGGAAACCTTCGAACTCGTCCCGGTGGTTCAAGAGTAATGAGTCGAACGAGACGGGGATTGAGGGCCGTCCATCGATGCCGCCTTCGAAGGAGGTCGGAGCACTAACGATGGCGGCATCCGAGGAAGATGCAGGGATGCTCGAGAGTCTGTCGATCGAGCTCGACGACAGCGAGATCGAATCGTCCTTCCTGCGGGTGAGCCAGGCCGAGCGAATGCTCGGTCGCTACGAGTTGTTCTACGAGCTTGGCCGAGGAGGCATGGCCACCGTGTTTCTCGCTCGGATGCGAGGCGCGGGCGGCTTTCAGCGGTGGTTTGCCATCAAGCGGGTCCACGAGAATCTGGCCGGGGACCGCGAGTTCATCGACATGTTCCTCGACGAAGCCCGGATCGCCGCGGCCGTGCAGCACCCAAACGTGGCCCAGGTGTTCGATCTCGGTGAGGCCGACGGTCGCTACTACATCGCGATGGAGTACCTTCACGGTGAGCCGCTTCATCGAGTCGTCGGACGGGCCGGCTCGGACGGGAAGACCTTGCGACCAGAGCTGGTGGCCCACATCGGCGCTCGAGCGGCGGAAGGGCTCCACCATGCCCACGAGGCGACCAACGAGCGGGGGGAGCCGCTACATCTCGTCCACCGCGATGTATCGCCCCACAATGTCGTCATCACCTATGGTGGGCAGATCAAGCTCACCGACTTCGGAGTGGCCAAGGCGGGTGGGCGCCTGACGCAGACGACCACGGGAACCGTCAAAGGAAAGCTCGCCTATTGCTCGCCGGAGCAGCTCCACGGGCATCCCATCGACCGCCGAGCCGACGTGTTCGCCATGGGTGTGGTGCTGTGGGAAGTAGCCACCGGCCGACGGCTGTTTAAGGGGGCGAGCGACGCCGAAACGGTCAAGCGAATCGCAACGGGGTACTGGAACTCTCCGAGGGCGTTTGTCCCCGGGTTTCCCGAGGAGCTCGAGCAGATCATCCAAAAGGCGCTGGCTCCCAAACCGGAAGAGCGTTACCAGACCGCGGCCGAGCTCGCGCGGGATCTCGATCGATTCGTCATTCGGCAAGGCGAGCGCTTCGGGGCGACCGATGTAGCCAAGACGATGGCCGCGCTCTTTCCGAGAGAGATCGCCGAGAAGGACACCATCCTTCACACCGGCTCGATTCCCAAGAGCATCGACATGCCCCGGTCGTCGAGTCCTTCGAAGCCGCTCTTGACGAGGACCGCCGACGTTCACCAGCCGTCGCTGGCCCAGCCCGCACCGAGTCAACCCCTCACGGTCGACAACCGACGTCGGTGGGTACTCCCGTTCGCCATCGTTTCGGTGCTGGCGATCGCCGCGGTTGGATGGTTCGTGCTTCGCCCCTCACTCTCCGAGGTGTCGGTCGCGTCGACCCCCAGTGGCGCGATAGTTCGGATCGATGGTCGTCCGCAGACGGGCACCACGCCCCTCGTGGTGACGGAGGTCGAGCGTGGAACCCACCGGATCGAGCTCGTGCTCGAAGGATACGAGCCTCTAGACCTCACGTTTCAGGCAAGTGCGGATGCGATCGCGCTGAACTATGCACTGGTGCGGGTGCAAGAGAACGGTCCCGCCGAGGTCGGGTCGGTGGATCCACCGGAGGGAGAAGCGGGGGAGCCTTTGGTGGTCGGGATGGAAAGCTCGGAGTCCGTGGGCGACTCGGCGAGCGAGCCTTCCCAAGAACGGAGACCGCGCACCAACCAGGCTCGGGGAACCGCCACGCTCCGGTTCGTCGTGGCGCGGCCGCAGGCCGATCTTTGGGTCAACGGCCGGCACGTTGGCCAAACGCCCCAGCAGGGCATCGAAGTGCCCGCCGGGCGCGTCCGACTTCGCTACCGACGCACGGACGGGCTCGGGCAAGAGGTTCGGCGAACGCTTCGCGCAACCGCAGGGCAGGACCTGAACGTCCCGCTCGTCGTCATCCCCGAGTCTTGAGTGCGTTAGCCGAACTGGGTGTGGACGAGCACGATTTCGTCGATGCCGCCGTCGTTGCTGATCTCGAGCATCACAAACAAGACGAGATGGGTTCGGCCGAGGTGCTCGAACACCACACCTTCCATCGTGCGCACCTGCCGCATGGGGAGGGTTGGTGTGTAGAGTCTTTGCGGAGGCAGCCCAAACTGATGCTCCGGTGTGAGGATGTGCGCGTCGACCTCGGTGAAACCGGCGGTGATGATCAGGGCTCCATCCGCGAACGGAAAGGCCAGAACATCGACGAGCGGACCCGGTGCTTGCCATTCCGACCCCGGTTCGGCTGGGATACCGCAACTGTCTCCACAGTCGAAGGTCCGTAGGTCAACGCTCGAGCCCTCGGCGAGGGCAAGGAGGTAGCGCTCGTTGCCGAGATGCGCGAAGGCGTGCGCCGATGGGCTTCGGACCAGCGACGACGTTCGGTCGTCTCGGTCGGGCCGCCAAAACTGAACGATATTCGCCGAAGGAAACCCTTCGGTCCACGACATCCAGCGACCGGAGTTGGTCGACATATCAAACACGCAGTCGATCGGTTCGAGGATCACCGCGTCTTGGAAGTTGCGGTCGAGGCTGGTCCACCGGGCGCCCATGCCTCCCGGCGCACCGGTGCGGAACACGACGCGTCGTTCCGCATCCGACCCGACGTAGTTGACCGGGAAGCTCCCGGGCTCGAGCGTGCCGCCGGTGTAGCGGACCTCTGCGGTGGTTGGGCCGGTGGCCGGGTCGGTGAGGGTGCCGCCAAAGAGCAGCGGCGGTGGCTCCATGGTGTCGAGGTTGGACGTGAACACGTACTCGAGCACTTCTCCGTCGGCGGCGAGCGCCGAGTCGACGCTGTTCTGCTCGAAGGACGAAACGTCGCGCTCCTGCGCAAGAAGCTCGTCCACGATCCTCGTGTACGGAAAGGACAAGAGATAGGTGATCTGTCCCGCATTTCGGCGGATCGCGAGGTGGACCGTGGGTTCGTCCGGACCCGTCGTGACGGCGGCGGACAGCGGGTCGCCGAGGTTTTCGCCGCCGGTATTGTCGGCGATGACGTAGTCTTCGATGCGCACTTGGCGGACGTCGCACGTGTCGCCAGCGCAGACGGTGAGCGCGGCAGAACCGCAGGGGTCATTGCACATGCCGGCAGGCTGGCAGCGACCTGCTTCACAGACCGACGTGGCATCACATCCCTGGCTCGGAAGCCCGGGCGACGTGAGCGCGACTTCGACGGGGTCACCGTTGGCCTCGAACACGGTGCAGCCGAACAACCGAAGGTCGCAGTCGGGTCCTCGCCCAAGGACGCTGACCGCGTAGGAGCCCTCTTCAAGGTCTCCGATCGGCTGGAGAGCATCGCGGTCAAAGACGCCGAGGCTCTCGTTGCGAGCGAGCGCTTCCTCAGCGGTGGGACAGCTCGAGCCGGAAACGAGCTGGATCTCGTAAGTCGCGATCATCTCCGGACTTCCGCCCTGATTCAGGACGAGACGGATTTGGGTTTCTACCGTGCACCCGGAGACCAGCCAGAAAAGGACGAGCACGCATCGGAGGTCGGCACCACGCCCATGGCGCGCTCCAGTGGCCAGGAGCCGCGATTCTTGCGACAGGTCAGCCGAACTGCGTGTGGACGAGGATGATTTCGCTGTTGATGCCATCGTTGTCTTCGAGCATGACAAAAAGCACGAGATGCGATTTGCCGAGGTGGTCGAATACCACACCTTCCATCGTCCCGACTTGCCGCATCCCTGGCGTTGCGTAGAGCCGTTGGGGAGCCAGGCTGAACTGGTGGTCGGGGGTGAGAATGTGCGCGTCGATTTCGTTTGGGCCCGCGGTGACGATGAGGGATCCGTCCGGAAAGGGGAGCGCCAGCACGTCGACAAGTTCGCCTGGAGCACTCCACTCCGACCTCGGCTCCGCGGGGATTCCGCAGCTGTCGCCGCACTCGAAGGTGCGGAGGTTTACGATGGAGTTCTCGACGAGTGCGAGGAGATAACGCTCGCCACCAAGGTGGGTAAACGCATGAGCCTCTGGACCGCGAGGCAGCGAAGCGGTCCGGCCGGGGTCGTCGACGCGCCAAAACTCCACGGTGTCGATCGCTCCTTCGAACGGACCCTCGAGCCACGATATCCAGGGGCCGGTGTTCGTCGACAACGCCATCACGCAGTTGTCGATCTCACGGATGACCGGTGCAGTAAAGTCACGACTAAGACTCACCCACCTCGCGGGCTCGTTGATCGTTCCCACCAGGAACACCACTCGCCGGTCCGTACCGGCCCCTGCGAAGCTCACGGGGTAGCTGCCTGCCTGGCCTGGATCACCAGTGAATCGAAGCTCCGAGGTGCCCGGCTCCACCCCGGGATCGGTGAGACTCCCGCCGTAGAGAAGCGGCGGGGGCATGAGGTCGTCCTGGTTCGCGGTGTAGACGTACTCGAGGACTTCGCCCTCGCCGATCACCGCGGAGTCGACGCTGCTGTGTTGGTAAACGGAGACGCCGCGTTCCGGGGCGAGGAGCTTTTCGACGATGCTCGTGTAGGGAAAGGCCATGAGGTTCGTGATTTGCCCTGCGTCGCGACGGTACGCGAGATGCACCGTCGGTTCACCGAGCCCCGTGGTCACGGCCGCCGACAGCGGAAATCCGAGTTTCGCGTCGCTCATGGAGGCCGTGACCTCGTAGCTTTCGCTTTGCGTCGTTCGGGCACTGCAGCTGTCGCCCGCGCAGGCGGTGAGTGACGCCGGTCCGCACGGAGTGTTGCACGTCCCGGGTTGGCACCGCCCGAGCTCGCAGGTCGCCGAAGGGTTGCAGGCCTGGCCGGGAAGCTCTGGCGCGGTGAGGGCGACTTCGACCGCGTCGCCACTGGTCTCGAAGACCGTGCACCCGAACAGCAGGACGTCGCAGTCCGCGCCGCGGCCAATGACGCTCAGTGCGTAGGAACCCTCCGCGAGATCTCCGATCGGCTCGAGGGCGCCGCGCTCGTAGATGCCGTTGTTCTCGTCGCGGGCAAGCGCTTGGTCGGCGGTGGGGCAGGTCGTTCCGGGGAGGAGCTGGACTTCATAGGTGGCCACCATGACCCCCGCCCCACCCTCATCGAGCACCAGTCGGATTTGGGTCTCGACCGTGCAGCCACAGACGAGCCAAGCGGAGACGAACCAGCCACCGACGAGAAGCAGGAGGATTCGCAGGCGCACGCGGTCAGGGTAGCGCGTTCTGTTTGCGCCGAGGCGCCGGGTTGGTTCGCTGCGCTAAGTGTGCGCCTTTTCGTACTTTCATGCGGCCCGGGTCCGCGGGCGGCTGATGCTCTCCGGATTAGGAGGGCCTGAACAAGCGAAACCCATTGACTTTCGCACCCCTACAGCGGTTCAATCCCATGCCGGACCGCCCCAATTTTCGCTTTCGACGGAGCCCATGTTCACTGTTGTCATCACCGAGAAAGGCGGCGCCCAACGGCGCATGGATTTCGACAAGTCCGAAGTGACCATCGGGCGCGTGCAGGGGAATGACATCATCCTCCCCAAGGGGAATGTGTCGAAACGACACTCCCGGATCGTGCTCAAGGACAGCCGCTTCATCGTTGTCGATCTGAAGAGCACCAACGGGACGTACGTCAACGGTCGCAAAATCACGTCGCCGCTTGTCGTCAAGCCGGGGGACAAGATCTACATCGGGGACTTTATTATGACCGTCGAGGAGGGGGCCGCGGCCGCCTCCCAGCCGTCGATGCCGGCGCCGAACGCGGCTCCCCCGCTCCCGGATGCGCCGCCTCCGCAGCAGCCGCCGCCTCCGATGGGCGCGCCACCCATGGGATCGCCGCCGGCGGGTCAGCCACCCCTTGGTCAGCCGCCGATGGCGCCGCCCCAGGCCCCGCCCCAGGCGCCGCAGCCGGCGCCGAGCTTTGAGCCGCCGCCCGCGCCGGAGATGCAACCTCCGCCGATGCAGGCCGATGGGGGTCGACCTCGTCTGCCGACTCAGCAGGATCCCCAAGCGGCGGCGTTTGGCGGCGCTGGGCCGACGTCCGCGCCGCCGCCGTTGCCTTCGAATGCCCCGGCCGAGCCCGCCCTTCCTCCGCCGGGTCCGAGCGGTGGTTTTGGCCTCGACCGTGAGCCTCCCGAAGAGCCCCCGCGGGCTCCGACGAGCCGGCCAGAGCCGCCGCAGCCTCCCGCGGTGGACTCCGCCCCTGCGCCGCTTCCTCGAGAGCCTGCCCCGCCGCCCAAGCCCGTGGCCCCGGGCATGGAAGGTGCGCTCCGTCAGGTCATGGCTCATGTCGCGCAATCGTTTGACCTGAGCGATGCCCATCCCGAGCAGATGCGCGACCAGTCGCGTTGGGACGAAGCCCGCAAAGCGGTGCAAACTGCGATCAGCTCGCTCGGCGCCGCTGTGGGGAGTGTCGACCAGCAAGCCCTCGTTGACGCGGCCGCGCGGGAAGCGGTCGGACTTGGGCCGCTCGAAGATCTGCTCGCCAACGAGCAGATCCGCGAGATCATCGTCAACGGTCCATCCCAGGTGTCGGCTGATCTCGGTCGAGGCCTCGAGCCGGTCGACGGGGTGTTTTCATCGAGCGACGGAGTCGTGGTGGTAGGTCGCCGACTCCTTGCGCAGGCGGGAGCGTTTCTGCAGCCGTCGAAACCGATTCACGAGGCCACCCTGCCGTACGGGCCTCACGTCACCATCATTCTTCCCCCGGTCGCCGTCCGTGGTCCGATCATCGAGGTCCGGCGGATGGGCCAGACCCTGCACCTCGACCACCTGGTTCAGAAAGGGATGCTGTCGCGGGAGATGGGCGACTGCCTTCGCTCTGCCGTCTCGGCGCGGCGCAATGTCGTGGTCGCTGGCCCCATTGGATCGGGCGTGACCACGCTTCTCGGTGCCGCGGCAACGCTCGCGGGCGACGGGGAGCGAATCGTGACCGTCGAGACGGTGCCTGACCTTGCCATCGATAAAGAAGGCGTGGTGTCGTTCGGTGCGGGCAAGGGCGCCACCTCGCTTTCGCTCGGCGAGGTGGTCGACCGGGCGGCGCGCATGCGGGCAGATCGACTGGTGGTCGATGACGTGGCCGGCGTCGATGCGTTCCCGGTGTTCTCGGCGGTGGGCGTGCGGGCTCTGGGCAACCTCGTTGGGGTGCATACGGCCCCCGGGCAGCGAGCGGAAGACGGGATCTTGGGCATGCTTCAGCTCGCAGGAGGCGCGTCGTCGGAGTCGCTCCGGTCCCTGATCGCACAGACCGCCCAGGTGGTGCTCGAGGTCGCCCGCGGGGAGGACGGGGTGCGCCGGGTGGTGCGGATGACCGAGGTCACCGGTGCCAACAACGGGTCGATCAACACCACCGAGCTCTTCTCGTTCAACGGTCAGTTCTCGGGCACCGGAAGCAAACCTTCCTTCACCTGAGCCCCCGACCGGGACATCCCAGATCCGAGTAGGGGAGCCGAGTCGGGGAGCCGAGTCGGGGAGCCGAGTCAGGGCCGAGTAGGTAGGGGAGCCGAGTCGGGGAGCCGAGTCGGGGAGCCGAGTCGGGGAGCCGAGGCCAAGACAAGGCTGGGTTCGCGTGCTTCGGAGTGGGGTCTCGCTGTGCCGACGATTGGCCCCGGCGGGGCCTTTGAGACCCGTCGCCGCGTTGGAAAAACCCGAGCGGTGTACCGAGCCAACGTCGGGTACCTTCCTTGCACCACCGGTGTGGAGCCGCTTTGCGGCGGGTGGGCCTGCAGTAGACGGGGCTCGCGGGGTTGCCGCGACCTACGGAGGTTTGATGGGTAAAGCTTGCATCGGGACAGCGTTTGCGCTCCTCATAATCGCTTGTTCGCCGGGCGGTGGGATCCGAAGCGGAGCTCCAGGGCCGGATGGAAACCGCGACGACCCCGTACCGACCGCCGACGAGGACGGCGATGGCATCTCCGACGAACACGAGGGGCGGCGCGACCAGGTCGACACCGATGGAGATGGCATTCCCGACTATCTCGACCTGGACAGCGACGAAGACGGCATCCCCGATTCAGTGGAGGGCGCGACCGGAGGCAACGCTGCCCAGACACCGACCGACACCGATGCGGACGGGATCCCCGACTTTCGCGATGAGGACAGCGACGACAACGGAATCATCGATCTCATCGAAGGGGCGGATGATTTGGATGGCGATGGACGCCACGATGCAGGGGATCCCGACAACGACGGCGACAACCTGAGCGATCAGGACGAGCTCGGACCGGACCCGAGCGTGCCGTTGGATCACGATGGCGACGGAATCGCTGACTACCACGACACCGACAGCGATAACGATGGCATTGCCGACCTTCACGAGAGCATTCCCGACACCGACCAGGACGGGACGGTGGACCGGCACGACGCCGACAGCGATCAGGACGGACTCCCCGATCTCGTCGAGGCGGGGGATGCGGACATCTCCACTCCGCCGATCGACTCGGACGGAGACGGCGATCCCGACTTCCGTGACGTGGACAGCGATGACGACGGTCTTGTCGACGGCGAGGAAGCCGCCCACGGAACGAGCCCGACGCAAGCCGATAGCGATGGGGATGGCGTCACCGATCTGGTGGAGGTGTTGGCCTGCGCGGATATGGATCCCAGCTGTGTGAACGATGCCACCGATGGCATGTCGAGTCCGCGGACCCGCGGTGACTTCGTCTTCTTCGAGCCCTACCAGGCGGCGCCGGACCCGCCTTCGGATACGCTGGACTTCGCGACGGACCTCCGCTTCGCCGACGTCTACTTCCTCATGGACACCACCGGAAGCATGTCGAGCACGATCGCCAGTCTGCGTTCGGGCCTCAGCACTCCCGACACCGGACTTATCGATCGAGTGCGCGCGGTGATTCCGGACGTGCAGTTTGGCGTCGGTGAGTTTCGGGATTTTGGAGACCCGGCGATCTACCGAAACGTGCAGGACATCGCGATGAACCCGAGCCTTTCGCAGAGCGCGGTGAACTCACTCAACGCGTCCGGCGGTGGCGACCTCGCCGAGGGCGATGTCCCCGCTCTCTTCGCGGTGGCGACGGGCATGGGCGTGGGAGGCCCCGGTGGATTTCCTGCGCGGGGGGCCTGCCCCGGGTCCAACTTTGGCTATCCCTGCTTCCGCAGCACCGCGGTTCCGATCGTGGTCCTGATGACCGATGCGCCGTTTCACAACGGTCGGGGCGGAACCAATCCCTACAGCTACACCACCTACGACCAGGCCCGAACCGCGCTCACCGCGGCCAACATCCGAGTGATCGGGATCGCGGTGGGCGCAGGGGGGCGCACCGACCTGCAGAACATTGCGAGCGATACCGGCGCGGTCGACGCCGGAGGCAATCCGCTGGTGACCACCTGGAGCGCGGGAACGCCGATCAGCGACGCGGTGGTGACTCAAATCCAAACCCTGGCCAGTCAGACACCGATCGACATCACTGCCGAGTTCATCGACGATCCGAACGACGCAGTCGACACCTTTGCCGCGTTTGTGAGCCGCCTCGAGGCCAACACGGCGGGCAACGCCATGCGAGGCTGCGATGCGCGGAGCGCCACCGACACCGATGCGGACGGCGTCCTCGACACCTTTGCCGGCGTGACTCCGGGAACGCGCGTTTGCTTCGACATCACCGTCAAGATGAACGACACGGTCATGCCCGCCGCATCGCCGCAGATCTATCGGGCCACGATTCAGGTGTTCGGCGACGGATTCACCGAACTCGACAAGCGTGACGTCTGGTTCCTCGTTCCGGGTGTTCCGCCAAGGCCCGGCGGCCCCGACTAGCCTACGAAGCGGGTGGCGTCGTCGACGTCTTCCTTCGACCCGATGAACACCGGCGTTCGCTGGTGAAGGGTCGAAGGCTCGATGTCGAGAATACGGCGCTGCCCATCGGTGGCTTTGCCACCGGCGGCTTCGACGAGGAACGCGAATGGCGCGGCTTCGTAGAGCAGCCGAAGCTTGCCTTCCGGCTTCTTACGAGTTCCCGGGTAGGCAAAGATTCCGCCGCGGAGCAGCGTTCGATGCAGATCCGCCACCATCGCCCCAATGTAACGCTGCGAGTAGGGTCGCCCGTGGTCGCCGGGGGTCTTGATCCAGTCGATCCACGCCTGCACTCCCTCGTCCCATGAGTGGTAGTTCCCCTCGTTGATGGAGTAGGTCGAGCCGCGGGCGGGAATCGAGATGTGGTCGTGGGAAAGAAAGAACTCGCCGACTCCCGGGTCAAGCGTGAACCCGTAGACGCCTTCGCCGGTGGTGTAGACGAACATTGTCGACGATCCGTAGATGACGTATCCGGAGGCTACGAGGTCGCGTCCCGCTTGGAGACAGTCGGCCACGGTGCCGGGACCGTCGCCTTCGCTTCGACGTCGAAAAACGCTGAAGATCGTACCGATCGAGGCGTTGATGTCGATGTTGCCCGACCCGTCGAGCGGATCGAAAAGGAGCACGTATTTGCCCTTCGGATAGCGATCGGGGACCGGGATCACATCTTCGATCTCTTCGCTCCCCATCACGCACACATAGCCGCCGCCTTCGACGCTTCGGACGAGGGTGTTGTTCGAAAACTCGTCGAGCTTCGCCACCATCTCGCCCTGCACATTGGTGGCTCCGGTGAGCCCGAGGACCCCGGCGAGTCCCGCCCGGTGCACCCGGCTATGAATGAGCTTGGCGGCCAGGCCGATCTGCTGAAAGAGGCCAGTGAAGTCGCCGGTGGCTCCCGGGATGGAACGCTGCCGTTCGAGGATGTGCCGGTCGAGGCTTGTCGCCGGCTCGGCGGGCCCGGCGGGGCGCCATGTCTGCTGGTGGGCCATAGGGTCTCTCTACTATCCCTGTACTTTACGGTTCTTCTTCTTTGAACCTTCGGCGAAGAAGTCGTCGAGGTCTTCGGGGGCGCGGATCTTGGGGGCATCGCCGGACCGCTTGGTCGATGACTTCTTGGCTCCGGAATTGTCGAGTTCAACCACCGCGCCAAAGAGTCCGCCGATCAGCGGAGCGAAGAGGATCGGATGGGACGTCCACGCAGTTCCGGCTTCCGCCGGCCCGATCGCGAAGAAGATGCCGAAGGGCACATAGGACGCAAGAAAGTAAAGGAGTGCGCCGACGCCGACACCCGCCAGCGCTTTGAGTACCGATTCGAGCCATGCCTCCGAACGCCAAAGTGGCTTCCCGCACAGGAGTCCCGCGGACGCTCCCACGCCCATTGCGAAGAGATATCCGAGGAGCCCCGCGGTGATCCAACCGAGGCCGAATTGAACGCCGGCGCCGAGAAGGGCGCCAATCAGAAGGCCCTTGGCGAGACCGGTGAGGAGCCGCTTGCCCACGGAGAACGAAAACTACTCCGGAATTCCAATGCGAGAAAGGATTCTCGACAGTCCTCGGGATCGGAGCTAGACCCGACACATGCAGCCGCCCCCGCAAGGTCCCCCTCCCGAAGGCCCTGGCTCGCCCCAAGGGTTTGGTCCTCCTCAGGGGTTGGGCCAGCCCCCGGGTTTCGGAGCGCCCCCCCCGCACGGAGCCGCCCTTCCCAAGTCGCGGAAAGATCAAATCCTGATCTTTACGATCCTCGGATGGGCGGTCTGCGGCGTCTTCTCCTTCGTGGGTTACCAGATGGCGACCACAGACATGTCGCAGATGGCGATGGGAGAAATGGAGATCTGAGTACCTATACCTCGCATTTATATCAGTGGAGGCGTATGGGGGATCAGATGAAGCATACTTCCCTCTTTTTGATAGATGAGTTTGGTAGTGGAACAGATCCCCGTCAGGGAGCTGCCATTGCTGAATCCTTTTTGGAAAGATTTGTACGAGTTGGAGCCTATGGGATAATTACCACCCACTATGGCAACCTGAAAGACTTTGCCGAGGTAAATCCCGGTACAGCTACTGCTGCCATGCAATTCGATACCAGCGAATTGAAGCCTACCTATCGATTGATCGAGGGAATGCCGGGGCGAAGCTATGCCTTTGAAATGGCGAATAGGGTAGGTGTGCATAAGGTGATCATCCGAAATGCCAAGGAAAAGATGGGAGGAGATGAGATGGATTCGGAGAAATTGTTGAAAGAGCTGGAGCGAAAGAATACCCGCC